>JAQGHV010000242.1 GCA_028288785.1 Rhodospirillales bacterium | reverse complement strand
GCGCGGAAAGCATCGGTGCGAGGCGGAGCGGCAAGTGGTTGTGTTGCGCCCGCGCCTCACGCTCGCCCGTCTGCCGCAACCGCGCCCGAACCTTCACGACGTAGGACGGACTGGCCAAAAGCCGCGCGGCGATCTGGCGCACCGTCTCGCCCTCAGCCGCCAGCACACGATCGCGCAGGTCCTGCCCCTACGCCTGCCCACGACGCCAAGCCATCGCCACCTCCAGCGCAACCTGGAAACCTGCCAATCACACCCAACCGCACCGGATCAAATCACAACCTGATTCCCGCCACAGCTACTCGGGTCTAGCACCAAGGCTGCCGCCGAATATTCTCTCGGCGCACGTTCGGTACGAAATCGTGTCGACAGACGTCACGGGGCGTCGCCCGTTCGAATTATCGCTGCAACATGATCCGCGATCTCATCCGGCCCAACTGGCTTGCGGAGCAGCATGAGTGGTCCATCCCCGACCGCTGCAGCAAGCCCTTCCGGGCAGGCGTCGCCGGCGTGTCCGGTTACGATAAGTGCAGGCAGCCCAGGCAGGCGGCTTCGCGCTTCGCGTAAAAGGTCCAGGCCGCTCATGCCCGGCATTGCCAAGTCAGTCACTAGCACATCGAAGCTACCTGTTAGGGCGAGCTGCTTTAGTGCCGACGGACCGTCCTGAGCCTCTTCAACGTGGTAACTACGCTCCCGCAGGGCTTCTGCCACTGTAGCGAGCACCTGCGGCTCGTCATCCACCACAAGGAGACGTCCCCCGGGTTTGCCTTCCTCTGGGTGAAGCGACACTTGGCTGACGGTATTTTCGGGAGACGCTTCGCCCGCGGCTTTTGGTAGCCATAGCGTTATTACTGTGCCGCGCCCGATCTCGCTTTCAATCATGAAGGCACCGCCGGACTGTGCGGCAAAACCCTGGGCCATTGCGAGGCCGAGCCCGGTTCCTTGCCCTTTGGGTTTGGTGGTGAAGAACGGCTCCACAGCGCGAGCCTGTGTTGTCGCGTCCATACCGCCGCCCGTATCCGAGACTGCCAGCCGGACATAAGTCCCCGGTGGGAGATTCGCCTTGGACTGCCCGCCGGCCGTGACCTCCTCGGTTACAGCTAAGATGGTGAGCGTTCCACCTCCCGATGGCGCCATTGCGTCCCGGCTGTTGATGGCCAAATTCACGAGAACAGTCTCGAGCTCTCCGCTGTCTGTGAGGACCGGTGGCAGTGCTGGATCGGCTTTTATTTGCACCTCTATGCTGGCACCGAGAGTGTGGGTAAGTACCTCGCTAAGGCCAGCGAGGAGCGGCCCAATCCGCACTGCCTCTGCGCGCAGGTCACTGCGGCGGGCAAAAGCAAGAAGTCGCCGCGTTACTGAGGCGCCGCGCTCGGCAGCCTCTACCAACGTATCCGTTAAGCGCTGCACCGCGCACGCGTCGCTGGAACGGCGTTGAATCAGCTTTGCGGCTCCGAGCACAGCTTGGAGGACATTGTTGAAGTCATGTGCAACACCGCCAGCCAGCTGTCCCAGCGCCTCCATTCGCTGCGCGTGCGCTAAGCGGTCGAGTGCCGCTTCACGTTCCAGCCGGACTAAATCCAGGTCTGCCTGTGTCCGCCTGCGCTCCAGCCAAAGCAGCATCAAACCGGCAACTGTGAGGGCAAGCAATGAGATGGCTGTAGCTGCGGCCCACAGCGCCGGGCGCACGAAGGCCGTCGGCTTCAGCTCCTGTTCCAAGTCGAGCGCGACGGCTACGGCTAGCGGTGCACTCGCCAGTACTCGGTAGCCTACCAACTTTGGGCGCCCGTCAAAGGCACTGCCAAGGACCCGCAGCCGGCCCGCGCGCGTGGGCCCTATTGCGGCCATAAGCGGCACCTCTCGGCCGAAAGTCTGGCCTAGCGCGGTGTGCGCGCTGCGACTACGGGCAAGGATACCGCCGTCCCTACGCAGAACAATTGCGCTACTCCCGACGCTGGGGTCTAGACCGGCAAGGTCGTGCGACAGCTCTAAGGGGTCAATCGAGACGACAGCGACGCCTGCGAACGATCCCGACCGATCGTATAGCGGGCGGGAAAGCTGGACACCCCATCGCTCGGAGGTGCGACCCATTAGTGGCGCGCTCACGAACAGCGTGTGGCTGCGGTCACGATGGACATTGAAATGCTCGCGGTCGCTTAGATCGATGCGTTCCCAACCGGGCTCTGACGACCAGGAGAGCCAACCATCGGACCCGATGACGCCGACGTGGACCACGCCGAACCTGCCACGCTGAGCGACCGTAGTGAGTTGCCCCTCAATCGCCTCAGCGCCACGCTGATCGCCGGTATCGAGCAGGCGCTGACGTGACGCCGCCAAGTCGTGCAGTCCCTCGACCGCCTCAAGCGTACGTAACAGACTTTGCTCCATCGCTTCGGCGCCAATCTCAGCACGAGCAAGTGCGGCGGCTTCAGCCTCGGTTTGGACTCGACCTGCGTGCCGCTCGGCGATCAGTCCCGCCACGCCAGAGCAAGCCACCCAGGCCGACAGCGTCAACCCAAAGGCAATGCGACGTGATCGTCCACTCATCAAGCCTGCGATTCGGGAACCTCGCTGGATTGGCACGCGTTTTATTGCTCGATCGATAACAAATACTCCAGGCGATAGTTGGCGGCGCAGTCGAGCGGCCGAGCAAATTGGTAATGGGCCATGATTTTTGAGGCGCTTTGCTTGGTGGTCCAGACTGCGTTAGCCTGCGCCGACCGTAGGGGCCTTCACAGCTGCTGAAGGATTTTTCAGCTAGCACGCGCGGCGACCTCCGTCGGTGCGTCCATCAGCCGGCTTGCTTTCGCCTGTCAAACTGTGTTCCCGGTGCGCCCCTCCATGATCTGGTCGAGTGCCTCGCGGAGATCCGAGATCCGGTACGGTTTGCGGAGGCAGCTGAAGCGCTGGTATTCGCTTGGGAGGCTCGACCGATCGTACCCAGTAGCGAAGGTAAAGGGAATGCCACGTGCCGCCAGCGCATCGGCCACGGGGAAGCTTTGGGTACCGGCCAGGTTGATGTCGACAACGGCGGCATCGAACACTTCGGCATCAACCAGTTCCAGGGCCTCGCCGACACGGACGGCAGGGCCCACCATCTCGAATCCGAGGTCGGTAAGCATGTCCTCTAACATCCAGACCACCATCTGCTCATCCTCGACAACGAGGACCCGCGGCCGCGTTTCCGCCCTATTCAAACTCGGGCCATTTCACGGCGACTGGCACCGGCATGTTGATCTCGCAGCGCACGCCCGACGCGCTGAAAGTGTGGTGAACCTCGCCGTTTAATTCTTGCGCTAGCCCGCCTTCAATAAGCCGGGTGCCGAAGCCGCGGCGGCCTGCTGGCGCCACAAGTGGGCCGCCACTTTCCTGCCAGACTACATGCAGGCGTTTCGATGGTTGATCTGGTATTGATGTCCACTCGAGCGCGATGCGCCCTTCGCCGGTTACTGAGAGTGCGCCATAGTTCACGGCGTTGGCTGCCAGCTCGTGAAACACCATTCCCAGGCTCAGCGCAGTCTTGGGAGTGAGGGTGACTTCGTCACCAGTCAGGGAAAATTTCGACTCCGGGCCGTCCGGCAGGCCGAAAGGCTGCAAGATCTGCTCGGCTACATCACGCAAGCGCGCGCCGCTCCACTTTGTCCGGCCAAGTAGAGTATGCACCCGCGACAGCGCCAGCACGCGCCCTTCGAAATTCTGGTAGGCTTTCACGTCTGTTTCGCGGCGCAGCGTCTGTGCGGCGATTGCCAGCACCGTGACAAGGGTATTCTGGGTGCGGTGGTCTAGCTCGTTGAGTAGATGCTGGAGGTGCTGCTTCTCACGGACGTGGGACGTCGTGTTGTGAAAGGACACAAAATGCTGTGCGGCTGCTTCACCGTGTTCGTAGACTGCGGCGACAAACACCGAGGCGTAGAAGGTACTGCGGTCTTTGCGGCTGAAGACAAAGCTTAAATCGTTGCCGAGTTCCGGTGTAAAAGCCTCATCAAGCTTGGTGCGTTCGGACAAGTCAAAATTGTAGCCGATCAGGGAGTTTAGGTTTTTGCCCAGCACTTCGTCGCGCTCGTACCCGGTTAACTGGAGGAAGCTGTCGTTGGCAAAAATAATCCGGTGGTTCGGCCCTACTGCGTCGGTAAAGATCATCGGCATGCGCGTGTTTGCTGCTGCTGCGACGAAGGGTCCCTCCGCGACCTGGAACCGCCTGATGACGGCCTCTGCGGCCATCTGCTGAAGTGCCTCCTTGACGTTGTTCGGCATGAGGTCCACTCCCGGGTGACGCCAGCGACTGGGCTCCGCTCAAGCGAGGAGCCGACGTGTGATCACCCGATGCAACCGAGGGTGAACTTCCATAACAGAATTCTACTCATACGCGCAGTCGGCGTCGGATCGTGTACACGAATAGTTGTAAATTCTATAGGGTTGCTCGTTGTCCCCGACGCTCAAACACTTGTCTCACCCGGCGCTAACCAAGTGGTAAGTGCAAAGTGTTAGTGGCCCCTGGTTCTGCTGGGCTGGCTGGATTCTGAAAGGCCTGAGACACTGCCCGGCGGCGGCATCATCGGCAGGAACACCTCAGGCGCCAGCGCGCGGTAGCCAATGGAGGAGTGCGGTCGTGTTGTGTTGTAATGCCCGCGCCACTGCTCAATCAGGACCCCGGGGGGCCTCGGCCAGGGTGTGGAACACCTCGGCGTTGAGCAGCTCGTCGCGCAGCTTGCCATTGAAACTTTCCACATAACCATTTTCCCAAGGGCTGCGGGCTTGATGAACGCTGTCTTGGCCCCGACACCGCTGGATCCCTTGGCGCCGGCTCATCGCTCACCTCGCCGGACCGCTACTCGGGCAGGCCAGCACGGCGGAGACTATCGAAATAGACTTCCAACTTCGCCGGCGCGGAAAACTTCAACGTGTCTCGGAGCGCTGAAACCGTATGGCCGGGTGCGATAGCCAAGATGCGCTGCACAGCGGCGCGTCCCTTGGACTCGATGCCGAGGTGGCCTGCCAGCCGCCGCAAAAGCCCGCCACGACGGTAGATATTGGTCATTTTGCTCCACGGCCCGCTCTGCCCAGCCAAGCGCTAACGTCGTATCCATCATGTGTGGAGCCGGGTTGTTGAGCGCCGAAAGTCCCCGACTGCAGCCAGGGGACTACGCGCGCGGCTGAAGCCTCGCCGCTGTGGCCAGCAACACCACGTCGGCGATAGTGCGGGCGCCGAGGCTTTCCATCACGTGGGCGCGGTGAATTTCCACCGTGCGCGGGCTGAGCCCAAGCTCCCGAGCAATCGTCTTGTTCGTGCCACCCGCCAACAGCCCCTCTAGTACCTGACGCTCACGGTTCGAGAGCGCCGCGATGCGCGTCTGCGCGAGCTCCGCCGCCAGGTCGCACTCGGCAGCCCCGACGGCGCGGGCCAATGCCGATGCGACGACTGCCAGCATAGCATCGTCGCCATATGGCGCCTCAACCCAGTCGACCGCGCCCGCCTTCAGCGCCTGTACCGCGGTTTCGACATCGCCCCCGCTCTTGCCGATGGCGACCACCGGCAAGCCGATCCGGCGTGCCTTCAACTCGCGAACTACCAAGGGCCCCGAGTCGCCCGAAGCCGCGAAGTCGAGAACGACGCACCCCGGCAGTAGGGCTGGCGCTGCGTCCAGAAAAGCGCGCGCGGCATCGAAGGGCTGCACCTCATGGCCAGCGCGGCCTAGCATGAGCGAGAGCCGCTCGCGAGACGCCCTATCCGCACCCACGACATAGACGCGGGTGTTCCCGCGCGCGGTGATGTCCTGCGCGATCCCTCCGAGCCGCCAAGCACGCCCCTGCTCGTCGCGTATCGGGAAGAAGGTGTCCCGGATCCACCGAACGCCGCCGTCCGGACGCCGGATGCGGTATTGTGCGGCGGCGGCTTTGCCCACGTGCACCCGCTCCATCGCTGCGAGTGCGTGCGCGCGGTCATCAGCGTGAATGCTCTCGGTCCAAAGCTCCAGGCCCTGCGGCATCGCGCCTGGCGGGCGGCCCCAAACCGCCTCGAAGGCCGGGCTCAGGTATTCGATCCGCAACCCCTCAAGGTCGATGATCCAGAGTACGCTGGTCGAGTGCTGCGCAAACTCGCGGAACCGCGACTCGCTTGCGCGCAGTCCGGCTTCCGAACGCTTGCGTTCGGTGACTTCGATCGCGGCGCCGACGAAGGAAATGGCACGACCGTGCTCGAAGCAGGTGCGGCCATGCGTTGTTACCCATCGCTCCACGCCATCGCCGATCCCGACTACGCGGTACTCCTGGTGGTAGACGCCATCCCCGGCCGGGTCCGTGCAGTCTGCCATGGCGGTCTCGACCCGCTTCCGGTCACCGGGGTGAATGCCGGCCAGGAAAACGCTCATGTCCAGCGGAGCACTTGACCCCAAGCCCCACATCGCCCGAATGCGATCGTCCCATTCGAAGACATCAGTTGCAGGGTTCCAGGAGTAAAGGGAGATTCCGACCAAGTCGCAGGCAGCCTTCAGCCGGCCCTCGCTGCGCAGCACCCGCCCAGCCGCCTCCTGCCGCAGCCGCGAGAGTGCCAGGTGCGAAGCTACCCGCGCTAGCAACTCGCATTCTTGGAACGGGGGCGCCAGGTAGTCGTCGGCACCGAATGCCAAGCATTCAATTCGCTCTTCCTTGGTGCTGCGCTCTTCCTCGGTGGTCTGTGTGGAGAGCAGAATGATCGGGATCTCGTTAAAGCCCGCCTCATGCCGCAAGGCAGCCGCAAACGGTAGGCTGTCGGGTTCACGTATCATTGCGTCAGCCAGTATCAGGTCGGGCCGGCAGCGCCGCGCGGTCGCGACCGCGGCCCTACCGTCTACTGCCTCAACGTCCCAGCCACTTGTGGACAGCACGCGAGCAAGTTCGTCACGCAGCTCTGCCTTGTCGTGGGCCAGCAGGATCAACGCCGGCTTCGCAACCGACTCCGCGGGGTCAGGGCGATCTGACCCAGGCGTGCTCGTGAGTCGCATCAGGTGGCGCCCCCAATTCGGTGCTCGGCCAATGAAAGGTTGGGAGCGCGTCGCTGGTTTCCGGATGTAGCACAAACGTGCCGCGCAGCCTGGGCAGGGACCTTCCTTAGGCGTCGTCCATATCAAACCCGTTGCGCCCGCGCGCGTTCGCCAAGCGCGCGCGGAACGTGGCCGGCATCATCGACGACAGCCTACGGCCCCGCATGGTCCATCGAAGGAAGGTGTGTGCGATGAAAGCACTCGTCTGGCACGGCAAGGAAGACATCCGCTGCGATGCGGTAACCGATCCGCGAATAGAAGATCCGCGAGATGCCATCGTGAGGGTAACGAGCTGCGCGATCTGCGGCTCCGACCTGCATCTCTTTCACAATTTCATCCCCGCGATGCTGCCTGGCGACATCATGGGCCACGAGATGATGGGCGAGGTCGTCGAGGTCGGCTCCGGCGTGAACGGCCAACTGAAGAAGGGCGAGCGCATCGTCATTCCCTTCACAATCATCTGCGGCGAGTGCGAGCAATGTCGCCGCGGCAATTTCTCCGTCTGCGAAACCACCAATCGGAAGAAGCACCTTGCCGAAAAGGTGTTCGGCCATCCCACCGCCGGCCTGTTCGGCTACACCCACCTGACCGGCGGCTATCCGGGAGGGCAAGCCGAGTATGTCCGCGTGCCCTTCGCCGACAAGACCCACATCAAAGTCCCCGAGGGCCTCTCCGACGAGCAGGTGCTGTTCCTCGGCGACATCCTTCCCACCGGCTGGCAGGCCGCCGTCCAGTGCGACATCCAGCCCGACGACACCGTGGCCATCTGGGGCTGCGGGCCGGTCGGCCAGATGGCGATCCGCAGCGCGATCCTGCTCGGCGCCGCGCAGGTCATCGCGATCGACCGCCTGCCCGAGCGGCTCGACATGGCCGAGGCGGCCGGGGCCGTCACGATCAATTTCGACGAGGAAAGCGTGATCGAGCGGCTCAACGAGCTGACCGATGGCAAGGGACCGGAGAAGTGCATCGATGCGGTCGGCATGGAGAGCTACGTCTCGCCCTGGCAACCCGACACGATCTACGACCGCGCCAAGCAGATGCTCATGCTGGAGAGCGACCGGCCGCATGTGCTGCGCGAGATGATCTACGTGTGCCGGCCGGCGGGCGTGATCTCGGTCCCCGGCGTCTATGGCGGGCTCATCGACAAATTCCCGATGGGGCTCGCGATGAACAAGGGCCTGACCTTCCGCATGGGCCAGACCCACGTCAATCGTTGGACCGACGACCTGCTGCGCCGCATCGAGGAAGGCCAGATCGACCCCTCCTTCGTCATCACCCACACCGCGCGGCTTGAGGACGGACCCGAGATGTACAAGGTGTTCCGTGACAAGCAGGACAGCTGCGTCAAGGTCGTGCTCAAGCCCTGAACTGGAGGCAAAATCATGGGCTATCTCTCAAACATCTCCCGGTCCGAGGGCGACCCGAAGGTTGTCCATCCGGGCCGAAGTTCGCTTGGCGGCGTGGACAGGCTTGTCCGTGCGCTTGGCTGGTTCAGCCTGGGCTTGGGCCTCGCCGAACTGCTGGCCCCGCGCCAGTTCACCCGCGCGCTCGGTATGCCGGGGCAGGAGATGCTCGTGCGAAGCTACGGGCTTCGCGAGATCGGCAGCGGCGTGCTGTCGCTGTCGCCTGACAAGACGACCGGGCTGTGGAGCCGCGTGGGCGGCGACGCGCTCGACGTGCTTACCCTCGCGGCCGCGTACCGCGCGGACAACCCCAAGCGCGACAACGTCGCGCTCGCCCTCGCCGCGGTCGCTGGCATCATGGTGCTCGACCTGATCGGTGCGCAGGGAGTGACAGGCCGGCACCGCCGGGCAAGCGGCGAGCGGCGACGCTACAGCGACCGCAGCGGCTTTCCGCAGGGCGTGCAGTCCGCGCGCGGCGCAGCGCGCCGGGACTTCCGGACACCGGCCGACATGCAGGCAGCGCCGGCGACCGCGGCATTGCCCAACGGCGGGGACCTCGCCGCTTCGACCGGCTGATAGGCGGCGAACGCCCGGGTCCTCGCCGCCAAGTCCGGGTGCCTGCCGCTTGTAGCGAACGGAGGCTTCAGGGCGTCCGGTCGGGAAGGCGGGAGCGCCGTCTTCAAGATGGTTGAACCCAACGAACTCACGCAAGTAGGCACGATCATGGCTGCTGACCACCTTAGCCGGCACTGTTGCCGCAGGCCGACGCGCGATCTGGAGTGAGGGGGGGCGCCGTATCCCGGCACTCCGTTGATGCTGCGAAAATTCCGCCAGCCCTCCGCGACGGCATCGCCTATGCTCTCTGCCATGCCGACTGACTGGCCAAAGTCGAGCTAAGGTTCGCCGAGTTCGGGAGCTTCATCATGCAGGTGCTCCTTTTCGTTCATCCAGGGCTGCATATGCTCGAACTGACCGGCATTCGCGACGCCCTGTTCGAGGCAAACCAGCGCCTCCCGCCCGAAAGGCAGTACGACACGCGGATCGTCGCCGCCGAACCGGGCGTCGTGCGCAGCGGCTCAGGTCTGAGTGTTCTTATAGATCACGGCATCGCAGATGCGGCCGGCCCTGCGGACACGTTGATTGCCGTGGGGACCCATGAAATCCCGGAGCCGGCCACAGAAACAGTGCTGACTTGGCTCCGACAGCAAGCCGCAGTTGCACGGCGCCACGGCTCAGCCTGTACGGGTGCCTTCCTGCTAGGGGCCGCCGGCCTTCTCGACGGTCGTCGCGCGACGACCCACTGGCAATACGCCGAGGCGCTCGCACTGCGTTACCCCGCCGCGCGGATCGAGCCGGACCGGATCTTCGTCCGCGACGGATCCCTCATCACCTCGGCCGGGTCGTCGGCTGCGATCGACTTAACCCTTGCCTTGATCGAGGAGGACTGAGGTGGTCCCGATCTTTCGGGCAGGTGGTTAAGCTCGGTTCGCCTTCGAGAAGGACGGACCCGGATGACGGGCAAGCGGACAAGGTATTCGGCGGAGTCAAGGCGAAGGTGGCGCTGGAGGCGCTGCGGGGTGAGCTGACGGCGGCGCAGTTGGCGGCGAAGCACGGCATCCACCAGACGATGGTTGGCGAATGGAAGCGGCAGGCCACGGAAGGGCTGGCCGC
>JAQGHV010000210.1 GCA_028288785.1 Rhodospirillales bacterium | reverse complement strand
CTCGCGGTCGAGGGCTCGACGGGGAAGAACAATCCGTCCCGCCGGAGCCGGCCGTTGAGCCGTTCCAGCACGAGGCCCGGCTGCACCGTGGCCGTCAGGTTCTCCGCATCGAGGTGGCTGATCGCGTTCAGGTGGCGGGAGAAGTCGATCACCAGCCCCGGCCCGACCGTCTGCCCGTTCTGCGAGGTGCCGCCCCCTCGGGCCACCACGGAGATGCCGGCGTCCCGGGCGATCCCGAGCGTCGCCTCCACATCTCCAATTGTCTTCGGGAAGACCACGCCGGCCGGCATGATCTGGTAGATCGACGCGTCGGTCGCGTAGCGGCCGCGGGTGAAGGCGTCGAAGCGCACCTCGCCCTCGAGGTCGCGGACGAGGCGCCGCTCCAGCGCCATGTCGCGGGATAGGGTCACGCGCGGGAGCCTCCCTGTCGGGGCGAGGCGGGACGTGACGTGCCACCGCCCGGACCACGGGTCGGGGGACTTGGTTCATGAACCCCGAGATTGACCATGATGCCGCGATACCCGATCACAGCGTGTAGCGAAACGCGAGCGGCCGAACGGCCTGAGGAGCACGCCCGTGAGCTATCAAGCCGGCCGCCACTTCCTGCAGATCCCTGGCCCGTCCAACACGCCCCTGCCGGTCCTGGCCGCCATCGCCAAGCCCACCATCGACCATCGCGGGCCGGAATTCGGGAAGCTCGGCCGCGAGGTGCTCGCCGGCATCAGGACCATCTTCAAGACCGAGAAGCCCGTGGTGATCTACCCGGCCTCCGGCACCGGCGCCTGGGAAGCCGCGCTGCTTAACACGCTCTCGCCGGGCGACCGGGTGATCATGTTCGAGACCGGCTGGTTCTCGACCCTGTGGAGCCGCATGGCCAAGAAACTCGGCATCGAGGCGGAGGTGATCCCGGGTGACTGGCGGCACGGCGTCGACGCGGAGGCGATCGGCGCCCGGCTCGCCGAGGACAAGGGCCGCACCATCAAGGCCGTGTGCGTGGTCCACAACGAGACCTCGACGGGCGTCGCTTCCAGGATCCCGGCGGTGCGCCGTGCGATCGACCAGGCCGGGCATCCGGCGCTGCTGATCGTGGACACGATCTCCTCGCTCGCCTCGATCGACTACCGGCACGACGAATGGGGCGTGGACGTCACCGTGGGGGGCTCGCAGAAGGGCCTGATGCTGCCCCCGGGCCTGTCCTTCAACGCCGTGTCCGACAAGGCCCGGGCGGCCGCCAGGACCGCCAGGCTGCCCCGCTCCTTCTTCGACTGGGAAGAGATGCTGGCCATCAACGACAAGGGCTTCTTTCCCTACACGCCCTCGACCAACCTGCTGCAGGGCCTCAAGGTCGCGATCGACATGCTGCACGAGGAGGGGCTCGACAACGTCTTCGCCCGGCACGACCGCGCCGCGGAGGCGACGCGGCGCTGCGTGCGGCATTGGGGCTTCGACATCCAATGCGCGGACCCGGCCGAGTATTCCTCCGTGCTGACCGCGGTGCGGCTGCCGGAGGGCCACTCGGCGGACGCGCTGCGGGCCGAGATCCTGGAGCGCTCCAACATGTCGCTGGGCAACGGGCTCGGTCCGCTCGCCGACCGGGTGTTCCGCATCGGGCACCTGGGCGATTTCCATGACCTCATGGTCACGGGCGTGCTGACCGGCGTGGAGATGGGCTTGCGGGCCCGCGGCATCCCGCACCGCTCGGGCGGCGTGTCGGCCGCGATGGATTTCCTGGGCGGCAATGCGGGCGCCATGGCCGCCGCGGCCGAGTAGAAGCCGGCCGGCACCCGGCTCCGAACCATCGAGGTGCGGCCGACGTCTCGACCCGGACCTCCCTGCCGTGAGATCGGGCGGGGCCCGGCTTGAACGGGCCGGAGGGACGACCATGACAGAGCACGAGGGCGAGGATGCCTGGCTGGTGACGCCGGGCGCCTACTTGGCCTCGCGCCCGGCCGAGTTCGCGATTCCGGCGCCGCGCTCCCGCTACCTCGTCATGCGGGACGGCTGCCGCCTGGCAGTGGACGTGTACCTGCCGGCGCAGCGGGACGAGGGCGGCCCGAAACCGGCGGAACGCCTCCCGGCCATTCTGATCCTGACCCCCTATTACCGCCGCTTTCGGATGCGCGACGGGGCGGAGGGCGAGCCCTCGCCCAACGCCGGCAAGTATCGCGACGCGTTCGTGCCGCGCGGCTATGCCCTGGTCGTCGTCGATACCCGCGGCACGGGTGCGAGTTTCGGCACCCGCGATTCCTTCCGGTCCCCGCGCGAGCGCGAAGACTCGCGCGAAGTCGCGGATTGGATCGTCAGCCAGCCCTGGTCGGACGGCCGCATCGGGGCGACCGGGGTGTCGTATCTCGGGGCCGGGGCGGACTTCCTGGCTGCGACGGGCCACCCGGCCGTGAAGGCGATCGCGCCGCTCTTCTCCGTCTGGGACACCTATGCGGACAATTACTATCCTGGCGGCATCCTGCTGACCGGGCTGACGCGGGTGTACGACGAGCTGATGGTGGCGCTGGACCACGACCGTCGCGACCTCCTGAAATCCTTCTCCTACTTCGCCAACCCCGATTTCGAGGGGCCGCAGCCCGTGGACGACGACCCGGAGGGCGTGCTCGTCCGGGAGGCCGTGGCCGAGCATCGCGGCAATTTCCGCCAGACCGACTTCATGGCCGAGTTCCGGTTCCGGGACGACGCGCTGCCTTACGATCCGGATTTCACCTCGGCGAGTTTCAGTCCCTATTCGGTGGCGGCCGGCATCCGGCCCGAGGTCGCCGTCTACTCGGTCTCGGGCTGGCGCGACGGCGCCGGCTACGCCAATGGCGCCATCGCCCGGCACCTGACGCTCGCCAACAACCCGCGCCACCTCCTGCTCGGCCCCTGGGATCACGGCGCCCGCATCGACGTGTCGCCTTGGCGACAGGCCGTGGAGCCGCGCTTTCCCCTGCTGGGCGAGATCCTGCGCTTCTTCGACCAGTACCTCCTGGGGCGGCCGACCGGTCTCGACCGCGAGGCGCCGATCCACCTCTTCGCGCTGCATGCGGAGCGCTGGCGCGCGGCGCAGACCTGGCCGCCGGCCGAGGGCGGCCGCAGGCTGTCCCTTGCGGCCGGCGGACAGCTCCGGGACGACGAAGCCCGGTCCGCGCCGGCCCCGGACGGGCCGAGCGAGCAGATCCAGGTCGACTTCTCCTGGGGCAGCGGCACCGGCACCCGCTACGAGCGCATCGCCGGCATCGACTCGCGAGATTACTATCCGGATTGGGCCGACAGGGCCGCCCGCCTGGCGAGCTGGACCTCGGAGCCTCTGCCGGAGAGCCTCGAACTCACCGGCCACGCCCTGGTGGACCTGACGCTCGCCGCGAGCGAGCCGGACGCGGCCCTGTTCTGCTACCTCTCGGAGGTCGAGGCCGACGGACAGGTCCGCTACGTCACCGAGGGGCTGCTGCGGGCCTTGCACCGGGCCGAGGCGCCGTGCCCGGACAGCTACCGGACGGCGTGGCCGTTTCGCACCTTTGCCCGCCGCGACGCGCAACCGCTCGTGCCCGGTCGGCGGGAGCGGATCCGGATCCCATGCCTGCCCGTGGCGTGGCGCTTCGCGGCGGGAAGCCGCATCAGGCTGTCGATCTCCGGGGCCGATGCCGACCATTGCGGGCAGGTGCCGCATGGCCGCCCCCCACGTCTGACGCTGGATCTCGGCCGCTGCCACGTGGACCTGCCGGTGCGGCCCGCCTGAGCCGCGGGCCTATTCGCCCCCCACCAGGTTCGACAGGACGAAGATCAGCACGAAGCCGGCCGCGGCCGCGAGCGCGGCGGATTGCTGGTAATGCCGCTCCTCGGCATCCGGCACGAGCTGGCTGACTGTCAGGTAGAACATGCCGCCCGCACCGGCCGCGAACAGGAAGCCGAGCGCCGGCTTCGGCATGTCCCGCAGCAGGAACCAGCCGGCCAGGGTGGAAACGAGCAGGGACAGGCCGATCAGGCCCGTCCAGCCGAGGATGCGCCGACGGTGCTTCGTCGCATCCGACTCCTCGCTCCGCATCAGCGTGCCGATGCTGAGCGCTTCGGCGACGTTGTCGATGACGATGGCGAGGGCAATCATGATGCCGATCCGGGAGTCGATCGCCGCGCCGATGCCGATGCTGAGCCCCTCGATCAGCTCCTCGGCGCTGGTGCCGCCGGCCAGCACCGCGGCGTCCGACGCGCGCGACGGGTGGCCGGAATGGAAGCGCCGGACGTCGCCGCACTGGTCCGCCTTGGGCCCTGCCATGCGGCCCCGATGCGTCCACAGGTCGAGGCCGTAAACGGCGCCCATGCCGGCCGCGAAGCCGCCCGCCGCGATCGGCACGGAGCCGAGCTCCAGCGCCTTCGGCATCATTTCGAGGCCGATGGTGGCCAGCAGCACGCCTGCCGCGAAGCCCAGCGCGAGGGACATGAACAGGGAGGTCGGCTGACGCCAGAGGGCGAGGGCCCCGCCGATCGGCGAGGCGAGTGCCCCGGCCGCCGCCACTCCGCCCACGATCCAAATCTCGCCTGCCATCCCGCCACGCCTCCGGGTGCGGCGATCAACTCTGAACGGCGGCGAAAGGTCCGATCCGCCCGGGCCTTGCCGCACTCCGCCATGCGGCCCCTGAACGCAAAGAAGCCCGCCGGAGGGCGGGCTTCGATCAGTGTGTCCGCCGGTCAGGCCTGCGGTTGCGGCTCCAGGCCTCCGGGCGGCTCGCCGCGGGGGCGGGGGCCCCGGCCCGCGGAGGGAACCGGCGAGGGGCGGGGCGTCGGTGGCTCGTTGGAATCGCGCACCGGGGGGCGGCCCTCGATGAGGTCGCGGATCTCGGCGCCGGTCAGCGTCTCGTATTCGAGCAGCCCTTCGGCGATCGCCTCCAGATCGGCCCGCTTCTCCTCGAGGATCTTGCGGGCATCCGAGAGCCCGGCCTCGACAAGGCGGCGCACTTCCGAGTCGATCGTCTGCGCCGTCGCTTCCGACACGTTCTGGTGCCGGCTCACCTGCATGCCGAGGAACACCTCGTCGTTGTTCTCACCGTAGGCGACGGTGCCGAGCTCGGGCGAGAAGCCCCAGCGGGTCACCATCATACGGGCGAGGCGGGTGGCCTGGTCGATGTCCGACTGCGCGCCCGAGGTCACCTTCTCGGGCCCGAACGTCATTTCCTCGGCGATGCGGCCGCCCATCATGATGGCGAGGCGCGAGGTCATCTGCTCGAAGCTCATGGACAGCTTGTCGCGCTCCGGCAGCTGCATGACCATGCCGAGGGCGCGGCCGCGCGGAATGATGGTCGCCTTGTGGACCGGGTCCGTCGCCGGCACGTTCAGGGCGACCAGCGCGTGGCCGGCCTCATGGTAGGCCGTGAGCCGCTTCTCGTCGTCCGTCATGACGAGGGTGCGGCGCTCGGCGCCCATCATGACCTTGTCCTTGGCGTCCTCGAACTCGTGATGCGTGACGATGCGCTTGCCGCGCCGCGCCGCAAGCAGCGCCGCCTCGTTCACGAGGTTCATGAGGTCGGCGCCCGAGAAGCCCGGAGTGCCGCGCGCCACCGTGCGGAGGTCGACATCGGGGGCCAGCGGCACCTTGCGGACATGGACGCGCAGGATCTTCTCGCGGCCGACCACGTCCGGGTTGGGGACGACGATCTGGCGGTCGAAGCGGCCCGGCCGCAGCAGCGCGGGGTCGAGCACGTCCGGCCGGTTGGTGGCCGCGATGATGATCACGCCCTCGTTGGCCTCGAACCCGTCCATCTCCACGAGGAGCTGGTTGAGGGTCTGCTCGCGCTCGTCGTTGCCGCCGCCGAGACCCGCGCCACGATGGCGTCCGACCGCGTCGATCTCGTCGATGAAGATGATGCAGGGCGCATTCTTCTTGGCCTGCTCGAACATGTCGCGGACGCGGCTCGCGCCGACGCCGACGAACATCTCCACGAAGTCCGACCCCGAGATGGTGAAGAAGGGCACGTTCGCCTCGCCGGCGATGGAGCGCGCGAGCAGCGTCTTGCCGGTGCCGGGGGGACCGACCAGAAGCACGCCCTTGGGGATCTTGCCGCCGAGGCGCTGGAATTTCTGGGGGTCACGCAGGAACTCGACGATTTCTTCGAGCTCCGCCTTCGCCTCCTCGATGCCGGCCACGTCCTCGAACGTGACGCGGCCCTGCTTCTCGGTCAGCAGCTTGGCCTTGGACTTGCCAAAGCCCATGGCGCGGCCGCCGCCGCCCTGCATCTGGCGCATGAAGAAAATCCAGACACCAATCAGCAGCAGCATCGGGAACCAGGACATAAGGTAGTGCAGCAGCGGGTTGACGTCGCTTTCCTCGGGCCGCGCGACGACGCGCACGCCCTTGTCGGTCAGGCGCGTGACAAGCGCGGGGTCTTCCGGCGTGTATGTGGAGAAGCTGCGCCCATCGGAAAGTTGCCCGGTGACGATGCGCCCCTGGATGACGACGTCCCGCACATGGCCGGCGTTCACCTCATTCAGGAAATCAGAATAGGCGACCTGCTGCGCGGTGGCGCGCGATCCACTCGATGGCTGGAAGAGGTTGAACAGCGCCACGAGCAGCAGCGCCACGATCACCCAAAGTGCCAGGTTCCGGCCGAAATTGTTCACGTGGGCAATCCCATCTTCCTTCGCCCGAGGGCGTATCCTCCGGCCCCGCCGGGCCTTCCTGATGTGCTACATGGGGTTGGATTGCCCGGGCGTGAATGGGGCCCCCATCGCTTGACTTACTTAAGCGTCATTTGCCGGGAAAATACCGGCCCTGATACCGCAGGAAGCGCCCAGCCGAACGGCGCACCGCCCTGCGGTGCGAAGGCCAGGGCAAACGGTCGGCACGCAAGAGATGAAGGATAGTCCAGGGTTGGCACTGCCGCCAGCCTCCCGTGGCTATCGCGGATCGCGGGAATTGCACCGCGCAGAGTGAGCGGCAAGTGGAGATCACCCTGCAGCACCTCGCAGCCCAAGGCGCCCAGCCAGTGATCCGGCGCACCATCACCCAGCATGAGGAAGCGCCCATCCCAAACCGCCCCGCGAAGAGCGGGGATCGGAGGAGACAGCCCCGCCGGCTCGCGGGACAGGATCGCGGCGGCGCCTGGCGGGTTCCGCAGCCAGGCACCGCCCAAGGTTCCGTGGCCACGGGCGAGCAAGGCGGCGACGGCCTCGGCCTCCGGTGCGAAGACGGCGCCTCCGATCAGCCGCAGCAGCGTTCCGAGCGCCCCGACCGCGATCGCATCGGTGCCGAGTTCTGCCAGGTCGATGCGGGCATAGCCATGGGGTGAGAGCATCGCGCACGCCGCGAGGCGCGCAGCAGCTGCCGCTTCCTGGGCCGCGCGGCGCTCGCCGAAGCGGGCGGCGGCCTCGGCCAGCGCGGGCTGAGCCTCCGCGAGCGCCGCACCCCGCAGGCGGACACGGAGGAAACGCGCATCGGCATTGCTCGGGTCGCGCTCGGCGGTCTGGGCTGCCGCGGCCACCGTGGCTTCAAGCCGCGCCGGGTCGACACCCAGCAACGGCCGCAGGATCAATGCCCCGCGTTCGGCGCGGACGGCGGCAATGCCAGCCAATCCAGCCGGGCCGCTTCCGGCCAAGGCGCGCGTGAGCAGCGTCTCGGACTGGTCCTCGGCGTGGTGGCCGAGCAGCAGCCAGGGACGCGATTCCGTGCCGCAAATATCGAGCAATGCGCGCAACCGCTCCGCCCGCGCCCGGTTCTGCATGCCGGCCCCCGTTGCAACGCAGAGCGCGATCACGCGCGCCACAATGCCGGCACCCGAGAGCCGATCGCGCACGCGCGCCGCTTCCGCCGCGCTGCCGACCCGCAATCCATGATCGACGATCAGCGCGAGAAGCGAGCCACCGCGGGACGTCGCCCACTGATGCGCCAGATGCACCAGGGCCAGGCTGTGTGGCCCGCCAGAAACCCCGGCGGCGATCCGAGATTGGATGCCAAACGGCCCAAGCGGCCGCATCCAGGCTGCAAACTCATCCTGGGTAACCGGCGCCGCCATCCGCGGCGCCCGGGCGTCAGCGGCAGCTGTTCGCCCGACGCGCCTGTTCAGCGCGTTGGGCGAGCGGCGGCGACAGGCGCGGAAACTCTGAGCGCAGCTGGTCCAGCGTATCGCAGGCCTCGCGTCGCGCATTGAAGCCAGCAAATGAGGAGGAAAGGCCCAGCAGAGCCTCGGGCGCGCGGGCACCCTGACGGTTGCGCCGATAAGCCTCGTCATAGGCCAGCGCAGCGGTCTGGAACTGCCGCCGCCCGGCAAGGGAATCACCCAGCAGGATCTGCGCATCCTGGGCGCGCGCGGGGGCCCGCGCGGCGAGAACCTCTCGCGCTGCCGCTTCCGCCGCCGTGTAGTCGCGCCGCGCGAGCGCTGCCTGGCCCTCGGCCAGCGCACGCTCAGGCGGTCGCGGCCCGGAATTCGCGGGGGGCTGGACCGGCGGTGCCGCCACGTCGCTGCGCTGGTTGTTCGACGGTGGCGTCGCGGACCCACCCGTCGGACGCGGTGTCCCAGGACGCCCAGTTTCCAGTTGCTGCAGACGGAATTCGAGATCGCCGCGCAGCTTCTCGATATCCTCGGAGAGGCGCTGGTTGCGGAACTCCAGCTCCTGGTTGCGGCCGCGCAGGCGGCGCACCTCCTCCTCCATCTCGGCGACACGCGCGACGAGCTGGCCCATGATCTCGCTGCCGCCGGCGCCGCGCGGCGCCGAGGATGGCGGCGGCAGGCTGGAGCCTCCACGGCGTAGCTGATCAATCTCGCGGCGCAGTTCCAGCATCTGGTTCTGCAGCGCTATGCCCTCGCGGCTCTCGACCTGCGCCACCGCGCCGAATGGCGCCAGCGTCAGCGCCACGAGACTGGCGGCAATCCATCCATGAAATGGCTTCACCAACGCCCTACCCCTGTTGTCGACCCAGCCACTGTAGATAAAGAAAAAGGGCGGCCACCGTAAGGCAGCCACCCTCCATCACGATCTCGCCAGAGGCTATGCTCCGGCTGACGGCATCAGCGAACGACGGTGACCGCGCGGCGGTTCTGCGCCCAGGCGCTCTCGTCCGAACCAAGCGCTGCGGGGCGATCCTTGCCGTAGCTGATCGTCGAGATGCGTGCTCCCGCAACGCCTCCGGCCACCAGAAGGTCGCGCGCCGAATTCGCGCGGCGCTGGCCTAGGGCCAGGTTGTACTCGCGGGTACCGCGCTCGTCGGCATGGCCCTCGACCTGGACCGTCACCGACGCATTCGTCTGCATCCACGACGCTTGGCGCTGCAGGATCGGGCGCTGATCTTCGCGCACGGAGGTGCGGTCGGTGTCGAACAGGACGCGGTCCCCGACATTGGCGACGAGGTCTTCCTGGCTGCCCGGACGGATGCTGCTGCCCCCCGTCCCGCCGGTTGCGGCGGTCGTCGTTTCGTCGCTGGCGCAGGCGGACAGCAGGGCAAGCGCGGCAAAGGCGGCGAGGATCGGCTTGGTCATTGGCGGGAGAATCCTTTCAGGAGAACGATCAGAAAAAGAAATCAATTGTTGGGGATATCGGTCAATGATGGCGCAGGGTCAAGCAAAACTGCGCCACACCGATGAATTCGCAAGGCATTTTCGCAAACATCGGCATCAGGACAACAGTGGCGACCAAGCCGGGTCGGACGCATCAGTCGGTGTCGTGACAGGGCGTTCATTGAAACCGGCGATATCGATCGAGACCAAGCGTGACGAATAGCCGCCGCCGCGCCGATCCCGCGCCGGTGTCTCGCGGTAGAACATCAGGACGCGGCCGTTCGGCGCGAAGGTCGGCCCCTCCATGCCCCAGCCTTCAGACAGGATACGCTCGCCCGAGCCATCGGGGCGCATGACGCCGATCGCGAAGCCGCCGCGGGCGATGCGGGTGAAGGCGATGAGATCGCCGCGTGGCGACCACACCGGCGTCGCGTAGCGGCCGTTTCCGAAGGAAATCCTCCGGGCACCGCCACCGCCGGCATCCATCACGTATAGCTGCTGGTCGCCGCCGCGATCCGAGTTGAACACGATCTGCGCGCCATCCGGCGAGTAGCAAGGCGACACGTCGAGCCCGCTGCCGGAGGTGAGCTGGCGCTCGCGCCGCGACCCCAGATCGACCACGAAGATGTTCGCATCGCCGCCGCGGGTCGAGGACAGCACCACAGATCGCCCATCGGGCGAGAACCGCGGCGACAGCGTCATCCCGCCGAAATTGCCCAGCACCTCCTGCCGGCCAGAGCCGAGGTCGAGCAGGTACACGCGCGGCTCGCCCTGGGCCTGGTAGGACATGAAGGCAATACGATCAGCACTCGGGTGGAAGCGCGGCGTCAGCGCGGTCAGCCGGCCATCGGTGAGGAAGCGGTGGTTCTCGCCATCCTGGTCCATGATAGCGAGGCGCCGGATGCGCCGGTCACGCGGCCCGGCCTCGCTGATGTAGACCACGCGGGTGTCGAAATAGCCCTTCTCCCCCAGCAGCCGCTCATAGATCGCGTCCGAGATGAGGTGTGCGATGCGCCGCCAATTGACGTTCGGCGCGTTGAAGGCGGTGCCCTGGAGCTGCGTCTCGGGATTGACGTCCCACAGGCGGAACTCGACGCGCACCTGGTCGCCGCGGAGTTCGACGCGGCCCGTGGTCAGCGCCTGGGCACCGATCAGCCGCCAATCCTGGAAGCGGGGTGTCTGGGCGGCGGCCTCGGCCGTCTGGATGAAGGCTTGACGGTCGACCGGGCGGAACAGCCCCGAATTGCGCAGGTTCGCCTGCACGATGCGGGCGATCTCGCGTCCCAGCCGTTCACCCTCGCCGGAGCCCGCGAAATCAGGGATCGCGATCGGCAATGGATCGGTCCGAGCGCGCGTGATGTCGATGACGGCGCCGCGTGGTGCCGCGGGCGTCTGGGCCAGGGACGCCAGCGAGGTCGCGAAGATGCCGGGCGCGACGAGGCCGCCAAGAAGCGCATGGCGGCGGGAGATGCCTGTGGTGATCATCGGGAGACGAGCCCTCTCGGGTTGAAGCGGAAGATCGAAGCCTGAACCTCCGCGATTTTGTCACGTGGGATGCGCAATGCGGCGCACCGCGTATCCGTCAACGCACGACGCGCCTGTTCGAACACCGCTCGCGCGCGCGGCTCGGCGGGCGGACCGCCGGAGGCGGCAACCGCGTTGCGGATCACGCCCTGCCCATCGACCTGCACGCGAAGCTCCACGACGATCGTGTTCAGGCCGACCATCCCGGCATCGACGGACCAGCATTCGCTGATCTGTTCGGCGATGGCGCGGATTTCACCCGAGGTCAGGGTCGAGTTGCCGGTTGGCGAGCCACCGCCCGCGGCCGGTGCGGATTGCGGGTTCGGCCGCGCGCGCGGCGCCTCGGTCTGCTGCTGGGTCGTACGCAGGCGGTCGAGCGTATTGAGCACGCTGCTCGATCGTTCCTGCGGACGTGCGACCGGCGGCGTCGTCGACGTGCCGGGGGCCGTCGCCGGCTGCGGCGGCGTCACCGGTGTCGGCGGCGCGGGTAGCGGGTTCGGACGCGGGGGCGCCGGAGTCGGTGTCGCCTGCGGGGCC
>JAQGHV010000201.1 GCA_028288785.1 Rhodospirillales bacterium | reverse complement strand
TCGAGCTGGACCCGGACACCGGCGGCATCGAGGTCGTGCGCTACGCGACCGTCAACGATTTCGGCGTGCTGGTGAACCCGATGCTGGTCGCGGGCCAGGCGCATGGCGGCATCGTGCAGGGGATCGGCCAGGCTCTGATGGAGATGGTGCACTACGATGAATCGGGCCAGCCCCTGACTGGCTCGTTCATGGACTACGGGGTGCCGCGTGCCCTGGATCTGTGCAGCTTCGGCTTCGAGAGCCATCCGGTCCCTGCCAAGACCAATCCGCTCGGCGTGAAGGGCTGCGGCGAGGCAGGCTGCGCGGGGTCGCTGCCTTCGGTGATGAATGCGGTCGTTGATGCGCTGGGCGCGTATGGGATCACGCATATCGACATGCCCGCGACGCCACTCAAGATATGGCACGCGATCGAAGCCGCGAGGCATGGCGGAGAGATCTCCGCCTAGCCTCGGCGGGCCCGCCGTTCAGGAGAAAAGCTGGCCGTATCCTGGTTGCGAATGCCGTACCCCGGCCACTTCAAGCGCGTGCCACATCATCGCCGAGGCTGCCGAGATGACCGGCTTGCCCAAATCCTGCTCTAGCATCTCGAGCACGCCGATGGTCGGCATGCCCGTGCCGCTCAGGAACACGGCATCCGCATCGGGGTGGTCGACGGCGCGGGCGATGGCGTAGGCGCGCGCCTCGGTCTCATCGTAGATGTTGCGGACATCCTCCAGGGCGCCGTGGCTCACCACCGCGATGCCATGCGCTTCCAGGTGCGCCTTGCCTTGCAGCGTCGTCGCTTCCGAGTAGGGCGTGCCATAGGCGATGCGCGTGCAGCCGAGCGCGGCGAGCGCCGCCAGGGTGCTGCCGAAGGCGGTGATGAAGCGCGTGCCCGACAGCGCCTCCATCTCGGCCACCAGTGCCGCCTCGCGCGCCTGGCCCAGCGTGTAGCTCGTCGCCGTATGGGCCAGCACGATCACCCGTGGTGCCACCATCGCGAGCAGCCTCACCGCCTCCGGCACGCTCGCGGCCTGGCTCAGGTTGCGCTCGTCCTGGCCGGCGTGGGTGCCGGCAGGCCCTTGCGCGTGGAGCCGCGTGAAATGCACCGACGCACCTGGCGGGCAGAGCGCCTGCATCTCCGGCTCGACGGTGGGATTGCCGGGCGCCACCAGGAACCCGAGCCGCGCGCGCCAACCCTTCATCGCGTCATCCTCTTTTTGTCCAGTGGGGCCACACGGCCCGTGGCGCCGAGACTGGCAGCATAGCCGCTCTCCCGAAAGCCGCCCGGCGCACGCCGCGACACGACCGGCTGGCGCTTGACCCATCGGGCATCCCGTCAGCACAGTCGCGCAATCCATGACCGGAACGGCGACCGCCCCACGCGGCGCACTTCGGCAGCCGAGGTGGGGACACGATGATGGCGCAGCCTCGCGGCCTTGCCAGACTATGCAGCCAGGTCTTGGGCGCGGCCTTGGCGGCGGCGCTTGTCCTGTCCTTGCCGCGCGCCGCGCAGGCTGAGGAATGGCCGACGCGCCCGATCCAGCTCATCAACCCCTATCCCGCCGGCAGCGTGACCGATCTGCTCGCGCGCGCCCTCGCACCCGGTCTGTCGAGCCGCCTCGGCCAGCCGGTCGTGGTCGTGAACCGTGACGGCGCCGGCGGCAGCGTCGGCATCGCCGCCGTCGCCCGCTCGGCGCCCGACGGATACACGCTCACCTTCTCGGCGACCACGCCGCTGATTGTCTCGCCGATGCTGCGGGCCGATACCGGCTACACGGCGGCATCGCTCGATGGCATCTGCCAGACCTACGATCATGCCTTCGCCCTGGTGGTGGCGGAGTCCTCGCCGATCCGCAGCCTCGCGGATATGGTCACCGAGGCGCGCCGGCGCGGTGGCCTGCAATACGGGCATCTCGGCGTCGGCTCGATCCAGCATCTCGCCGGCGCCGCGCTCGCCGAGGCGGCTGGCATCGAGCTGGAACCGGTCGCGTACCGCGGCGATGGCGCTGTTGTCATCGACGTCCAGGCCAGCCGCATCGATATCGGCATCACCGTCGCGGCCTTTGTTGTGAACCAGCCCGTCAGGGTGATCTCGATCCTCGCCGAGCAGCGCTCGCCCGGCTTCCCGGAGGTCCCGATCGCACGCGAGGTCGGATACGACGTGTCGGTCGCCAGCTATGGCGGCGTGCTGGCGCCGGCGGGGCTGCCGGCCGCGGTGCGCGCGCGGCTCGAAGGTGCGTGCGAGGGCGCCGCCGTCGACGAAACCTACGTGGCGATGGCGCGGCGAACCTTGCAGCCGGAGCGCTACTATCTCGGCGCCACCGCCTTCGCGGCGCGCATGGCGGGCGACCTTCAGGCGAAGGAATCGCTGCTGCGGCGCATGGGCCTGGCAAGATGACAGTGCGCGGCGTTTGCCGACCATTCGAAGGCATTGAAAAGGAAATTCACCGATGATCTATGAACTGCGCGTCTACCGCTGCGTGCCGGGCCGCATGCCCGCGTTGCTCAAGCGCTTCGAGACCATGACCCTGAAGATATGGGAGCGGCACGGCATCCGACAGGCCGGCTTCTGGACCACCGTCGTGGGCGAGTCGAACCAAGACCTGCACTACATGCTCGCCTGGGAATCGCTGGGGGAGCGCGAGCGTATCTGGGCCGCGTTCCAGGCCGATCCCGAATGGATCGCGAAGCGCGCCGAGAGCGAGCGCGACGGACCGATCGTGGCGAATATCGTGAATACGATCCTGCAGCCGGCGGGGTTTTCCTCCGTTCGGTGATGCGGTGGCCTGTCAGCCGGGCTGACGATCGAGCCATCGTGGAGGCGTGACGGTGCCGGGGCGTGGTTTTTGCTTGGCAAGCGCTACTCGTTGGTGGCGTCTTCCCGGTGACGAGCGCCTGCGTCGCCGTGCAATTTCGCTCAGCAGAGGCATCGACATCTTGGACACCGACCATCGACATCTGCTGAGCCTGGCGGACACTTGGGCGATCCGCCTATGACGGCGCAGCGTGAGACCGGCCGCTCCCGGCGGCGCGTGGAAGACCAACGCTTCCTGAGCGGCCTTGGCCACTACGTCGACGATCAGCCCGCCGATGGTGCTCTCCATGCCTACGTCCTGCGCTCGCCGCATGCCCATGCGCGCATCGTGCTGCTTGACACCGTGGCGGCGTCGGCCATGCCGGGGGTCAGGCTGATCCTGAAGGCTGCCGACCTCCGGGCGGAGGGGATCGGGGACCTGCCCTGCGTCGCGCAGGTTGCGACGGTGGCGCCCATCATCATCCCGCCACGCCCGGCGCTGGCCGATGGCGTGGTTCGCCACGTCGGCGATCCCGTCGCCTGCATCGTCGCGGATTCCCTAGTCGAGGCACGCGACGCCGCGGAGGCGATCGAGGTCGTCTATGAAATACTGCCCGCCGTCGCCGACGGCGCCGCAGCGCTTGCCGAGGGCGCGCCGCAGCTATGGCCGCAGGCTTCCGGCAATCTCTCCTACCTGTTCCAAAAGGGCGACAAGGCCAAGGTCGCGGCGGCGTTCGCGGCGGCCCACACGACCGTCTCGCTGTCCCTCGTGAATAACCGCCTCTCCGCCGCGCCGATGGAACCGCGCGCCGCCGTCGCGCATCACGACGCCACCAGCGGACATTTCCTACTGGAGCTCTCGGCACAGGGCGTCCACGGCATCCGCGACCAGCTCGCCAAGCACATCCTGCACATCCGACCCGAGAAGATCGACGTCGTGTCGCCCGATGTCGGCGGCGGCTTTGGGCCAAAGAACTTCGTCTACCCGGAGTATGTCCTCGCCATGCTCGCGGCGCGGCGCCTGGGGCGTCCGGTGCGCTGGACGTCCACCCGGATGGAGGATTTTGTCTCGACAGCCCACGGCCGCGACAACCGCAGCAATTGCCGCATGGCGCTCGACACCAACGGGCTGATCCTGGGCCTGGAGGTTGCGACCATTGCCAACCTCGGCGCCTATCTCTCTCCGAGCGGACCCGGCAGCTCGACCAACGCGCCTGGCACGGCCATGGGCGGTTTCTACGCGATCCCGGCGGTGAGCATGGAGGCGCGCGGCGTCTTCACCAACACGGTGCCGGTCGATGCCTATCGCGGCGCCGGCAAGCCCGAGGCCAATTACATCGTCGAACGCCTCATCGACCTGGCGGCGCGGCAGACCGGGCGCGACCCGGCCGAGCTTCGCCGGCTGAACCTGATCAGCGACTTCCCGTACAGCAGCGCCATGGGCATGACGATCGACTGCGGCGACGCGGTGGTGAACCTGGCGGCTGTCCTGGAACTGGCGGATCGCAACGGCTTCGCGCAGCGGCGCGCGGCGTCCGAAGCGAGCGGCATGCTGCGCGGCTTCGGCATCGCCTGCTTCCTGGAGACCTCGCGCGGTCCGCCCGGCGAGTGGGCCGCTGTCCGCTTCGAGGCGAATGGCCAGGTGGTGCTGGCAACCGGTGTGCAGTCGAACGGGCAGGGGCACGAGACCAGCTTCCCCCAGATCGCCGCCGATCACCTTGGCTTGCCCTTCGACACCTTCCGGGTGGTCCAGGCGGACACGCGGACCGTCGCCCGTGGCAAGGGTCATGGCGGCGCGCGCTCGCTCCACATGGGCGGCGCCGCGCTGGTCATGGCGATGGATGCCGTGCTCGCTAAGGCACGTCCCCTGGCGGCGCAGCTGCTGCAGACCGACGAGGCCGCCATCGAATTCCGTGACGGGCGCTTCGCGATCCCCGGCGAAACGCGCGGGATCGGCTTGCTGGAGGTCGCCGCGGCCGCTGCCGAGGCGGGCGACAGCATCGACGCCGAAGTGGACAGCCCGCTCGACCTCGTCACCTTCCCGAACGGCTGCCACGTCGCGGAGGTCGAGGTCGATCCCGAGACTGGGCTCGTGAGCCTTCTCAGCTACGTCGCGGTCGACGACTACGGCACGTTGGTGAACCCCGTGCTGACGCGCGGCCAAGTGCAGGGCGGCCTCGCCCAAGGCATCGGCCAGGCCCTGCTGGAGGAGGTCGCCTACGACGCGGAAACGGCGCAACCGATGGCGGCATCCTTCCAGGACTACTGTCTGCCGCGCGCGATGGACCTGCCCGATTTGAGGGTCATCTTCGCCGGCATCCCCACGCTGTCGAACCCGCTCGGGGTCAAGGGATCCGGCCAAGCCGGCTGCATCGGCGCACCCCAGACCATCATCCACGCCGTGCTGGATGCCCTGGCGCCGCTCGGCGTCCGCGGCATCGACATGCCCGCGACGCCGATGAAGATCTGGGCGGCGATCCAAGCTGCCACCAGCGAGGAAAAGCGCCCATGAGCCGCATCGTGATCGTCGGTGGCGGGATCATCGGCTCCTCCACCGCCTATCATCTCGCCCGCGCCGGCTGCGCCGCCGATGTCATCGTCGTCGAGCCAGACCCCACCTATGAATTCGCCGCCACGCCGCGCGCGACCGGCGGCGTGCGCCTGCAGCATTCGGTCCGCGAGAATATGGAGATGTCGCTCTATGGCGACGCCGTCTATTCGGGGTTCGCCGAGCATGTGACGGGCGGCAAGGTGGCCTACGATCCGCAGTTCAAGCGCATCGGCTACCTCTACCAGGTGAAGGGCGCTGGCAATGTCGAGCTGCTGCAGGCCGATGCCGAAATGCAGCGCAGCCTTGGCGTCGAGGTGGACATCCTCGATCGCGCGACGCTGCGGCAGCGCTATCCCTCCTTCGTCTTCGATGCAGTGGATGCGGCCGCCCTCTCACCCGATGGGCAGATCGATCCCCACGGCGCGCTGATGGGGATGCGCAGTGCCGCCGAGGGCCTCGGCATCACCTATCTCAAGGACCGCGTCGTCGGGTTGGACGTTGCCAACGGCCGGGTCACGACGGCGCATCTGGAAAGTGGCAGGACGCTGTCGGTCGATACAATCGTGAACGCCGCAAACTGCTGGTCACCGGGGATATGCGGCATGGTCGGCATGCCCGTTCCGATCGCGCCGATGCCGCGGCATCAGTTCTTCTTCGACAGCCGCGCGGAGATCGAGACGATCCCGGCCATGCGCGGCGACGACGGGTTTTCCTTCCGCCCCCATTCGCTCGGCTACCTCTGTGGCCACTCGCGTCATGGCGAGCCGTTCGGCTTCAACTGGGAGCAGGACCACAAGGTATTCGAACAGGAGCTCTGGCCGAGGCTGGCCGAGCGATGCCCCGCCTTCGAGGCCATCAAGCTGAAGGGCGGCTGGGTCGGGCATTACGACATGAACCCGCTGGACGGGAACATGGTCCTCGATCGCTTTCACAAGGTGCCGAACTTCATCCTGGCCGCGGGTTTTTCGGGCCATGGGCTGATGCACGCGCCCGCGGTTGGGCGGGCCATCAAGGAGATGATCCTGGAGGGTGGCTTCCGATCGATCGATCTCTCTCGCTTCTCCTATCGGCGGATTGAGGAAAACGAACCGATCCCCGACAACGGTCCACGGGCCTGATCCGGGCTGGCGTCTTCCATACCTCGGCGTGCCGTTCTGGCTTTGCCGGTTCAAGGTGTCCACGCGACTGTGACGCAAGGTTCAGACGCTGGTCGATCCCAGCCGTCGAACATCGGTGCCTGGACCCGCGACGCCATCTGAGTGCAAGCCGTAGTCGGTACCTCTAAGCTGGGGTGGCCATAAATGACGCCGCCGGCGACCCTTCCGAAAGTTTGAACGATGCTCAAGCGAGACGCCACCGAGCCCGGGACCAAAAAACCCGCCGTTCTCGTCACCGCCGCGAAGCTTGCACCCGAAGCCGTGGGGATCCTCGAACAGGCTGGCTACGGGGTGTTCTGCACGTCGGGCTATCCTTCGGAGGCCGAGTTGCTTGCCGCGATCGCCGAGCACCGCCCCGTCGCGCTGCTGCATCGGCAGGGCATCGTCAACACAGCGGTCATGGATGCGGCCGCGCCCGAGTTGCGGGTGATCGCGCGCCACGGCGCCGGCGTTGATGGCATCGACCTCGCCGCCGCCAAGGCGCGCAACCTGACGGTCACGCGGGCCGCCGGCGCCAATTCGAAGTCGGTGGCGGAGCACGCGATGGCGTTGATGCTCGCGCTCATGAAGGACCTGCCTTCGGTCATATCCGGCATGCGCGAGGGATTGTGGGAGAAGACCTCCCGGATGACCCGCGACGTGGACGGCGCGTCGCTCGGCATCGTCGGCTATGGGGCGATCGGCGCCAAGGTTGCTCGCCTGGCGGATGCGTTCGGCATGAAGGTCGCGGTCTACGATCCGCTGCTGAAGGCAGGCGCGTTGCCAGGCCCCGGGGAACGGATGACGGAACTGCGCGTACTGCTAGCGCGGTCCGAGGTTCTGTCGCTGCACTGCCCCCTGGACGCCGAGACGCGCGGCATGATCGGCGCGGATGAACTCGCGCTGCTGCCGCCCGGCGCGATCCTGATCCACACGGCCCGCGGCGGCATCGTCGACGAGACCGCCCTGCTGGCGGCGCTGGACTCCG
This sequence comes from Rhodospirillales bacterium, assembly GCA_028288785.1. Classification (GTDB taxonomy): domain Bacteria; phylum Pseudomonadota; class Alphaproteobacteria; order Acetobacterales; family Acetobacteraceae; genus Plastoroseomonas. The sequence continues at coordinate 18,639 of JAQGHV010000201.1, read as the reverse complement.
GCCATGTCGCCTGGGCTGGCGTGGACGTCTTCGCGAAAGAGCCGTTGGACGTCGCCAGCCGGCTGCGCAGCCATCCGCGAGTACTGGCGACGCCGCATCTGGCCGCCAACACCCCGCACGGCGCCGTCGGCATGTCCACCGGCGCGGCAGAGAGCATCGTCGCGGTGCTGGCTGGCCGTCTGCCCGCGCTGGAGGGTGCCGTGGTAGTCCCTGGTGGCCTCCGAGCCATCCGCGCAGCGGTCGCATCGGTCAGGTAGGCACGTGTTGGTGGCGAGGCGAAAGCGCGATCCCGCGCCCCTCGATCCCCGGCAGAAGCGCTCGCGATGGGCGGCTTCCGCAACGCGGAGGGGATCGCTGGATGGCGTCTCGGCGCGTCATAGGCCAGAAAACCGCCTCACGGCGTGACGGCCGTGGCGGTTAAGTTTTTAGTCGAGCCAGCCTATTTCCGCTTCGCCAAGGCCAAGCGGAGAAAAAGGAGACACCATGAGCATCCACCAACCCACTCGCCGGGCCCTGCTTGCGACAGGGCTCGCGACCTTGGGAGCGCCCGCCCTGGCGCAGCCTTCCTGGCCGGCCGGCCGCTCCATCGAGGTGATCGTCGGCTTCGCCCCTGGCGGCGGCACGGACGTCATGATGCGCGCACTCGCGCAGTTCCTCCCGGCCGAGCTTCCGGGAGCCAACTTCGTCGTCGTGAACCGGCCCGGTGCCGGTGGCGAGACGGCCTATGTCGCGCTTCAGGCCGCGCGACCGGACGGCTACACCCTCGGCACGCTCAACACGCCCGGCTACATCTCCGTCCCGATCGAGCGGCGGGTTCGCTATGATCGCACCCGCATCCGGCCGATCGTACGCCTGGTCGATGATCCCACAGCCTTCGTGGTGCATCGCGATGCGCCGTACCGGTCGCTCCGCGACCTTGTCGAGGCGGCCAAGCGTGCTCCCGGCAGCATCAGCGTCGGATCATCGGGGGTTGGCACCGACGACCATTTGGGGCTCACGCTGTTCCAGGCCGCGTCCGGAACCGAGTTCATCCATGCGCCCTTCGCAGGCGCTGGCCTGGTGAAGAATGCCGTGCTCGCCAGGCACATCGACGTCGCTGGCCTCAATCTCGGCGAGATCGGGACGCTCGGGCAGGAGAGCCCGCTGTTGCGGCCGCTCGCCGCGATGGGCGAAACGCGGTGGGAGCAGATGCCGAACGTGCCGACCTTCCGCGAGGAGGGTTTTGACGTCACCATGACGAGCGAGCGTGGCATTGGTGCGCCGCGCGCCATCCCCGACGACATCGCCACGCGCCTGGAGGAGGCGATTGCCCGGGTGGTCGCCAAGCCCGAGTGGGCGGAAAAGGCGCGCCAGCTCGAACTGCCGATGGCCTACCTGCCGGGTGCGACCTGGGAAGCACAGATGCCGGCCCAGGAGGCGCGTTACCGCCGCATCTGGGAAACGACGCCCTGGCACTGAGCGGTTTGCGCTCGGTCGAGCGCGAATCAGCATTTGAAAGGGACGCATGGCCAGGGTGGTGGCGCGAAGCGCTTCGCGCCGCGATATTGCCGCTCATGCCAGGGAAGATGAATCGCGGTTCCGCCGATCAGCTTGAGACGTCGCTCTACGCCGCGGTGAAGCGCTACCTCGAAACACTCGGCTTCGTGGCGAAGGGCGAGATTTGCGGCTGCGACGTCGTGGCGATCCGCGTTGGCGAGGAGCCGTTCCTCGTCATCGTCGAGATGAAGCTCGGCTTCACCCTCGAACTCGTCCTTCAGGCTGTGGACCGGTTGCCGATGGCGGACGAGATCTGGCTTGCGGTGAAGGCCACGACCCGCGGCCGAGATCGCGATGGCCGCGTTCAGAAGCTGTGCCGGCTCCTGGGGTTTGGGCTGCTCCGGGTTTCACCGAATGCGGGCAAGGTCGAGGTCATCGCCGAGCCTGGCCCCTATCGTCCGAGGTCCAACGCGCGGCGTCGCAGCCGTCTCCTGGACGAGCATCGCCGCCGGATCGGAGATCCCGCGCATGGTGGCTCGACCCGGCAGCCGATCATGACCGCCTACAGGCAACGTGCCCTGGCCTGTGCCGCCCAGCTCCGCGATGGCGCGCAGGCGGTGAAGGTGCTTCGGGGGCAGGCGGAGGACGCCTCCGCCATCCTGCAGCGCAATGTGTATGGCTGGTTCGAACGGGAGCGCCGCGGCTTCTATCGCCTGACGCCTGCCGGGGAAACAGCGCTCGCGCGATGGCCGCCACTGGCCTCGATCACGGATGGGCCGGCGTCGGCGCCGCCACCCTAAGCCGCGCGGTTTCCCCGATCCCGCATAGGGCGCGCGCCAGTGGACCATCGCGACCCATGGACCTGGTGATTGCAGCCTGGCCGAAAATTCCCATGCTCTCGCTCATGAAAAGACCAGCGCCCGGCCACCCTTATGGCTCGCCAAGATGAGCTCTCGGTATGGGATGGAGGTTCGTGCGGCAAATGCCGGCGATGCCCCGGGCTTGGTGGAGCTGCTCGGTGCCGCAGGGCTGGTGCTGGATGCGCAGGAGATCACGCATCGGCTGGCCGCGGTGCGGCAGGCCGGCGGCACGGCGCTTATCGCGACGCAGTGGGGCCCGCCCAGTGGGATCGTCATCCTGCATTGGTATTCTACGCTCGATGAAGCTGGCCCGACGGCGCAAATCTCGACGTTGCTTGTCGGCCCCGATGACCGGCGCCGCGGAGTGGGACGGCTTCTGCTGAAATCGGCGGCTCAAGCCGCGCGCTCGGCAGGGTGCGTCAGGCTCGCGTTGATCACGGCCACGGGTGACGCGTCGCTGTCGGGGTTTTGCCGGGCGACAGGCTTCGCCGCAGCCGGACCCCGCTTTGTGCGGTCACTGCGCAAGCACGCCTAGCCCTTGCTTCGCTCAGGCTGTTCAGTACCGATCGGCGGCGCCATCAACATTGGCCCGCCTCGTGTGAGATCTGATTGCATCCGCGTTGGTGAACCGGTTGTCCGTCATCGCGGATGCAAAGCCGAATACAAGCCGAGGCGTCTGGCTAGCGGTTCGGCGTAACCGCCTGACCGGGCTGCACGGGCGAGTTGCCGCTGCCCGACTCGATCTGTGGCGACGGATTGCGCCCTGGGGCTGGCACGACACCCGGGGTGGCGCCCGTCCGCGAGGCGGGCGCGCCACCGCTTGTGGCCGTCCGCGTGTTGCGGGGATAGTCGCCTGACGTATTCGTTCCCATCCGGCGATCATTGGCACGTTGCGCGGCAGTGCCCGGCAGGTTGCGTCTGGTTCGCGACGCTTGGCGCGGGTAGGCACCGGAGGTGTTGGTTCCAGCCACCCGATCGGCAACACGTTCGACGGCGGTTCCAGGCGGGTTGCCCGGCGTCCCGTCGGACTGTGCGGGAAATGCGCCCGAGTTATTCGTCCCTGCGACGCGATCGACGGCGCGGCCTGCCGCCGTGCCGGGCGGATCGCTCTGTGGGCTTGCGCAGCCGGCGAAAAGACTGAGGCTCGCGAGGGCAACAGGTGCCAACAAGCGAAGGGTTATTTTCATCGGCTTTCCTTCCTGGTGTCGTTGTTAGTCCCGCCATCGAACGCAGGCGATGGCCGGAACTTCATAAAGTAGATGCACCTAAACAGTTGAGCGATGTGAAGCAGATTTCATGTTCATCACGAGATGATGCGAATACCGACGTCGAGACCCCCCTGACGACTGGCGCAAGAACAGATGCGGTGAGGACCCTTCATTCGAAGTCCGTGCTGGCGAGTAGGGAGGGCCCCGGCTGCCGAGCGGCTCCGGAGAGACTGCGCGGTGAAGCTGCAATAAGCCGAGGCTGGGCAGTATCCGCGTGGCTCAGTCGATAAACAGCGCAGCTCTGGGCGTGAGTCTGGCACAGGCGACCGATTCCATAATCGTTTTTGCCGAACGTGGAAAAGCCGCACCGGTCTGCGCGCACGGGGCAAACGGCTTGGTGGCGCGGCACCTGGTCGGTCGTCCCGCAGGGTCAGGGAGTCAGCGAAGCGGTAGTCTCATTCGTCCTGCGATTCCGGGACAATCGCGTTGGCAACAGCGTGCTTTTTGGACGGAGGCAAGACCTTCATCACAAGGATGAAGGCAGACAGTGCGAAGCAGATGGCGTTGGTGACGATCAATGGCCACTGCCCGACGAGGATTCCAAAGACGAACCAGAGGCCAAATCCCACTACCGTCAGCCAATACATCGTCGCCGAAATACTTCGGGTGTCCCGCGTGCGGATGACCTTCCAGGCCTGGGGCGCAAAGCTGGAGACGGAAGCGACAGAGGCAACCGCCCCGACCAGGTTCGAAATTTCAATTGCCATCGCTGCCTCGGAAACCTGCTGTGGAGCGGACAACGCCACGCAGCGCTCTCGGTTGTCCGCCGACAAAAGGCAAGCTTGGCGAGCTGCCTGCCTGCGTCTCGCACCGTCGGGAGGCAGTGGTCTCGTCAGCGGCGGGTTTGTTGTTTGTCGGGCGGCAGCCGGGATGACCCTGCTCATATCGCTGGAGCCGCTTGCGGTGAGTAGGCTGATCGACGGATCAACGTTGACCTCGGTGCATGAAACCGGCGCACCTCGTCTAACCCGACACCCGTCAGAAGTTCCTTGTCGCCGAACGCAATCGCAAGATGGCGACTTCTGCCCATGTCTATGTCCGCGGAAGCACCGAGCGATTCTATGAATGGCTTAAGGCTTCGGACCGCATCAATCTGCCGCAAGGCCCCGATGTATGGTTTGTGGGGATTGTCACATCGGCAATCTCGGCCCGGTCGCGAGTGTGGGCGGCAAGCTTGCGGTTCAGATCCGCGACCTTGACCAGGCGGTCGTCGGCAATCCGGTCCATGACCTGGTCCGTTTGGGGCTGTCGCTCGCCATGGCCGCGCGGGGCGCCGCGTTGCCCGGCGTGACCACTGCGCGGATGATGGAGCGCATGATGAACGGCTACGAGACCGCGTTCGCGACGACTCCGACCGAAGCGGCCGAGGGCGATGCGCGCAAGATGCCGTGCGCCATCGAGCTCGTCATGCGCAAGGCGCAAGCGCGATCGTGGAAGCATCTGGCCGACGAACGCATCGAAGATGTGAAGCCAAAAACTCCGCTGGGCAAACGCTTCTGGCCGCTTACGGAGGAGGAGTCGGCCGCGGTGCAGGGGATCTTCGCCGATCAGTCGGTTCGGAGATCGTCGCCGTACTTCGCTCGCGCGACGAGGGTGCTCTCGTGCGCGTGCTGGATGCTGCCTGCTGGCTAAAGGGATGCAGCTCACTGGGCCGCCTGCGCCTGGCCGTCCTTGCCGGCATCGGCAAGGGAAAAGCCGGGCGGCACTGCCTCATGGATGTGAAGGAGGCCGTTTCCGCTTCCGCCCCACGCAGCGCCGATGCGACCACGCCGCGAGACAGCGCGGAGAGAGTGGTGATGGGCGCCCGAAGCCTGTCGTCATTCCTTGGCGAACGGATGGTCGCGGCACGCCTCCTGGGCAAGTCGGTGTTCATCCGCGAGCTCCTGCCGCAGGACCGGAAGCTGGAGATCGAACACCTGAGCTGCGACGAGGCCATGAACGTCGCGGATTTCCTGTCCCAGGTGGTCGGCCGGGCGCATGCAAGGCAGATGAACGCCTCGGATCGCAAGCAGTGGCTGGCGGGGCTTCAGCGCAAACCGTTCACGATCGCTGAACGCACCCACCTGGCTTTGGAACAGCGTCGTCGACCTCGTCGCCGCGCACGAGGCGGCATACCTGCAGCATTGTCGGCGCTACTCGATGGAAGAGGCCGCCTGAAGAAGCCCCGCCGCGACGATACGATCTTCGGCGTAGGGGTTGCGCGGAAAGCTGCGGGCAGGATTTGTTCGAAGGACGGTAGCTGGCCGATGGCGCCCTGCCGATCAACCGGTCTGGTCGAGAAACCCGAATGGCTGTGCGGGCGTCCTCTCTGCGATGAACCGCCGGACGAGAACGCGTCGTTGTCGTAGGTAGGCCACCATGCGGTTACGACCGCCTTGAAGGAGATTCCCGCATGCACCGCGTCTATCGCGCCGCCCTGCTCGCCCTCATGCTCGCCTCGCCAGCATTGGCCGACGACACGCGGGAGATCGGCCACGTCAACACCGCTCTCACCAACCTCGGCCTGACGCGCAGCCATCGCGTCGTGGTCGAACGCTTCGATGACCCGGAGGTCCGCAATGTCTCCTGCTGGATCAGCCAGGCGCGTACCGGCGGCTTCGGCGGCATGCTGGGCGTCGCGGACGATCCCGCGCGGTTCGCGCTGGCCTGCGCCGCGACGGGCACGGTGGAAGTGCAGCCCGGCGCGCGTCGCGGTGAGCGCGGTGAACAAGTGTTCGAGAGCAGCACCAGCCTGTTCTTCAAGGAGACGCGTGTGCACCGCTTCATCGATGAGGAGCGGCAGGCGGTTGTCTACCTCGCGTGGTCCACGCGGCTGGTCGATGGCAGCCCGTTCAACGCAGTGGCGGTGGTGCCGATCCGCTGAGCGTGGCGCGCAAGCAGCTCCGAATAACGCCGCGCGTACCTCCTCCTTTCTGTGTCACCGCACCCCGTTTGAGGCTCTATCGCGCACGTCGATCAGCATGCCGGGGGGTGCTCGCCCAGCCTTCTGATGCCGCGAGCTGTGTCCAGCGTCCCGGCAATGGGGGCCTGTCCACCACCGTGTGACCCGCTTCCGAAGGCCGACGGATGCCCACGGTGCGCACGGCGCACGGCGCAGGACCAGGGCTCGTGCTGCCAGTGACATATGAGCTCGCCGGAGAAGATTTCTGGCTGCCCTGAGCGCCTGTCCCCAACGAGCCTGGTGGGCACCGCTTAGAGGCCCGCGCCAAGTCCGGCCGCGGTCAGCTGGATGCCGCCCGCAGCCGCTCCTCCATCGACACGATGCCGGCGGCTTCCACATTGGCGAACGCGATGCGGAGATGCGCCTCCTCCCCGGCGAAGGCGGGACCGGGCAGGCACATCAGCCCTTGTTCGGATGCCAGCCGCTCCGCCACCTGCCAGGCGGAGGTCTTGCCGAAGGGGTGTCGCACATAGGCGAAGTAGGCCCCGAGCGATTGCAGCTCCCAGCCGGGCAGGCGCGAGAAGGCGGCACGGACACTGGCTCCCCTGGCCTGCATCTCCGTGCGGTTCGCTGCCCGCCATTCGGACAGCGCGCCGAGCCCCCAGGTCAGCGCGGCCTGGCCGGCCCGTCCCGCGCAGATCTGCACGCAATCCATCACCTTGCCGAGTTCCCGGAACAGCGCGGCGGGTGCGCCCAGGGCGCCAAGCCGGTGCCCCGGAATTGCGAAGGATTTGGAAAAGCTGTGAAGCTGCACAAGGTTCTCCGGCCAGGTCACGCCCCCAAGCAGCCCATGAGGCCGGTCGTGGCCCGGCGGCAGGAAGTCCCGATAGGTTTCGTCCAGCACCAGCCAGATCCCGCGCTCCCGGCACAGGGTGTGGAAGCGGGCAATCACCTCGGGCGGGTAGGTCGCGCCGGTGGGGTTGTTGGGCGTGACGAGCACGATGGCCCGCACCCGCTCGTCGAGCAGCGATGCCGCCTCATCTGGATCGGGTACAAAGCCCCGTTCTGCGTGGCACGGCAGCGGGCGCGGTTCGATCCCGAGCATGTCGAGCGTCATGCGATGGTTGAAGTACCACGGCGTCGGCAGCAGCACCGCGTCGCCGCGCTGCGCCAGGGCCATCATGGCCACGAAATAGGCTTGGTTGCAGCCGGCGGTGATGGCCACCTCCGACGCGTCGGGCCGGCCCCCGTACAGCGCGCCAAGTTCGGCGGCATAGGCCTTTCGCAACGCGGCATCACCCATGATGGGACCATAGGTGGCGCAGGCGGGATCCCCCGCGGAACGGGCCAGGCGTTCGAGCATGCCGGGCGCCGGCGGATGCGAGGGCACGGCCTGGCACATGTTCAGCATCCCACCCTCGCCGGAAAAGCGGGCGCCCCACTCCTGGATCTCTGGAATGGGCGGGCTGCCGGTATCAAGGAGGCAGGGGTTCAGGGGCGGCATTGGTCAACCTGTCGGGTGAAGGACGCACAACGCGGGGCCGCGCTGTTTCGTACGTCACCGTGGTGAGATTTGCCGTGCCGCCTTGGCTTGACGCCCTGCTCGCCGCTCAGATGCGATATCGGAATGCTACGCCCGGACGTCGACGAGCCGCTGTCGGCCAGCTCCCTGGGGGACTAGCCGCACCCCGAGCAGGTCATCATCCCGCGCTGATCGCGCGCCGCTTCGATCGCATAGCCGCAGCGTATGCAGTTCGCGCCGAAGTCGCTGGGATCGAACGGGTCGGCCACGCGCCTCGTCGTCACAGCGATTGCAGCTCTGCGAGGCCGGCCCCGACCCTGGTGAACTGCGACGACCGGCTGCTCGGGGCGGGCGGGCACTGCCGGTTCAGCCTCTGCCGCCGCTGGCTCCTCTTCGCTCATGACGGGGGGGAGCGGCTGTGTGATCGCAGGAGTCACTGGCTCAATCGGCATTGATGACGGAGGCATCGTCTTCGTCGGGAAAGCGCCGTCCCAGGAAGCCGCACGAGCGTATGGATCGGGGCGTTGCACCCTGTCTCTCGCCGCGCCGCCGGAGCGAACATGCACCACCTCGACGGATCTGCTTCCAGCCGTGCCGCCACGCCGGGGGATCGTCAGCGTCTCACGCCGGTCGGGCGACACCGGATTATTGTCCTTGAAGCGGGCGAAAACGTGGTCTTTGTCGTCCATCTGGATCCCGGTTCGTTCAATGCCTGCGGCAGTTCTGGAGTGCGCTGGTTGGAAGGTTGGGGTGGATCAACGGATTGCATTCATGAGGCATTGCACGGGCGGTTGCGTTGCTGAATTTACCCAGGGGAGCCTGAACAATGCGGCCGAAGGTCAACAACTTAACCTTGCGGGTAAAATCGGCCTACACTCAAGGTCCGGAGACTCTCCGGTCTCCCGGGCCCGGATCCTGCGATAGTTGCGCCATCGGGCCATCAAGGTTCGCCGGAAAACCTGGCCAAACCTTCGGCTCAGCGGGGCACGACATAGTGGGGAGACGGGTTGTTGTTGCGACGAATGGAGCAGCGTTGAGGAACCGGAATCCAACCTTCTCTGAGCCGGCCAAACGACCAGCACGCCTCTGCCCTGGTCACACATGGCCCGGCGTCGCCCAAGGCGCCGCGGACAGACGGCGCGCCAGGAACTCGATCACGGCCGCGACGCGAGCGGGCCGCAGCCCACCAGGCGGCGTGACGAAGTTCAGCGCTATCGGCGGCGTCGACCATTCCGTCATCACCGCCTCGAGCCGTCCGGCCGCGAGGTCATCCCACACCAGGAACTCCGACTGCACTGCCAAGCCCACGCCGGCCAGCAGGGCCGGTCGGAGTGCATCGCCGTTATTGGCGCGGAGCGGGCGGCGCGGCGTGACCAACTGCGACATGACCTCCGCTTCCACCGCCTCCGCGCCGGCCAGCAGGCGGGTGGCGCCGGTGGCAGCAGCCCGCCGGTTTCGCTTAGGGCAAGGCGGCGGGAGGTGCGGTTCAGCAGGGCGGAGCCGATCCGCGCCTCCAGTCGGCCGACGGCTTTGGCCACCGTTGCCCTGGACAGGCCGAGTTCAGTGCCGGCGCGGGCGAAGGAGCCGGTCTCCGCCACCTTAGCGAAGATCGCCCAGGCATCGAGGTCTGGCAGGCGCGGCATGAGCAATTCAGGAAACGGTGCGTTTCCATTGTTTCCCTTCCTGCGCTCAAGGGAAAAGCCTCATCTAAGGGGTACCAGGAACCCCCAGTCACGCTGAGAGCCCGTCAATCGCAGCAGGAGGTCCACATGGCCAAGGTTCTCGTCCTTTATTACTCCAGCTACGGCGACATCGAGACCATGGCGCATGCCGTGGCCGAGGCGGCACGCGAGGCCGGGGTTTAGGTGGACGTCAAACGTGCCCTCGAGCTGGTGCCTGAGGAGCTGGCGCGCGCCAGCCACTACAGATGGACCAGGCCGCCCCGGTCGCCGAGCCCGGCGAACTGGTCGGATACGACGCCACCATCGCCGGAGCCGGCACCCGCTTCGGCCGGATGCCATCACAGATGGTCAATTTCTGGGACCGAACCGGCGGGCTGTGGGCGGAGGCAAGCTGATCGGCAAGATGCGGGCCGCCTTTGCCTCCACCGCCACGCGGCATGGCGGCCAGGAGACGACCTTGATGGCCATCCACGCCATGCTGTTCCACCACGGTATGGTGCAGGTGGGCATGCCTACTTCTTCGGGGCCAGACGCGCATGGATGAGGTGGTCGGCGGCTCTCCTTACGGCGCCACCACCCTGGCTGGCGACGCCGGCTCCCGCCAGGTGAGCGAAACCGAGAAGGAGGGCGCCCGTTTCCTCGGCGGCCGCGTGGCCCAGATCGCCGCTAGGCTGGCGGCCCGAAACGGAGAACACGGCAGATCCAGGAAAGGACATAGTCATGCAACTCCACGGAATCCACCATCTGACCGCTGTCTCGGCGGACGCGCGCGGCAACCACGATTTCTACACGCGCGTGCTCGGGATGCGGCTGGTCAAGAAGACCGTCAACCAGGATGACACCAGCGCCTACCACCTGTTCTATGCCGACGGCGCGGGCAGCCCCGGCACCGACGTCACCTTCTTCGACTGGCCGGCCGAGCGCGAGCGGCGCGGCACCCATTCCATCGTGCGCACCGCGCTGCGGGTGGCTGGCCAGGAGGCGCTGGACTACTGGAGGGTGCGTCTCGACGAAGCGGGCATGAAGCCCGGCCCGGTGCGGGAGGTGGACGGACGGAAGCAGTTCGACTTTGAGGACCCTGAGGGCCAGCGCCTGACGCTGGTGGACGACGGCGGCGCCGGCCCATCCCATCCCTGGGACCGCAGTCCGGTGCCGGCAGCCTACCAGATCCGCGGCCTTGGACCGATCACGATCAGCGTTCCGGACCTCGCGCCCTCCGATCGCTTCCTCACCGAGATAATGGCGATGCGCCTGGCCCGCAGCTTCATGGCCCCGGATGCGCCCGGCGTGACGGTGCACGTCTATGAGATGGGCAAGGGCGGCCTTGCGGCGGAGTTGCATGTGCGGGTCGAGCCGGACCTGCCGCCAGCCCGGCCGGGGGCGGGCGGCGTGCACCATGTCGCCTTCCGCATCCCCGACGAGGATTACGACAAGTGGGTAGATCGGCTGCGGAGCCTTGGTGTCCGCTCCAGCGGCCCGGTGGACCGCTTTTGGTTCCGCAGCCTCTACGCGCGGGAGCCGAATGGCATCCTCTACGAGATCGCCACCGACGGCCCAGGCTTCGCCACGGACGAGCCGATGGAGGCGTTGGGCCAGCGCTTGGTGCTGCCGCCCTTCCTGGAGCCGAAGCGCGCTGCCATTGAGCGCGGCCTGAAGCCGATCTGAGGGAGGGGCGACCCATGCGACACGTCACCGGAGGAACTGGGCCGCATGCCGGCCAGCCGATCGCGGCGGCGGGAGCGCTCCCTGGCGCGGCCACGGGTGCGCTGATCCTGCTGCATGGCCGCGGTGGCAATGCCGAGGAGATGCTCGGGCTGGCGGGGCTGGTGGCCCCGTCATCCTTCGGCATCCTCGCGCCGAAGGCGACCGACCACACTTGGTATCCCTACCGCTTCACCGAGCCGGTCGCCCGCAACGAGCCCTATCTGTCCTCCGCGCTGTCCATCCTGGGCGACCTGGTTGACGGCCTGATCGGGGATGGCATCGTGCCGGAGTGCATTGCTTTGCTGGGCTTCTCGCAGGGCGCCTGCCTGGCGCTGGAGTTCGCGCTCCGACGCGCGGAGCGCTTCGGCGCGGTGATCGGCCTCAGTGGTGGCCTGATTGGCGACAAGGTGGCTCCGGCCACGGTCAGCCCGACGTTCGACGGCATGCCGGTCCTGCTCGGCTGCAGCGAGCGCGATCCGCACATCCCGCTCGGACGCGTGCGCGAGACGGAAGCGGTGATGCAGGCGCTCGGAGCCGAGGTCGTCACCCGCATCTACCCGGGCAGCAGCCACGACATCAACGAGGACGAAATCGGGATCGCGCGCCAGATCCTGTCGCGCATCGCGGGAACCGCCGAGCCTTCATCGGGATCGCGGCAGTAGGGCGCGCGCCGCGTGCCATCAGCTTACCCGAGGCCCCAAGGAGCAGAGACCATGAGCTGGCAACATGCCGAAGACCCCGAATGCCCCGTCCCGCCCGGCAGCGTGGAGCTGGTGCTCCTGCCGCGCGCCCATGACATCGGCGGCTTCGAGGTGCGCCGTGCCCTGCCGGCAAAGGAGCGGCAGATCGTCGGGCCCTTCATCTTCTTCGACCAGATGGGTCCCGGCGAGTTCCTGAGCGGCAAGGGTCTCGACGTGCGGCCGCATCCGCATATCGGGCTATCGACCGTCACCTACCTGTTCGATGGCGAGATCCTGCACCGCGACAGCCTCGGGTCGCACCAGCCCATCGTCCCGGGCGATGTGAATTGGATGACGGCCGGGCGCGGGATCGCGCATTCTGAGCGGACCGACCAGGCGCTGCGGGTCCAGGGCAGCCGCCTGTTCGGCATCCAGTCCTGGGTCGCCTCGCCGAAGGCGGCGGAGGAGACGGCGCCGGCCTTCGTCCATCATTCCGGCGCATCGTTGCCGACGGCCGAGGATGGCGGATTCCGGCTGCGTCTGATCGCCGGCGAAGCGTGGGGTCTCGTCTCGCCCGTCGCCGTTTCTTCGCCGCTTTTCTACGCCGATGCCATCCTCGCGGCGGGCGCCGCGCTGCCGCTGCCGGATGGACACGAGGAACGCGCGGCCTATGTGCTGGAGGGCGAGGTGGAGGTGGCGGGCGACCGCTTCGAGACCGGACGCATGCTGGTTTTCCGCGCCGGCGACAAGCTGACGCTGCGCGCCGGCCCGCAGGGCGCGCGCCTGCTGCTGCTCGGCGGCGCGGCGATGGACGGTCCGCGCCACCTGTTCTGGAACTTTGTCTCCTCCTCGCGCGAACGGATAGAACAGGCCAAGGCCGACTGGCAGGCCGGGCGCTTCGGCAAGGTGCCGGGCGACGAGAAGGAGTTCATCCCGCTGCCCGAGCGCGTGACGTTGCGTGCCGGAAGCCGTCCGTCGGAGCCTGGGCAGGTCAGCGATGGATCGCCGACAAGCTAGGGACTTCCTCATGCCCACAGCGAAGATCGACATCCAGACCGTAGAGGCGCCGGCTAACCCACGCTCCCGCGTGATCTTCGCCAGCCTGATCGGCACGACGATCGAGTTCTACGACTTCTACGTCTATGCGACGGCGGCGGTGCTGGTGTTCCCGTACCTGTTCTTCCCGACCGGCAACGAGACCACCGCACTCCTGGCATCCTTCGCCGTCTTTGGCGCCGCCATGGTGGCCCGGCCGCTCGGCGCGATCTTCTTCGGCCATCTCGGCGACAAGCGCGGCCGCAAGGCGACCCTGGTCGGCGCCCTGCTGACCATGGGCATCGCGACCTTCCTCATTGGCCTGCTGCCGACCTATGAGACGGCCGGGTGGGTGGCCCCCGCCCTGCTGGTGGTGCTGCGCCTGGCACAGGGCTTCGCCCTCGGTGGCGAATGGAGCGGCGCCGCACTTGTCGCGACCGAGAACGCGCCGCCCGGCAAGCGTGCCGTCTATGGCACCTTTCCGCAGCTCGGCGCGCCGATCGGCTTCATAATCGCCAACGGCCTGTTCCTCATCATCGCCGCGCTGCTGCCGTCCAGCGATCCGTCGCGGCCGTCAACGGCCTTTCTCGACTGGGGCTGGCGCATCCCCTTCCTATTCTCGGCCGTGATGGTCGTGGTGGGGCTCTGGGTGCGCCTCAACCTGGTGGAGAGCTCCGCCTTCGAGAAGACGGTGAAGCGCGGGGGCGTCACGAAGCTGCCGCTCGCCACAGTGTTCCGGACGCACGGGAAGGAGGTCGTGCTTGGCACCTTCTACATGCTCGCCACCTATGTGCTGTTCTACCTGATGACCACGTTCTCCCTCAGCTACGGCCGCGCGCCGACGGGCGGCGCGCCGCCTGGGCTTGGCTACGGCTACACCGCCTTCGTGCTGATGATGATCGCCGGCGTGGTGTTCTTCGGCATATTCACGCTGGCCTCCGGGCCCTGGGCCGACCGATGGGGCCGCCGCAAGACCCTCATCTGGGTCACCCTTGCCATCGCCGTCTTCGGCCTGCTCTGGGTGCCGATGCTGTCGGCCGGCTTTGTCGGCGTGATGGCGTGGCTGATCCTCGGCTTCACCCTGATGGGCATGACCTTCGGGCCGATGGGCGCGCTGCTGCCAGAGCTATTTCCGGCCAATGTGCGCTACACCGGCTCCGGCATCTCCTACAACGTGTCATCCATCCTGGGCGCGGCCGTGGCGCCGTTCATCGCTGTGGCGTTGTGGCGCGCCGGTGAAGGTAGCCCGTTCTGGGTCGGGATCTACCTCTCGGGCATGGCGCTGCTGACCCTGGTGGCCCTGCTGCTCGGGACGGAAACCAAGGACGTTGACATCGAAGCGTGAATTGCGAGCCGGCTGAGGTCCTCGCCGTCAGCGCATGAGCCCGGCCAGGCCGGCCTTGCGGTCTGGCCATGGACGCGACGCTGGCGAACTACTTCCCGGACTCAACTCAACGCTCCACGAAGGCGGCGTTTATGTCGAGCCGCACCTCATCTGATACGGCGGGAGCGATGCCGCCGACACCGAAATCGCTGCGCCTGATCGTGGCGGTGCCGCGGAAGCCAAAGCTCGTCTTGTTGTTCATTGGATCGATGCCCTCGCCGACGACGATGGCCTCGATTGTCACTGGTTTGGTCCGATCCCTGATCGTCAGGTTCCCCACGATCGTAGCGGTGTTTCCCGTGCCCGCCTGACCGAAGTTGAAACGAAGCGCGCGGTGGGATACCGCGTCGCGTCAAAGAAGTCAGAAGAGCGAAGATGCGTGGCGAAGGCGGCGTCCGTCACGTTCATCGCATCGATCTGGAACGTCACCTCGACCCTTGCATCCGCAAGCTTGGCTGGATCGATGGTAATCGATCCTCCCGAGGCTCCGAACATTCCTCCAAGCATCGAGAAGCCAAGTTGGTTCACGGTCCAGGAAACCTGTGTATGGGCGGGATCCACCTGGAATGTGCCAGCCCTGATACGTGCAGGCTCTGCCTGTCCCGGTTGCTCGGCAGTGTTGGGTATCACTTGAGCAAAGGCGGGCGCCGATGCGGGTAATGCGGCGAACGTAAGCGCGAGCGCCGTGGCGGCAATGATGCGCATGGTCAATTTCCCTTCGAGGTCAGCAATCCTGAAATGCGCCAGACGTGGTTCGCAGGCATCTCTTGGTGGCCGACTTCCGGCACGACCTTCGCCGGCTGAACGAGTTCCAAGTGACAGAATTTCTGGTGATCTCATTGATCGAAGCGCAGCCGGCAAGCTTCAGGGCAAGTTGCACCTCGGTCTTCAACGTGTTGAACATCGAGGTGACGCCAGGCGCGCCTCCGAGGGCCAAGCTGCAGAGAGTCGGGCGTCCGACCGGCACCGCGCGCGCGCCGAGCGGCAACGCCTGAAACACATGGACGCCCCGCCGGACACCACCATCCAGGAAGACGGGAATATTCGGGCCGATGGCCTCGACGATCCCCGGCAGGGCGACGATCGACGCGGGCACCGTGTCCAGCTGCCGGTCGCCATGGTTGGAAACCTGGGTTGCCGCGGCACCGCGCGACGCACTCCCTGGCATTGTCGGGAGTCAGAGCCTGAGGTGACACGGCGGAAGTGGTCCACGTCTGATGTTGGTTTTTCGGCGGGTTTCCCCAGGTTGGATGGAGAGATTGGCCATGAAGAAGCGGTTTTCGGTGGAGCAGATCGTGACTGTGCTGAAGCAGGCGGAACTGGCCTGTCGGTTGTTGATCTGACGCGCAAGGCCGGCATCTCGGAGCAGACCTTTTATCGCTGGAAAAAGCAGTATGCGGGGCTGAGACGGATCAGGTCCGCGAGTTCAAGCAGCTTGTGGAGGAGAATACGCGGCTGAAGAAGCTGCTGGCGGAGTTGAGCCTGGACAAAGCTGTGCTGCACGACGTGGTGTGCAAAAGAATTCCCCGGCCCGCGCTCATGAAGGAGGTGGTCGCCTGTGTGACGGCGTGCCACAGCCTCAGCGAGCGGCGGAACTGTTGCGTGACACGTCAGCACCGCTCCACACAGCGCAAGCCAGCATCCGGGATCCACGGCGGGAGATCCGGCAGCGGATGCGCGAGATTGCCGCAACACGGATCCGCACCGGCTAGCGGCGCATCCACAACAAGAGCAGTACAGGTGGGAAGAGGATCAGCGGAACGGGGCTCCTCAGCTCAAGGCGGTAATGGAAATCGCCTCCAAGCCGCGAGCGAGGTCGGCCAGGAGATCTGCCTCGCTCTCGAGGCCGACCGAGAGCCGCAGCAGGCTATCGCTAATGCCGGCCGCATGTCTCGCTTCCGGGCTCATGCTTGCATGGGTCATGGTGGCCGGATGCGCGACCAGGCTTTCCACGCCACCGAGCGATTCCGCGAGCACGAACAGCTCCAGCGCATGCACGAACCGGCTCACCCCCTCGACGCCCCCGGTGAGCTCGAAGCTCAGCATGGCTCCGAAGCCGCTCTGCTGCGCCTTGGCGATGCCGTGCCCAGGGTGTGTCGGCAGCCCCGGGTACCAAACCTTCGGTACCGCGGGATGTCCGTGGAGGAACTCGGCAATCAGTCCCGCCGTCCGCTGCTGGCGCTCGACGCGCGCGAATAACGTGCGTATCCCGCGCAGTGTCAGATACGCGTCGAATGGCGAACTGGTGACCCCCGTGACGTTCGCCCAGGATGCAAGGGCCGCGACATCGGCCTGATCTGCCGCCACCACCACGCCACCGACCACGTCCGAGTGGCCGTTGAGGTACTTGGTCGTCGAGTGGACAACCAGGTCTGCGCCAAGCTTGATCGGCTGCTGCCCCGCCGGGGACAGGAATGTGTTGTCGACCACGGTCCGTGCCCCGGCTGATCGAGCGGCTGCGGCGATGGCCTGGATATCAACGACCCGCATCAGGGGATTGCTCGGGCTCTCGATCAGCACAAGGGCCGGCGAACGCGCGAGCGCGGCTGCGAGGGCTGGCCCATCCGACTGATCGACGAACACAACTTCGACCTGTCGCTTCGCCTGCCGCGCCTGCAGCAATCGCTGGGTTCCGGCGTAGCAGTCGTGCGGCGCGACGATCAGATCCCCCGTTTCCAGCAAGGAGAGCACGAGGTCGATAGCCGCCATCCCGGATGAGACCACAACGGCGCCGGCTCCCCCTTCGAGCTGGGCGATCGTGTCGGCCAGAACGTCGCGGGTCGGGTTGCCGGCGCGCGAATAATCATACGCCCGCGCCCGGCCGAAGCCTTCGAAGGTGTAGCTGCTGGAGAGGTAAATCGGCGGTGCGACAGCTCCGAAGGCGCTGTCCGTCGCGATACCGTTCGCGGCCGCGATCGTCTGTGGTGCCCGGTTCGGTGACATCAAATTCCCTCCTCGAAAGGCATGAACTGCCGGAAGCAGTGCGTCCTTGTAACTTCAGTCACGCGCCTCCGCCGCGGTCGCGCCCTCTCGCTCCTGGCGATCCTCTGTAAAGCTGTCAAACAGCTCGAGCAGGGAAGGGCGCACGCGGCGAAGTTCCTCCAGATGCGTGGCGGCGAGGCGGCCGAGGACGGACTCGGCTTCGGGTGTGAGCGCCAGCAGCGTGCGTCGGCGGTCCCGCTCGTCGGCGGACCGCGCGAGGAGTCCCTTTATGACGAGGCGATCGGCGAGTTCGCTCGCGCTGTGCTGCGCGATGAGGAGTTCGCGCGCCAGTTCGCCGACGGTAACCTGGTCACGGCCGGGGTAGCCCTTGATGGCAAGCAACGCCTGATACTGCTGCGCTGGCAGACCCGCCGCCTCCGCGGCCCGCTCGCTGAAGGCGAGGTATCGCCGCAGCTCGCGTCGGAACGCAGCCAGCACCTCATAATCGGCCTTTCTCAAGCCTTTCGTCGTGACCGGGCGGCGGCTCGCATTACCCTTCATGCTCGTGGACTCCTGCATGGATCGGACCTCAGCACAATGTGGCTTGAAATATATCGTAAGACGATATATACCGAACTCGCAAAATGCTTTCAGGCATCCGGAACGCCATCCATCGAGGACCGCGTTCGTCGTCAGGAAGGAGGTCCCCCCATGGCCGGTTCCGGCAGGTCGGTTACGGTCCCTCTGTCAGACCAGCGTCGGTGCGCCTCGCACACTGCCGTTCTGGCAAGCGCCGCTGATAACCCGGTGGGGTGGCACAGCATCTTCCTCTTCAGCCTCTTCAGCCTCTTCAGCCTCGTCGCCGGGCTGGTTTCCATCATGCTCTGCTTTCCTGGCTCCGACCCGCTGATCGGCGTGCTCGGTGCGTTGTCGATCTACTCCGTCTGGTCCGTCTCCAGTGCAGTCGAGCTAGTAACCGCGTCATGGGCACCTGGCGCTGTGCGTCGGCCGGCGCCCCATGGGCGGAGGGATCTGAATTCCTGCGAAGGTCGCGGGACACATGGGAGGGAATGGATATGATTGCCGCAGACCTTATGACGCGTGAGTTCGTAACGGTGGGCCCCGAGATGCTGCTGAGCGCCGCAATCCGGCTGATGCTGGAACACCGCGTAAGCGGCCTTCCGGTCATAGATGGGACCGGCCGGATCGTCGGGCTGGTGACTGA
>JAQGHV010000180.1 GCA_028288785.1 Rhodospirillales bacterium | reverse complement strand
GTCTGCGCTACCCGTCCGATTTGACGCAGGGTGAGTGGGCGGTGGTGGCGCCATTGATCCGCGGCGCCAGGCGCGGCGGCCGGCCGCGAACCGTCAACGTGCGCGAAGTGCTCAACGCCATCTTCTGCGTGCTCTCGACTGGCTGCCAGTGGCAGGCCCTGCCCAAGGACCTTCCACCCAAGAGCACGGTGTGGGGCTACTTCTCCCCGCTGGGAGTGGGAGGGCACGCTCGAGCGCCTCCACCACGCGCTCTACGTGGCGGTGCGCGAGCAGTCCGGCCGCGCGGCCAGCCCGACCGCCGCGATCATCGACAGCCAGACGTCGAAGGGCACGCAAAAGGGGGCTGGACACTCCACCCATCGGGCTACGACGCGGGCAAGAAAACCCTCGGCCGCAAGCGCCACATACTGACCGACACGCTCGGCCTGCTGCTCGCCGTGGTGGTGCATCGGGCCGACGTGCAGGATCGCGACGGCGCCGAGCCGTTGCTGCGCCAGGCGCGGCGGCTGTTCCCGTTCGTGGAGCGCATCATCGGCGACGCCGGCTATCAGGGGCCGAAGATGGCGGCCGCGGTGGCCCGCACTGGCAGTTGGGGGATTGAAATCCTGCGCCGCTGCGATCGGCATCGCTTCGTCGTGCTGCCCAAGCGCCGGATCGTCGAGCGAACGCTCGGCTGGATCAGTCATCACCGCCGACTGGCTCGCGACTTCGAGCGGCATTGCCGCATCGCTGCCGCGTTCGTCCGGGTGGCCATGATCCGCATCATGCTGCAAAGGCTGGCGCCAAGGTGCTCAACGTGAATCCAAACTTTGCGGATCGGCTCCTAAAGCTGACGGCCGCACGGCGATCTGTTCACATAGACCAACATCCGGCCATTCGTCGCGCGTGTCAGGTTCGACGCAGCCGGGCACGAAAGTGCAACCTGCGCCGCAACGCAGATTACCCAGACCTCAGCGCGTATCGCGCCCGCCCTGCCGGGGCGCACGAAAGAGACAGTATCGGGCACATCAATCGCGCCGCTATGGCGTTCAATATATGATGCGACGCCCTCGCCGGCCTCTCACCGCAGCAAAGGAGAACTTCAATGTCCCAGTATAAAATTGCAGTGCTCGTCGGTAGCCTACGCAAGGACTCGATGAACGCGAAGCTCGCGACCGCGCTGGCGCGACTGGCGCCGCCGGAGTTCAGCTTCCAGCGCGTGCAGATCGGAGACCTGCCGCTCTACGATCAGGATGACGATGCCCGCCCGGCGCCAGCCGTCGTCCGCCTGAAGGGCGAGGTCGCCGCGGCGCAGGGCGTGATCTTCGTCACCCCGGAGTACAATCGCTCGATTCCCGGCGTGCTGAAGAATGCGATCGATCACGGGTCGAGGCCCTATGGCCACAGCGCCTGGGCGGGAAAGCCCGCGGGCGTGGTAGGCATCTCGCCCGGCGCGCCAGGCACCTCGATGGCGCAGCAGCATCTCCGCAACATCCTGGCCTACCTTGATATGCCGACGCTGGGGCAACCCGAGGTCTTCCTGCAGCACAAGGAAGGGCTGTTCGACGCGGAGGGCAACGTTGGCGAGGCCAGCCGCGGTTTCCTGCAGGGATGGATGAACCGTTATGTCGATTTCGTCGGGAGGAACGCGGCGTAGGCTTCGCAGCTTTCCCTCTGCACGCCTTCAGCGGAGGAACCTCCAGGCGTGACTGCCTTCGCCGTCCTTCATGACATTGGCGGGACGTGATGATCGCCGCCGCCCTGGTAGCGATCGCACTGCCGGAAAGTGAAGGACCCGGACTGGGCTGATGAAGGCATCATGGGCTTCCTACTTGTAGTGGAACTTGCGCCACGAAAATCGAACCCATTCGTGCAACCTGAACGTCGCGGCGGGTCCTGGGTGCCACGAGTCGGCCGGCAAGTTGGTGATCGCCAAGCGCGGTGACACCCCAGAACTCCGCCCGATCCACATACCAGTCGTAAAGCGGGAAGGGCGCCAAGGTGATAAGCGCACCTAGGAACCCGCCGTGCGTCAGCGTCGCGAAGGCCGCGCCGGCCAGCCCGTGCTTCGAGGACCGCTCGCCAGAACAGAAGGCCCGTTCCGAGGAAGGCGATATGCTCCAGGCGATGCAGCCATTCGTGTTCGATGGCCGCATCGAACAGCACGGGGGCGTGCCAGTCCCACAGTGCCAACCCATGCAGGATGACAGCAGGGGGGCGTGAAAGGGCCCGGCCAAACCGCGCCAGGTGCCGCCATACCGTCGCCACGAAGCCTCCCTTGCTCCAGCCCATCTGGAGCGCCCAAGCGGGCGCCGCGCCTGGTTGCCCCAGCAGGAGCAAGGGGGGCGCGACAGCGACGAGGAGGCCAAGCTGCGCCATGTGCGCCAACAGCAGGGTCCCGCCGAGCTGATCGAGCGGAGAGATAAGGGCTGCGACGAGCACAACCTGGCCAAGGGCGAACGAAATGACGTGCAGGCGCCTGGCCCCCGGCCCCAGCCGGCCCGCGCCCGAAGCCGAAGCACGCCGCGCCCATACACGCAACGCGCGGCGAGGAGTGGCACGATGACCAACGGGTCGAACCTCCAGGCTTGCCACAGTTCGCCGAGCGGATCGGCATGGGGCTGCTGCCATGCGCTGCGGCAGGCCCGCCGCCGAGGGCGAGTGTCAGAACGAGTGCTACGGTCAGGCGCACACCGGCGCCAGCAGGATTGGAAAGAACTGCCAGAGGATTGCGACGACCGCAGGCACGTCGCCGGCCCCTATCATGACTGACATTCGGAATTGCTGGTCGGGCGGGTCGCGGTATAGCCGATAGCTCCGGACGGCATGCAGCAGGAGGATGGCGGCCGAAGCCACCGTCACGGCCGCGAGGGTCATCACGAACGTCGATTGCGCCTCCGCACCTGCCGCGCCGAGGCGCGCTCGCGGCACACCGGCGAATGGAACCCCAGCCTGCCGCATGTGAACTTTTGGCGAGCAGCGGCGACACGCAGGAATGCCGTTGATTCCCTTCCTGGACTTTCCTTACCCTGCTTTCATTCCGACGCATGGGAACAGGCCATGACTTCGTCGCGCAGAGAGATGCTCCAGCTGGCTGGTGCTGGTCTCGCATCCGCAGCAATCCTGCCTTTCACGAAATCCGCCGAAGCGCAGCTGCCCGAGGTCGCGAACAGCCCGCCGGTCACGATCGTCCAGCGGGGAATCAACAGGGAGCTTGATGTTATCAACATCGATCTCCTCGAGAGTCAGGCCCGGGGCGTCCTTTCCGATGGAGTCTACGTGTTCATCGCCACCGGCAGCGGCGAGCAGTGGACCTTGCGCGAAAACCGACGCGCGTTCGGTGATTACGCCCTCAATCCGCATCCGATGGGCGGCATCGTCAGGGACAGGATCGACACCTCGATCACGATCCTGGGTGAAAGACTGCCGCACCCGATCTTCGTTTCACCAATGGGCAGCTACGGGCTTGTGCATCCTGAGGCAGAGGCGGCGACCGCGCGTGGGATGGCGAAGTCGGGCGGCATGCTGTGCGTCTCCAGTGCCTCGACCATTGCCATGGAGGAGATCGCCCGAGCCTCCGCCACGTCCAAATGGTTTCAGATGTACCTGGACAATGACGCGGGACTGTCGCGCGAGATCCTCCAGCGCGCGCGCGACGCTGGTTTCAAAGCGATTATCCTGACCGTGGATGCGATCGGCCAGAGCTCGTCGGACCAGTATGCGGATATGGGCCGCAACAGACCATGGCTTCCCTACGGCAACTTTCCTCCGGGGCGGGCAACGTCGTTCAAGACTGACCTGTCTTGGCGCGACTTTGACATGGTCAGAAACATCACCGGATTGCCCGTCGTGATCAAAGGCGTGACGCGCGCAGAAGATGCGGCCGCCGCTGTAAGGGCCGGGGCGGCAGCAATTCAGGTTTCCAACCATGGCGGTCGATCGTCGGACGGCTCCCCTGCCGGCATCACGGTCCTCCCGAGGATTGTCGATGCCGTCCATGGCGCAGTGCCGATCATTTTCGACAGCGGCATACGTCGCGGCATGGATATCGCGCAGGTGCTCGCGCTCGGCGCCAATGCCGTCGCTGTTGGCCGGCCGGTATGGTGGTCGCTAACGCTCGGCGGGGAGGGCGGCATTTCTGGTCTGATGGATTACTTCCAGCGGGAACTGATTGAATCCATGTTGCACCTGGGGGTCAACAACATCGCGTCGCTCGGGCGGGAGCACGTCCTTTTGCTCAACCGGCGGCTCGCGGCGGAGAGCAACTGAATCGCCATTGGGGCGACCAGTGACGAGAGAAGGGGTATTTTCGATGAGCGACAAGCCAGTTTTGACAACTCGCCAGGGCCACCCTGTCCACGACAACCAGGGCCTGCGCTCGGTTGGCGAGCGCGGGCCAGCGACCATCGAGAATTACCAGTTCATCGAGAAAATCACCCATTTCGACCGCGAGCGGATCCCGGAGCGTGTGGTTCATGCGCGGGGCACCTCGGCGCACGGCTATTTCGAGGCCAACGGCACGATCGGCAATGAGCCCGCGTCCAAATACACGCGCGCGAAGGTGCTCACCCAGACTGGCGTTCGCACGCCCGTGTTTATCCGATTTTCGACCGTGATCGGCTCGAAGGACAGTCCCGAGACCGCTCGCGATCCGCGCGGTTTCGCCGTCAAGCTCAAGACCGTCGACGGCAACTGGGATCTCGTCGGCAACAATCTGAAGATCTTCTTCATCCGCGACGCGATCAAGTTTCCGGACATGATCCATGCCTTCAAGCCGGACCCGATCACCAACCGGCAGGAGGCATGGCGCTTCTACGACTTCGTCTCGCAGAGCCCCGAGGCGCTGCACATGGTCACCTGGTTGAAGAGCCCCTGGGGCATCCCGGCCAACTATCGCGAGATGGAGGGATCGGGCGTCAATGCATACAAGCTCGTCAACGACAAGGGCGAAGCGGTCCTGGTGAAGTTCCACTGGGTCCCCAAGCAAGGGGTCCGCAACCTCACCTCCGCCCAGGCGGCGGAGATCCAGGCCAAGGACACGAGCCACGCCACCAAGGACCTCTACGACGCAATCGAGCGCGGCGACTTTCCGGAATGGGAATTCTGCGTCCAGATAATGGCCGATGGCGAGCATCCGGAACTGAGCTTCGATCCGCTGGACGACACCAAGCGGTGGCCCGAGGACGAGTTTCCCCTGTTGCCGGTCGGCCGGATGGTGCTCGACCGCAATGTGAACAACTTCTTCGCCGAGGCCGAGCAGTCGGCCTTCGGCACGGGGGTCCTCGTCGACGGGGTGGACTTCTCCGATGACAAGATGCTGCAGGGCCGCACGCTCTCCTATTCAGATACCCAGCGCTACAGGGTAGGCCCCAACTATCTGCAGCTGCCGGTCAATGCGCCGCAGAAGGCCGCACAGCCGCGCACGAACCAGCGGGACGGCCAGATGACCTATTCGGTCGACCAAGCGGGCGAGAATCCGCACGTGAATTACGAGCCGAGCATCATGGGCGGCCTGCAGGAGGCCCCGCAGCCGAAGGCCGATTACCACCAGTGGGTCGAGGGCCATCTCGGGCGCTATCAGACCACCCGAACGGCCGACGACTACACCCAGGCAGGCGAACGCTACCGCAGCTTCAAGGACTGGGAGCGTGATGACCTGATCGCCAATATGGTCGACGACCTCAGGCAGTGCCCGCGCGAGATTGCGCTGCGCATGATCTGGCACTGGTGGCATTGCGACGAGGATTATGGCCGCCGCGTCGCCGCGGGCGTGGGCATCGATCTCGAAGAAGCAAAGGCGCTGCCCCCACTCGATGGTCGGCCGGCTCCTGGTCAGAACCGGCAGGGCAGCACCTACACCAGCGGCAAATCCGAAGCGGCCGAGCCGCGCGCCACCACCAGCACCCCTTTCAGCCAGCAGAGAATCAACGCTGCTTCTTCACCGGTCCAGACGAAGTAAGGAAGCACCATGGCCAAAGTTCTTGTTCTGTATCATTCCACCTACGGCCATATCGAAACGATGGCCGAAGCGGTCGCCGAAGGCGCGCGCTCCGTAGAGGGCGTCGACGTCGCGATCAAGCGGGTCCCCGAACTGGTGCCCGACGAAGTCGCCCGCGGTGCGGGGTACAAGATGGATCAGGCGGCGCCTATCGCGACCGTCGATGAGCTTGAGACCTACGACGCGATCATCGTGGGGGTGGGCACGCGTTACGGTCGGATGGCCTCGCAGATGGCGAACTTCCTTGACCAGACTGGCGGCCTGTGGGCCCGCGGCGCCTTGAATGGGAAGGTCGGCGCCGCCTTTTCCTCAACCGCCACGCAACATGGCGGGCAGGAGACGACTCTGTTCTCCGTCCTCACCAATCTTCTACACTTCGGGATGGTGCTCGTCGGCCTGCCCTACAGCTGGCAGGGCCAGCAGACGCTCGACGAGGTGACGGGCGGCGCCCCCTATGGTGCGACGACGATCACCGGCGGTCAGGGCCAGCGCATGCCCAGCAACAACGAACTCGATGGCGCTCGCTTCCAGGGCCGTCTCGTCGCTGAAACGGCAATGAAGCTGCACGGCTGAACACCAGGGCCGAGTGGCGCGAGGCGTGGGAGGATTGATGCCGCGAACGCCTTCAATATTCATGGGTCACGGCAGCCCTAGCTTGAGCTTGGCAGCTCGCGCCTCGACGCGGAGCAGTGCCATCGCGGCCTTGGCACTTGCCTGCGCCTCGGGGTGCACGCGCGGCCCGCGGGCTCACGGATCGTCTCCAGCGCCTCGGGCCCGGCCCTTCGTGCTTTCGAGGCTCTCAAACGCATCAGGCGGTGCGGAACCTGGATCCGAGATGGTGGGCGGTTCGGCGCCGAGGAGGGCGGGCTGCTCGGACGCCGTCGGCGCGTCCTTCTTCGGGGCGCGTTCGTCGTAGCGCGGCAGCAAGCTAGGCCCACGCCCGCTGCCGCCGCCCTCGATCAGGTCCAGGTCCGCGACCAAAAGCGCGGCGGGACCGGCGGGGGCGGGAGAGGCACCGCGGCCACGTCGGCATCGGCGCGCATGTCGCCACTGGACAGGATGCGCTGGCGCTGCACTTCCACGGCTTCGTGGGCCACGGTGTAGAGCTTGTCGAAATGCGCTTCCTGCATCCGGTCCAGTTTGCATTGCGGAACATCCTGATGATCTTAGTGGCGGAACGCGGTGTCTTCCGGCTTCCAATCCAGCGCGGCCGCCACCTGCTTCACGAAGCCGTCGCGTGCCGCGCGGTCGGCCAGGCGGAGACTGTCGCGCGCCCGGGTCTTTACGCCTACGAGCCTGCCTTGCGATCGCGGGCAGCCTGGCACTTCCTCGCGGCGCGGTGCTCGGTCGCCTTCTCCTTGCTGCGCTGGGTGTATTCAGCCTCGGAGCGAACGCCGGTTAGTTTCAGATAATTCAGCTTCTCGCTGGCGCCGCCGATGACGCGGAACGCGCCGTCGCCGTTGGGACGGACGGTGATCCAGCGCGCTCCGGCGCTGAGCGCCTTGTAAAGGTCGCAGAATTCCCCCAAACAAATGTCTGCCGCGAGCGGATACTCTCCACGTTGGGGAATGGCACCCGGCCCCGGAAATTCCGGGATGCGACCAGCAGGCGCAGCAATCGGAAGCTCCGTATAATCCCCGCCCACAAAGCGGGGGTCGCTTTTCGCGAGGGTGTTGCCGGCCAGGCCGGCGAGCGGCGAGCGGGGTAGATGCTCAGCAGGCTCGCGATCTTCTCCTGCGTGCCACATACTTCTCGCTCCTATCCGGCGGGTAGAGGCTGATTGGTTGCACGGGCTTGAAATTGCCGCCGATGCGCTGCGCCACGCCGGCAAGCACCCGCTCTGCGCCATGGCCACGGTCGCGCGCTCGCCCTTGCCCATTGGCGCCGTGTTCTCGGGCAGCGTGGCGTTCCCGTCATCGGCTGACGCTGGCGCATCGTCGCCGAAGAGCCCCATCTAGCTCTGCGCCACGGCTTTCTCCGCCTGGCGCGGCGAGCTTGTCGAACACGCTGCCGGACGAATACTTGTGGATCGGCGTGGAAGAAGGACCCCATTGGAGGGGTGATCGGCGTCCAAAAGGGACCCCTCTGGTGAGTGGGTTCACGTTGGCTCTTGGAGTTTCCGGGGGTCATGATTGGGATGCTGGTGGTGGAGACGATTGCGAAGATCCGTCGGCTGCACTTGGGTCATGGTCTGCCGATCAAGGCGATCTGCCGGCAGCTTGGCCTGTCGCGGAAGGTGGTTCGAAAAGTCCTGCGCTCTGGCGCGACGGAGTTCCGCTACGAGCGTGGTGAGCCGCCGCAGCCCAAGCTTGGCGCGTGGCGCGGCGAGCTTGATCGTTTTCTCACGGAGAATGCGGGTCGGGCGAGCCGGGAGCGGCTGACGCTGATGCGCGTGTTCGAGGCGTTGCGCGGCCTCGGCTATGCGGGCGGCTATGACGCGGTGCGGCGGTATGCGCGCGGCTGGCAGCGACCTCAGTCGGAGGTTTCGGCCGCGGCCTATGTGCCGCTGAGCTTTGCGCCGGGCGAGGCGTACCAGTTCGACTGGAGCCACGAGGTTGTGGTGATGGCGGGTGCGACGGTGACGGTGAAGGTCGCGCATGTCCG
>JAQGHV010000140.1 GCA_028288785.1 Rhodospirillales bacterium | reverse complement strand
GGGTCGTGTCCCGGGTGGTGGTGTAGGAGCGGTAGAGCACGGGGCGCGTAGCGGAGCCCCTGGCGAAGCTTAGCGAAGCGCCCCGTGCGGGCGGTCACCGCGGTGATCCTTGGTAGGGTTTGGGTTGTCGAGACCTTCAACCTCAGACCAGGGAAACCACCACGATGACCGACGAGACGATGGCCCTGCGCGGGCTTCTGGAAAAGTCCTCCGATGCCGAACTCCTGCGCGAGATGATCGGCTTCGCGGCCGAGCGTCTGATGGCCTTGGAGGTCGGCGGCCTGACCGGCGCCGCCCATGGCGAGCGCAGTGAGGGCCGGATCAACCAGCGCAACGGCTACCGCGAGCGCGACTGGCAGACCCGCGCCGGCACCGTCGAACTGCGGATCCCGAAGCTGCGGAAGGGCAGCTACTTCCCGACCTTCCTGGAGCCCCGGCGCACCGCCGAGAAGGCGCTGACGGCGGTGATCCAGGAAGCCTACATCCAGGGCATCTCCACGCGCTCGGTGGACGAACTGGTCCGCGCCATGGGCCTGGACGGCGTCAGCAAGAGCCAGGTCAGCCGGCTCTGCGCCGAGATCGACGAGCGGGTGCAGGACTTCCTCACCCGTCCCATCGAAGGCGACTGGCCCTATCTGTGGCTCGACGCGATCTATGTGAAGGTCCGCCAAGCGGGGCGTATCATCCCGGTCGCCGTGACCATTGCCGTGGGCGTCAACGGCGATGGCCGGCGCGAGGTCCTGGGCATGGCGATCGGCGCCTCTGAGGCCGAGACCTTCTGGCTCGACTTTCTCCGCTCGCTGACGCGCCGCGGCCTGCGTGGCGTCAAGCTCGTGATCTCCGATGCCCATGAGGGGCTGAAGGCCGCCGTGACCAAGGTGCTGCGCGCCACCTGGCAGCGCTGCCGCGTCCACTTCATGCGCAACGCTACGGCGCATGCCGGCAAGACCCAGCGCCGCCTGGTCTCCGCCTGGATCGGCACTGCTTTCGCCGAGGCCGATGCGCCCGCCGCCCATACCCAGTGGCGCCGCGTCGCCGACCAGCTCCGCCCCAAGGTGCCCAGGCTGGCCGAGTTGATGGACACAGCCGAGCACGACGTGCTGGCTTACATGGACTTCCCGCGTGAGCACCGCGCGAAGATCCACTCCACCAACCCGATCGAGCGGTTGAACGGCGAGGTCAAGCGCCGCACCGATGTCGTCGGCATCTTTCCGAACGAGGCCGCCATCACCCGCCTAATCGGAGCCATTCTGCTGGAACAGTCCGACGAATGGGCCACCCAGCGATCGCGCTACATGACGCTGGAAACCATCGGCACCGTGAGCGACAATCCCGCCGTCAGCCTGCCCGCCGTGGCCGGATGACGCGGCGGCTCAGCCCGCCGAGGATCATCGCTCCTACACCACGCGATGGGGCACGATCATGCCAAGCTCGGTCTTCAAATCGTCCAGGTTGAGGTAGATGCGTCCTATCCCCTGCTCCTGGGCAAAGAGGATGGCGTTCATCGCGCCGATGATGCGGTTGCCAAGGCGACCAATACGCAGCGTGTAGATGGCGTCGATCGCGCCGAACGCCGTTCCCGGGAAAAAGGGCAGCCGGTCGCCGTCATATTCGCGCCGCGCGCGGTCGAGCGTGCCGAACGGTGCGATACGTTCGTGGAAGGTGCGCTGCAGGTCCGCCTCGCTCGCCACTGGAGCCTCGCCGGCAACCGCTGCGGGGACGAAAACCTGCACCAGTTGCAGGTGCAGTGCCGCGCGGGGCGTGTGCACGATCAAGCGCAGACAGCGGATTGTCGGCTGGTCGTCGCGCCGGCGCAGCCGGATGGTGAGTGGCGTCCGCGACGCGACATCGCCGAATTCCTGCGCGATATCGACCAGCGCGGCCCAGTGCTCGCCATCCTCGCTGGTCTGCATGACGAGCGGCAGCGCGCGGCGGCGCAGGTTCTCCTGCTTGGCATTGCTCCGCTGGGCGCGGTTGTAGACGCGGAGACCAAGTCGCGATGCCCTGTGCCGAGGTCGATCGACCACCAGGGGTTCGCCTCGAAATCGGTATGGATTGCGAAGTCCGCCATCAGCGGCGGATCGACCAGCGCGGCCGCGCCGCCAAGATGCGAGAAGCGCGACAGCGAAGACTGCGTGCAGATCTTGCCGGGTGCGATGTTCACCAGGCCGACAAGGTCGCTTTCCTCGCCGATTTCCATCTCGATGCCGGAGCTGGGGTCGTCGCTCACGGCTGGGCGCTCCCCGGCTTTGCGGATGTCGTGGGGCGCGTGGCATTGGCGCGAAGATGCGTCCCGCGGGGCCGGATCGCAAGCGCGCGCATGGACAGCCGCTGGTGGGGTGCTTATGGCTTCTATCAGCCCACCCGCACGCATGAGACACCCCATGACCCAGCCCCAGGGCCCGCTCGCGGGTCTTCGCGTCCTCGACCTCACCCGCGTCCTCGCGGGGCCGACCTGCACGCAGATGCTGGGCGACCTCGGCGCAGAGATCATCAAGATCGAACGGCCGGAGGCGGGTGACGACACCCGCGGCTTCGCCCCGCCGGTCTGGCCCGGCACCACCGAGAGCGCCTACTTCCTCGGCGTCAACCGCAACAAGCAGAGCGTGACGCTCGACATCGCCAAGCCCGAGGGCCAAGCGATCATCCACAAGCTGCTCGCGCGCTGCGACATCCTGGTGGAGAATTTCAAGGTCGGTGCGCTCGCCAAATACGGCCTGGGCTGGGAGCAGCTGCAGGCCCAGTACCCGGCGCTGATCTATTGCTCGATCACCGGCTTTGGCCAGACCGGCCCTTATGCGCCGCGTCCCGGCTACGACGCGCTGATCCAGGCGATGGGCGGCGTGATGTCCCTGACCGGCGAGCCCGGTGGCGCGCCGCAGAAGGTCGGCGTGCCCGTGGCGGACCTGTTCGCCGGGCTGTACGGCTGCATCGGCGTGCTCGCGGCCGTGAACCATCGCCACGCAACCGGCATCGGCCAGCAGGTCGATATCGGGATGCTGGACACGCATGTCGCCTGGCTCGCGAACCAGGGCATGAACTACCTGGCGACGGGCGAGAACCCGCCGCGGCTGGGCAACCAGCACCCCAACATCTCGCCCTACCAGGAGTTCCCGACCAAGGATGGCTACATCATCCTGGCCGTCGGCAACGACCCCACCTTCCTCCGTTTCTGCCAGACGGTGGGCCGCGAAGACATCGCCGCCGACGAGCGTTTCGCCACCAACGCGACGCGCGTCGCCAACCGAGACCTGGTCACCGCGACGCTGACGCCGGTGATGCAGACCCGGACGACCACCGAATGGGTGGGCGTGCTTGAAGCAGCCAAGATCGGCTGCGGCCCGATCAACCGACTCTCCGATGTGTTCGCCGACCCGCACGTCGTGGCGCGCGAATGCGTGGTCGAGATGGAGCATGGCAGCGGGGCCAAGGTGAAGGTCATCGCCAACCCGGTGCGGCTCTCGGCGACGCCGCCCAGCTACCGCTCCGCCCCGCCGGTGCTCGGCGAGCATACGGACAGCGTCCTCACCAGCTTGGGCCTGACCAAGGCTGAAATCGCCGGGCTGCGCGAGCAAGGGATCGTCTGAAATGCGCCACGGCGCGCTGCGCTGGCTCTCGACCACCGGGTTCCACACCATGCGCTGGGTGGAATGGGGGCCGGAAGATGGCGCGCCGGTACTGTGCGTGCACGGCCTGACCCGCAACGGCCGCGACTTCGACATCCTTGCGCAAGCACTTGCCGCGGAAGGGCGCCGCGTGATCTGCCCGGACCTGCCGGGGCGGGGCGGTAGCGACTGGTTGCTGCAAACGAGCCTCTACCAG
The DNA here is from genome assembly GCA_028288785.1 of Rhodospirillales bacterium. GTDB lineage: Bacteria > Pseudomonadota > Alphaproteobacteria > Acetobacterales > Acetobacteraceae > Plastoroseomonas. Next base: position 3,228 of record JAQGHV010000140.1, on the reverse strand, counting down.
CCGCCTATCTACGTCGCGGCCCTCGCGCACCTCCTTGCCCGCATCGATGCGCCCTGCGTCGACTGGGTCGGCACCTCGCTCGGCGGCATCTGCGGCATGCTGGCAGCGATCATTCCCGGCCACCCGATTCGTCGGATGGTGCTGAACGATGTCGGCGCCTTCATCCCGAAGGAGTCGCTTGAGCGCATCCGCGACTATGTCGGCACCGACCGCGTGTTCCCGGATTTGGGTGCGCTCGAGTTCTACCTCCGTCGTGTGCATGCCAGCTTCGGCGCGCTGGAGGATGGCCAGTGGCGGCACCTGGCCGAGCACTCCGCGCGTTCCGTGGAAGGTGGCGTGGCGCTGCATTACGACCCCGGCATCGCGCGCCCCATGCAAGATGCGTCCGTCGAGGCGCTCGACCTTTGGGCGATCTGGGAAGCGATCACCGTACCGGTGCTGCTGATCCGCGGCGCCGACAGCGACCTGCTGCCGGTGGATGTCGCAACGCGCATGGCTAAGCGTGATGGGGTCTGCCTCGTCGAAATCAGCAATGCGGGGCACGCCCCGGCGCTGATGGCGCAGGACCAGGTGGAACTGGTCGGCGATTTCCTGCGCGGCTGACGCGGTGACAGACCGGCTCGACTTCAACGAACGGTAAGATTTCGCTTCCTGCCAAGCGGCCGCCGCCGGTTTGGCCGGCGAGCCACGGCCGTGGAGCCAAGCGCCGGCCGCCGTTGCCAGAGAAACGGTGCTCAGCGCCGCAAGCCCGCACGCGCACCGCCGACCGTCGGGCGAGCCAAGTCGCCGGAGGCAACGCCCGGCGCTTGAAGGCACAAAGAAACGGCGCTCAGCGCCGCAAGCCTGAACGGGCGCCGCCGGCAGTCCGGCGAGCCAAGTCACCGGAGGCGACGCCCGGCACTTGAGGGCAAAAAAATTGGCTGATGCCAGCGGTCATCCTTCATGACCGCTGGCATCAGCGGCGCCGTACCCGTGCCCGCATGTCGGCGCAGCGCGGATCGTCGCCGATGCCGAGCTCGATCGTCGGCAAGATCGCGAGCGGCAGTGCCGCAAATCCCAGTGCTACGGCCAGGCCGCCGCGAACGCCGAGTTCGACCACCTCCGGGGTAATTGCGGGATCGGAGAAAGTGCCCGATAGGACCAGGCTGGTCGGCAAGGCACCGATGGTCGGACGCTTCGACTCGCTGCGCAGCCGCATGTCGATCCGCTCATCGGAAAGCCGCACCGTTCCCGTGGCTGAAATCAGCGCGTCGCTGGTCTCCAGCAACGCCGCGCGCGTGTGCAGCACACCGTTGCGAAGCACAAAGTCAGCCACGAAGCAGCGGAGATCGGTCCGATCCGGGAGTCCAAGCCCCGAGAGCAGCGCATTGCCAAGCCGGAGACCCGAAAGATCGACAATGAACGCGCTCAGATTGCCGCCCGCCGTGGAGAGGAACAGGCTGCCGTTGCCGCGCGCGAGAAGGTCCGCCAGCGAACGCCCCGTCGATTCGATGTTGGCGCGCCCGTTCAACGCGCCACCGCCGCGCGAACCCGCCGCGCGCATGAGGCGCCCGATATCGACCTGCTGGAAGTTGATCGTCGCGACAGCATGGACATTTCCGCCCTGCTGCGGGGTGAGTACAATTTCGGACTCGATGGCGCCCGGGCCGACGCCGAAGCGCAGCGGGCGCAGTGTCACGACGCCATCCACCAGCTCGAGAGACGCCCGGAAATTGTCCAGCGGCGTCGCGTTGCCCAGAACCTGACCGGCTTCGTATTGCAGATGGACGTTCGCCGCCTCGAACTTGGGGATGTTCACGGGTGAGTTCGGTAGCACCCTGCCAGCGCTCGCTGCATCCGTCCGTGGCGCCGCATCGCGCCTGGGATTGCCACCGATGAAACCGGCAAGGTCGGCCATGTCCACGCGGTTGGAGCGCAACACCGCTGTCACATCCGGTTTTACGCCGCTTGTGTCGACGGTGAGGGTTCCGCCAATGTCGGTGCGGCCGACGACCCCTTCGATCTCGGTGAAGCGATAACTGGTCTTGCTGTAGTCGAGCCGCCCGGCGATGCGGTAGGCCGGGGTCTGCGGTACCGGCACACCGGTGAGCGGCGTGAGCAGCGCCAGGTCCGGGCCGGTAAGGCTGAGCCGGAGATCGGCGCCGATCAGGCCGAAGGGGTTGCGCAGGCGGCCTTCGATGGTGGCTTCCGTAGGCCCATTCTGGATTGTGAGGGCAATCGGCCACGGGCGTTCATTATCATTCGTGTTCGGGGTCGAGCCGCCGATGAAGCTCGCGGTCAGCTGCTCCCCGGAATAGGTGCCGCGACTTTCGGCGGTGAGTACCCATCCGGCGGTGGGCATCTCCTTGGTCTCGATCTGAGAGGTAACGTCGCCACCCACGCCGGCGTGGACGACACGCGCCGTCGTCTCGAAAATCCTGACGGATCCTATGTTGGGAAACCGGGTAGCGGTGACAGGCGGCGGTTCGGAAGCAGGCGCAGGTGCCGCTACATTCGGCGCCGCGGTCCCCGGCGGGGCGGCAGGACCTGACACTGGCGCAGCTTCAGGCGGGGTTGCCGCCGCCGTCGTCGCTGCGGGCGAAGGCGAGGTTTCAGTCGCCGGAGGGCTGCCAGCGGCAGGCTGGGGCGCTCCGGTCGGCGGGGATCCGGCAGCAGGTGCACCCGCCGCGAGTGCGACGTTGCTCACGCCATCCTCTCGCATGCGCGCCTGGATGTCGCCCCCGCGCATCTCGATCGCCGGCATTACGAGGCCCCGGCCGCGCAGATAGGCCACGGCGTCGACGGCCACATTGAGTTCGCGGACGCGCGCAAGGGGTGCGTCCGATTGGAACCCAGCCGGATTATCGAATACGACGTCGCGCAGCTGCACCTCGATGACCCGGCCCAGCCGGACGTGGAGGCCGCCCACCTTCACAGGCTGGCCCAGCGCCGCGCTCGCCCTGGACTCGATCATCGGGATGAACCAGGACCAGGAGAACACCAGCGCGAGAACCGCCAGTGCCAGGAGCGGCACGCCGGCCACCACCATCCATCGCCTGATCCGCATGAGAACCCCGCTCCAACAAGTGGGGTTCTAACGTCGATCGAGGGGGCCGGTTGCGGCGTGCAGGGTCGTGAGCGCAGGGGTGCTTAGCGCAGGTAGGACGGTACCGTCGCGCGTTCGGTGCGGAACAAACCCAGGCGGCGCAGGATCTTCTGCACGAAGGTCAGCGCGCCCGGCGGCGGCAG
>JAQGHV010000120.1 GCA_028288785.1 Rhodospirillales bacterium | reverse complement strand
GCCACCGCCGATCAGGGAACCGGTCACACCGATTCCTGAGGAAGCGCCTCCGGCACCAGGGCCGCAGCCAGGACGGATCGTGCCCCAAGCGAACTTGGCCCAGCGGGAAGCGGCACTGAGCGCTGTCTGTTAATTGCTGGTGACAAGCATGCCATGTACCGTCGTTGGCACATGTACGACTATGTCAATAGCCTATCATGACAGTCGAGGAATACCCTAGCTTCACGTCCGTCTCATTCAAGAGCGGGGCCGTTTGGGGGTCCACATGATGTGTAGATACCCCCCAAACGTCGGCTTTGTACTTCGACTTCAGAGAACTTTCGCGAATTCCGCGGTTCGGAATTTCATTGTGCGGCTCCTTTGACTGAACTGTCTTCTTCCGTTCGGTCCAAGCTAGGGTCCAACCCTTCCGAACACATGATCCCCATGCAGTTCGCAATATCTAGCGCCGCGACTGAGTACCTTAACACTAAAATCTGCTCTTGGTGGCAATCTTTGTATCGCAGAAGTTGTGCTTCGGGTACGATCTTGCCGCAGGGCCTTGCGTCTGTGTGGATGATCGGCCACCTAGCCCCCTGCCACAACCCAGCGTAGCTGTCGGGCCCGTCTGGTGCGCTGGTTGTCATGGCAACTCGTTCATCTGCAGTGCCACAGCTACGCCACCACGAGGGCCGGGAGCATTGAACGAGGTTGGTAAGAACGTCACACTGTGCCTTCCAACTGCGCAACCTTTGCGCGTGCGGATCTACAGGGCACGCATGAGCAATTGTGAGTGGCGGCATGTTTGATGTAACGAGACCGAACCTTCGGCGCGAGACGCCCAGGGACTACGCCCTCGGCGCCGTATTCCTGGCCGCAGCCTTCGTCGTTCGCTACGCCGCCGACGATATGCTCAGCGGCGTTCCGTTCGTCACCTTCATCCTCGCCGTGCTGTTCACCGCCTATTTCGCCGGCTGGCGCTCTTCGATCGGCGTGGCCGCCGCATCCTTCCTGTCGGCTTGGTACTTCTTCCTCGAACCGCGGGGCAGCTGGGTGCTGCAGTGGCCGCACGGTGCGCTGGCCCTGGGCTTCTTCACCATCATCTCCGCGTCGCAGATCGGATTGGTGGCGATGCTCGTGGAATCACTTCGCCGGCGCGATGCCAAGCGGATGGAGCTCGAAAGCCATCGCCGCATACAGCAGGCACTGTTCCAGGAATTGCAGCACCGGGTCGCGAACGGCATGCAGCTCATCAGCAGCATCCTGTTGCTGCAGGGGCGACTCCTTGCCCCTGCTTCGGAAGCAAAGGAGGCGATCGACGCCGCCGCGGTGCGCCTCGCCACGCTGGCGCGCGTGCACCGTCGCCTCAACGACCCAAGTCTCGGCGCCGAGGGCATCGGGACCGCATTGAAGGAATTGGCCGAGGATGTGCTGGCGGCCGCCGGACGCCGGGACGTCGAAGTTACCGTGGCGGCGCCGGCGCTGGCGATCAAACCGGCCGCGGGGACGTCGCTCGCGATGGTGGTCGCGGAGGCAACCACGAACGCGCTGAAGCACGCCTTCGCCGGGCGGCAGGGCGGCACGCTCGACGTCCGACTCCAGGCATTGCCGGGAGCGTGGCAGCTGACGGTCACGGATAATGGCCCCGGCTATGGCGGCGCCGTTCCCGGCAAAACCGACAGCCTCGGGCTGTTGATCATCCGGAGCATGGCCAGCCGCCTGGGCGGGAAGGTCGAGTTCCTCAACGCGCCCTCCGGTGGTGCCCAGCTGTCGCTCCGCTTTCCCGATCCTACCGGCGATATGGACGCCCTACCCTCACAGCCAGTGGAGCAGCCCGCCCGCCGCAGCACTGACCGCCAGCGTGCGCGCGAGCCCCAACCGAGTACCGAACAGGCATAGCCCGGCGAGAACAGCCAGCGCCGCCGCCCGCCAGTCGAGGCTGGCGAGTACCGGCAGATCGAAACCCGCGCGGATGGTCACGCGCTCCGCGAACAGCACCTGCAGCCCGAACCACACCGCGAGGTTCGCGATCACGCCGACGACCGCCGCCGTCACGCCCGCGAGCGCGCCCCGGAGGCGAGGAATGTTGTGCAGCGTCTCGATCAGCGGCGCCCCGAGGAATATCCAGGCGAAGCACGGCATGAAGGTGACCCACACCGCGAGCAGCGCGCCCGCCACGCCGGCCGCGAGCCCACCCGCCTGGTTGGCGCCGAGAAAGCCCACGAACTCAAGCACCAGGATCAACGGGCCCGGCGTCGTCTCGGCCAGGCCGAGCCCCGCCAGCATGTCTGCGGCGGTCAGCCAAGCGTAGCGGTCCACAGCCTCCTGCGCGACATAAGCCAACACGGCATAGGCACCGCCGAAGGTGACCACTGCCATCTTCGAGAAAAACCACGCAATGTCGCCGAACGGGCTGGTGCCCCAGGTCGCGAGAACCGGAGCCACCCAGAGCAGCAGGGCAAACACGCCGGCCCGCCGCGCCACTGGCGCCGCGCGGGCAATGCGCCCGGGATCGGCCGCGATCGCGGCATCGAGCAGCGCGGGCGGCCCTGCATGCGTGGTGCTGTGGCCGGTCGCGGCAAACGCCGCGGGCCACGCATAGCCAACCGCGAGAGCGGCGAGCACGACCAGCGGGAACGGCGCACCGAAGGCAAAAAGCCCGATGAAGGCGAGCGCCGCGACCAGCCATGGCACGCGCCCGTGCAGCGCGCGCCGTGCGACGCGCAGCAACGCCTCGATCACGACGACCAGGACGGCGCATTTCAGGCCGAAGAACAGGGCGGCCACGAGCGGCACGGTGCCCAGCGTCACGTACACGACCGAGAGCGCCAGCATCACGACGACGCCGGGAATGATGAAGAACAGCCCGGCGATGAGCCCGCCACGGACCCCGTGCATCAGCCAACCGAGATAGGTCGCGAGCTGCTGTGCCTCCGGCCCCGGCAGCAGCATGCAGAAGTTGAGCGCATGCAGGAACCGGGCGTCGGAAACCCAGCGGTGCTTATCGACTACCTCGCGGTGCATCAGCGCGATCTGCGCGGCCGGGCCGCCGAAGGAGAGACAGCCGATCCGCGCCCAGACGGGAACGGCCTGCGACAGCCGAGGCATGGCGACCGGTTCGGGCGGCGAAGTCGGGGCGTCGTTCATGCGTCTGCCGTCGTGTCATGGGTTTCGCCAGTCGCATCCCGCGCCCAGCGGTAGAAGGCGTCATAGAGGCCCATCCCGGCCTCGAGCTGCGCCATGTCGTTCCGATGCAGGCGTGACAGCCCAAGCGAGGCGGCCAGCAGCCCGGCCGCTTCAGGCGCAAGGTCGAGGCGACCCGTATCGGCGCCGCGCACCACCAGGGCAAGTCGGTCGAGGGCCTTCGTGCGCAGGTCGAAATCGTCCAGCATGGCGTCGAAGCTGCACAAGTCACCGCGGTGGGCAAAGATGGCCCCCTCGCTGTCGAACGGGGTGGCGCCAAATCGGTCGGCCACGTCGGCCACTTCCCCTGGTGCCACGAACAGGAAGCGCGCCGCGGGATCGACGAAGCGCCGGATGAGCCAGGGGCAGGCGATGCGGTCCACCTTCGGCCGCGCGCGGGTCACCCACAGCGTTCGGCCGTCCTTGCCGCGCGGCGGCACGGCATCCGGACTGAGCAGCGGCGCGCCGGCCGCCGCCCAGGCAAGGAAGCCGCCCTCCAGGTTCTCGGCCGCAACGCCAGCTTCGCGCAGCCAAGCGGCGACTCCGTGGCTGAGCTTGGCGCCACGCTGGCAGATGATCACCGCACGGCGCCCGGCGACGTCGGCGGCCCACTCGCCGACTTTGCGCCAGTCCCGGCGCATAGCGCACGGCAGCGTGCGCGGGTCGGCCGCGAAATCCGCATCGATGCGGACGTCGATGAGCATGGGCGCGTCGGGCAATCCGATGCGGCGTTGAAGCTGTTCGACGGTGATGGAATTTGGTGCGGCCATGATCGTCCACTCCCTCTGTGGGTGCTGGACGCGATGCTTGGGCCGAAGCCTCGCGGGGCGATCGCGGTAAGCCCCGTGCCGACAAGCTGCCCATCGCCAGGATGCCGGTCAAGCCGGTTGTTTCGGGTGCAACCCCGCAATGGAGATCAGATCGACGCAATATGACTGACCAAAGACCGTCGGCTCTATTAGTGAAAACACACGCAGTATGACTTCCAGAACAGCAAGCCATCGCGCTTAGAATAAGTATCAATTACTTGTTAGTACTTCGCCTCAATGCTGCCTAAATCCTCAATGCCCACCAATCTTGTCGGAGTTCCACGACTTAATGTTTGACAGCCCGACGCATCATGTTAGTGGGCATCCCCATGACGAGCGCAAACGGTCTGCCTCCGCCCCCCCGGCGGTTGCACGTGGCGAAGTCCCAGCGCGCTTTGCGGCGGGGCAGCCAGCCTCTCGGATCCCGCGGCCTCGGGTTGAGGTCTTCGACTGCGGCATCCCCCGGCCGCCGCCATCCGAACCGGGTTCGCCCTGCACAGCGTTTCGCCGCCGGCCTTCGCGCCTTCACCGCAATGCTCGGCGCCGGCGCGTTCGCCTGCCTGATTTGTGCCATTCCGGCCGCCGCGGAGACCAGCACCAACCTTGGCTACGGCGACCCTGCCGTGTCGCGTCTGGTGACCTTCTCGCGCCCCCTCGACATGGTGGTGAACCCGCTCGCCGGCGGCGCTCGCCTGACCCTGCCGCAGGGCGCCAGGCTGCCGAACGCCAGCCTCTCTGGAACCGCGCTGCCCCCTTGGGCCGCGACTCCCAATATCCCTTCGATTACCGATACGGGGCTCGCGGCCCGCGGGTCGCCGCGCGCCGCCTGCTTGGCCGCGCTTCGTGCCGCCGAACGTCGCCACGACCTGCCGCCTGGGCTGCTCGTTGCCATTGCGCTGAATGAATCCGGGCTGCACGCTCACGCGCTCAGCATCCGCGGGCGCGCCTACTTCCCCGATACTCGCGCCGAGGCCGACCGCATGCTGTTGGCCAGCGGGGGAAGCTCCGTCATGGCGGGCTGCCTGCAGATCAACGCCGGCGTGCATGCCCGAGGCCAGACCTGGCCGCTGGACCCGCGCGCGGCCGCCAGCTGGGCCGCCGATTTCCTCACGACCAACCACCAGCGCACCGGTGACTGGGCCGAGGTGCTGCGGCGCTGGCACGGCGCCTCGCCAAGCAACGCGGGCACTTATGTATGCCGCGTGCGCGGCAAGCTCGAGGTCGTGCAGCCCGACAGCCCGATCTTCGCGAACCAGCGCTGCGCACCGGCCAACATGGCGCGGCTGCGACAGAACGGCGCGGCTCACATGGAAATCGCCGAGGCGCGCTGACCCCCGAAGCGTGCCGGAGTTGCCAAGGCATCGCGGCACCGAAAGCTCCCGGGGAAAGACTTTCCCGGCGACCGATTTCGGTTGATCGTCGAGAACGCGCGTGCGGTGCTCGGGGCGCGCCAACGCCGCGCGACCTGGAGATGCCGCCCATGATCACCCGCCGCGCCCTGCCCGCCATCCTGTCTCTCGCCACACCGATGGCCGCTCACGCGCAGGTATTCCCCGACCGGCAGGTGCGCATGATCGTGCCCTTCCCGCCTGGCGGCCTCACCGACATCATGGCGCGGTTGCTCGCGGAGCGGCTGGGCATCGTCTGGCAGAAGCCGGTGATCGTGGAGAACCGCGCGGGCGGCAACGCGCTGATCGGCGCCGACGCCGTGGCCAAGGCGGCGCCGGACGGACTGACCCTGCTGGCGATGACCATGGCGCACACCGTCAACGTCGCGCTGTTCCCGAACGCCCCCTACGACTTCCAGCGTGACCTCGCCGCAATCTCGGTGCTCGGTTCCCTGCCGCTCGTCGTCACCGTGGCGGAGGGGCACCCGGCTCGCGACCTCGCGGCACTCGCCGCCCTCACCCGGCAGCGCAGCGTGAGCTGCGCGTCATCCGGCGCCGGCTCGCCGCCGAATCTGGGGCTCGAGTTGTTCCGGCGCGAGGCACGCTCGGGCGCCAACCTGCTGCACGTGCCCTATCGCGGCGGCGCGCCGGCGGTGACCGACCTCGTCGCCGGCCATGTCGAGATGATCGTCGCCAACCTGCCCGAAGTGATTGCCCAGCTGCGCGGCGGCCGATTGCGCGCCCTCGCGGTCACCGCGACCGCGCGCCACGCTTTGCTGCCGGATGTGCCGACCACCGCCGAGGCCGGGTTGCCGGGCCTGCTGATCGGCAACTTGACCGGGGTGATGGTGCCCACCTCGACGCCGGAACCGATCCAGGCGACCATCGAGCGCGCGATTCTGACCGCACTTGCCGATCCCGGCCTGCGGGCGCGCGCCGAGGAGGGTGGCTTCGACATGCTCGGCTGGGACCGCGCCCGCAGCGCCCGCTTCATGCGGGAGGAAGTGGCGCGCTGGAGCTCGGTGGTCGCCGAAGCCGGGATGCGGCCGGACTGATGCGGTAAGGCTTTGGGCCACACGTGCGACGCGCTATATCCGCAGGGTGAACCAGCTTTCCCCACCACGCGCGCGCATCGCGATCGAGGTCGTGTTCGACCTCGTCTGCCCGTGGTGCTTCCTCGGCACGCGGCGCCTGCTGCGGATGCTACGCGCCCGCCCCGAAGTGCTGGCGGACCTGCAATGGCGGCCCTTCCTGCTCAACCCGGACATCGCGCCGGAGGGCGTTCCGCGGCAGGACTACCTGGTGAGGAAGTTCGGCGGCGAGGACCGTGCACGCCGGCTGCACGCCGCGATCGCCGATGTTGGCCGCGCCGAGGGCATTCATTTCCGCTTCGACCGCATCCGCCGCATCCCCTGTTCGCTGGACGCGCATCGCTTGGTGCGATTCGCACAGCAGCACGGGCTCGCCGAGACGCTCGTGGACCAGCTTTTCGAGGCGTATTTCCTCGATGGCGCGGATATCGGCTCAATCGAGGTCCTGACGGAACTCGCCACCACCGCGGGGCTCGATCCGCGCGCGGCGCGCCTGTTCCTCGCGAGTCGCGCCGAGTCCGAGGCGGTGCATGCCGATAACCTCCGCGCCCACCGGCTCGGGATCAACGGCGTGCCGTGCTTCGTCATCGATGGCCGACACGCCATCGCGGGCGCACAGGAGCCGGAAGTGCTGGAGCGGCTGCTGGATGTGGCGATCCTGTCGGCGTAGACCTTGCCCTCAAGCGCCGCGCGCCTCCGACGGCTTGGCCCGCCAGACTACCAATGGCGCCTGTTCGGGCCTGCAACCGACGATATGGGCCGAGATTGGTGGCCAGTTTAGCCGGACGTAGGTCGCTCCGCTAAATACCTCAGCCCGCCTTCCTCTCTCGCGCCAGGATCGCGCGCTTGCGCTCCACTCCCCACCTGTAGCCGGTGAGGTCGCCTCCCTTCCCCAGCACCCGGTGGCACGGCACGGCCAGCGAGACTGGGTTGGACGCGATCGCACGCGCCACCGCGCGCACCGCGTCGGGCCGGCCCAGGCTCGCCGCGAAGGCCGCGTAATGGGTGGTCTTCCCGAACGGGATCCGCTGCAGCCCCTCCCACACCTGGCGCTGGAATGCGGTGCCGCGAAGGTCCAGCGGCAAGGCCAGCGCCGCTCGGGGCTCGGCGCAGAAGTCGATCACCTGCTGCACCATGGCATGCAGGGCCTCATCGGCCTCGACCACGCTGGCGCGCGGGAAGCGGGACGCGAGGTCGCCCCGCAGTGCCGCCTCATCCTCACCGAAGCCGATGAAGCAGATGCCGCGCTCCGTGGCACCCACCAGCAGCGGCCCGAGCGCGCTGTCCGCGAGTGCGGCCCGGATCACCTCCCCAGCTCCGCCACGACGCGCGGCGCCAGGCGTCATCCCCAACACGCGCGATGGCTGGCCGTAGACGCGGCTCTCACTGCCATACCCGGCGTCGAGCACCGCATCGACCACGCGCGCCCCCTGCGCGAGGGCGCTGCTCAGCCGCCGTGCACGCACATTTTCGGCATAGCTGCGGGGCGTGACGCCGGTGATGTCGCGGAACATCCGCAGGAAATGGTGCCGCGCGTAGCCGGCATGCTCGGCCAGGCGAGCCAGGCCGGGCATCGCCTCCTCCTGCTCGATGAGGGCGCAGGCGGCGGCGACCGCGGCGGCGTGCAGCGCGGCGCGCTCCCCCTTCGGGTCGCAGCGCTTGCAGGCGCGGAAGCCAGCGGCCTCCGCACTCGCCACATCCGCGAAAAAACGGGTGTTTCGCCGTAACGGCGGGCGCGAGGGGCAACCCGTCCGGCAGAACACGCCCTGCGTCGTCACCGCATAGAACGTGTCGGAGGCCGTTCGATCGAGCACCGCCTGCCAGAGGAGGGCGTCGGGGTCGTGGGGTGTGTTCATGTCCATGCACCCTTCTCCCATGGCGGCGTCAGGGCAAACCATCCGCCGCTTGCGCTGGCATGGCATGGAGGCCCACTCGGTGAAAGGTTCACAAGCGGCGCCGGGTTCGCCATGCTGCCGGCAATGGCGAAACGGCCCAGGCCCCGGCTGCGTTGGACCGTGCAGGAGGATCCCAATGCCCACACCGAAATTCGACGCTGTCATCATCGGGGCCGGGTTTTCCGGCATGTACCAGCTGCATTCGCTGCGCGACCGGCTGGGCCTGAAGACCAAGCTTTTGGAGGCGGCCGAGGGCGTCGGCGGCACCTGGTACTGGAACCGCTACCCCGGCGCGCGGTGCGATTCCGAGAGCCATTCCTACTGCTACGCCTTCTCCAAGGAACTGATCCGCGAGTGGGAGTTCAGCGAGCGCTACCCCGAGCAGCCCGAGATCATGCGCTACCTGAACCATGTGGCGGACCGCTTCGACCTCCGCCGCGACATCCAGTTCAACACGCGCGTCACCGGTGCACGTTACGATGCGGAGGCCAACCTCTGGCACGTGACGACGGATGCCGGCGAAAGCTTCTCCGCCACCTACCTCATCACCGCCGTGGGCTGCCTCTCGACCACCAACGTTCCGGACATGCCGGGGCTCGCGAGCTTCAAAGGGCGCTGGGTCCACACCGGCGAATGGCCCCATGAGGGCGTTGAATTCACGGGCAAGCGCGTGGGGCAGATCGGTACCGGCTCCACCGGCATCCAGGCCGCACCGGTAATCGCAGAGACCGCGGCACACCTCACGGTCTTCCAGCGCACGCCGAACTACAGCGTCCCCGCCCGCAACGCCCCGCTCACCGAGGAATTCCGCCGCCACGTGCGCGAGAACTTCGACGAGATCCGCGAGGTCATGCACTCGAACACCAACGGCCACGCCTTCCGGATCTCCGAGCGTTCCGTCTTCGACGTGAGCCCGGAGGAGCGCGAGGCGATCTACGAGGCCGCCTGGGAGAAGGGCGGCCTGCAGTTCCGCGCGAATTTCAGCGACATCCTCACCGATCTCAGGGCCAACGAGACGGCCGCGACCTTCGTGAAGCGCAAGATCCGGGAGATCGTGAAGGACCCGGCGACGGCGGAGTTGCTGGCCGAGATCGACCACCCCTACGCGGCCAAGCGGCCGCCGATCGACAGCGGGTACTTCGAGACCTTCAACCGCCCGAACGTCAGCCTGGTGGATGTCCGCGCCAACCCCATCGAAAGCATCACCGCGGACGGCGTGCGGCTGCGCGACGGCACCGAGCACAAGCTCGACATCATCGTATTCGCCACCGGCTTCGATGCCATGACCGGGCCGCTGCTGCGCCTCAACATCGAGGGCCGCGACGGCTTGGCGCTACGCGATGTCTGGAGTGCGGGGCCGCGCAGCTACCTCGGCCTGCAGGTGGCGGGCTTCCCGAACCTGTTCACGGTGACCGGGCCGGGGAGCCCCTCGGTGCTGTGCAACATGCCCGTCGCGATCGAGCAGCATGTGGACTGGATCACCGACTGCATCGCGCATCTGCGCGCCAACCACATCGCGCGGATCGAGCCGGCGCCGGAGGCGGTGGAGGACTGGTCGGAGCAGGTGAACGTGGCGGCGAACGAGACGCTGCTGCCGCAAGCGTCGAGCTCCTGGTATCTCGGCGCCAACGTGCCGGGGAAACCGCGCGCCTTTATGCCCTATGCCGGCGGCATGGCGCGGTACCGGCAGATTTGCGACGAGGTTGCGGCGCGCGGCTATGCCGGGTTCGAGTTGAGCGCTGAGAAGGTCTGAGCGTCGCACATCGCCCGCGTTGGCCCCGGCTCACACCGCGGGCCGCCCGAATGGGCGCCGCCGGTAGTCCAGCGAGCAAGTGGCGGAATACCATGGCGGCCGCCTGACGCGCAAAAATCCTTAACTGCGTCCGCAATCACGCCGCGCGGCGGGTTGCGCCTTCTTCAGTCTCTAGTCGGCGCACACCAATCACCTGCGCGAGGTTCCCCTCGACGCGGTGAACGTCGTCCGCGTCCATGACACAGGTGATCTCGACACGGAGCGTGCTGCCCTCGCGCCGCGCGGTGACGAGATCAGGTGTCAGGTCGCGCTTGGCGAAGGCGTTCAGCAGGCGAAGAAGCAACCCGGGTTCGGCATCGCCAAGAACACGGAATCGCGCTGTAAGTTGAACGGTATCGGACATTGGGGAAAAACCTTCGGTAGGGATCGGGGCGCAGGCGAACCGGCCGCATCACGCCCCTGCGGGCGCCATTCAGGCGACCGGGGTTTTAATTCGCGTACGAGTTCCGAAGGTCAACATTCACGAAGGCTAGACCGGGACCGCAATCACGGTCCAGCGCCTTTTCCATGGCGCGATGCAGCCATGCGCGTCAGGCGGCACTACGCGGCGCGATCCGCTCCGTGATCCGCGCCGGCGAAGCGCTCCAGGCAATGGTGCCGGCTGCCGAGCAATGCGCGCAGTCTGGCTTCCAGGCGTCATGTTCGCTGCCGCAATTTGTGCAGCGCCAGCGTGGTTCCGGCGCCGCGTTGGCTGCATCGCGCAGCCAACGCGCCTGTCCCGCGCGCGCCTCGGGGCCGTCGCCGTGCTCGGCCTCCTCCAACTCGGCGAGCATGAGGTAGGCGCGGCGGTCGGCTCCATGAGCGGCGGAGGCTTCCAGCTCGCTCCGCGCCCGGCCGGTGAGCCCGGCATCCAGCGCCACGCGGGCCATCAACAGCCGGCTTTCGGGATGCTCACGGGTGCTGTGGATCAACTCCTCCACCGCCTTCACACGCCCAAGCTTGTCCTCGATCGGCGCGATCCAGGCGGCGCCAAGGTCCGGGTGCGGCGCGCGCGCCCAGCTATCGGCAATGGTCGAGCGCGCCCGCCGCGGGCTGCCCTGGCTTGCGAGACGTGAGGCATAGGCCAATGCCGCCGGTGCAAAGCCAGGATCGGCCTGGAAGGCTTGGCGCTCAAGCGCCCCCGCCTTGTCCGCATCTGGTTCCTGCGCGGCAGCGGCGAGCGACAGGGGGGCGAGCGGCGCACCCTTGGGAGCGAGCGCCAACGCCTCCCGCCAATCCCGTGTTCGGGCGGCGAGAAGCTGGCGTTCCTCGCGGAGCCAGGCTGCACCGGGCTGGGCGATTTCCGCCTCCCGCGCCAAGCGCTGCGCCTCCGGCCAATCCTCCCGCTGCATCGCCTGGCGCAGCAATCCGCGCAGGCCGAGAAAGCGCGCATCGTCACGCTTCGCGAGCATCGTGAACGCCTCAGCCGCGGCATCCTCGCGCCCGGCGAGGCGCTCGGCCTCGGCGGCCAGCAGCAGCGTCTGGGGAGTATCGCCCAGCAGGTTGCGGGCGCGCTTGACCTCGGCGCGCGCGCCTGAAGCCGCTCCCGCGGCCAGCGCGATCAGCGCACGCGTCACCGCCGCATCGCCATCGGCACGGCGGCGCAGCGCGATGCGCGTGCTGACCCGTGCGGGCATTCGGCGGAACCAGCCAATCAGCGACAGGATCGAATGCAGGATAACGAAGGCGGTCACCAAGGCGATTATCGCAATCGGGAACGACACCCCGATCCAGGTTTCACCGAAGCGGATCTCGACGGAACCGCCGACCTCCGCGAGCCAGAGCGCGAGCGCGATTGCGCCGCCGACGAGGATGAGCAGGCCGAGTACTTGGCGCATCGGTTCAGCCCGCCACGAGGTCGCGCAGCGCGGCGCGCGCGGCAAGCACGGCCTCCGCCTGGTCGATCCAGCTCGCCAGCCCGGCCCGCGCCGGTGCCGGTAGGGCCTGCAGCCGTGCCGTGGCGCCGGCCAGGTCGCCCGCCGCCAGCAGTCGGCGCGCGGCCTCGATCTCGGCCGGGACGGCGTCACCCCAGACCACCTGCTCGCCACGGCGGACCGTCACCAGCCCGGTAACACGTGACAGTGCCGATTCCATGATCGTCTGGCCCTCGCGCGCGGGTTCGCTCGCGGCTCGCGCGGCCCGCGCGGCGTCCTCGAAGCTGAGGCGCAGCGCCGCCTCGGTCGGCGGTGCCAGGGTGGCGAAGCGGGCGAGCTGTGCAGGTGGCGTACCACCCAGGGCGGACAATGCAGGGCCAAGCGGCTGCCCAGCCTCCAGCCGCGTCGCGATCTGGTTCTGCGCGAGCAGGCGCGCGGCCCGTGCTTCGCCCTGCCCGAGCCGCGTCAGCGCCGCTTCAATCGCCGCCAGCCTGCCTTCGAGCGCGCGGGATCGCGCGTCGACGGCCTCCAGCGCATTCGCGCGAAGCGCGGTGTCCTCGAGGGTGGTGACGCGACGCGGGAGGGCCTCCAGCGGGGTGATCCGCTCGGCGAGTGCGGCGCCCTGGGTTGCCACGGCACTGCCGACCGCCTCCGCACGGGCGGTCGCGGCATTGGCGGCAGCCTCGGCGCGCGCGATGGCCGCGGCGTTGGCAGCGATTCGCGCCTCAACTGGTGCCAGATCCGGCACGGCACGCGCTTCGGTCGCCGCCGCGAGACGCCGGTCCTGGGCCTCGAGCCGGCCGTTGAGCGCCTCCAGCCGCGCCTGGAGCGCTGCGATGTCGGGCGCCGGGCGTGCTTCGATCGTGGCGATGCGTCCTTCGAGCACCGGCAGCGACGGCGGGTCGGCCGGGCGCCGGGCCTCCAACGTCGCCAAGCGTTCGGTCAGCGCGCGCACCGCCGGATCACCCCCGGTCATGATGTCAGGCCGGGGAGTTGAAATCAGCCAGGCCACGGCCACCAGCAACACCGCACCGCCAGCGATCAGGACCAGGACGGCCGCATCGAAGCGGCGCTCGCGGCGGGCTGTCGGCGGCGGCGGTTGTGCAGCCACATGCGGGATGGGGGTTGGCGCGGCGGCAGGGAGCGCGGGGGGCGCGGGCGTATTGTTCTCGGTCATCGGCTGGCCTTCCGAAAGCTAGGTCTGCCCATGCCGGCCGCCGCGCGCGACAAGCGATGGGATGGTCTCGTTCGCATATGGTCCCGGGCAGGGAGTTCCGTCGACCGGTCGACGATTATTCCTGCGCACTCCCCAACATGTCCAGCAACGCGGCGGGATCCGGACGTGGCGTCGAGCGGATGCCACGCCACGGGAGCGCGCGCAGCGTCGCCGCGATCCGGGGGCTGAGCGCCAAAGCGTCGATCTCCGTGCATCGTTCTACAAGGCCGGCGCCGTGGAATAGTTCCATGATGCGGATGGCAGAGCGTGGCGAGAAGAACAGCGCCGCGCTCACCTGCCCCGACTGCAGCGCCGAGAGCGCCGGTTCCGGCAAAGCCGGAGCCAGCGTAGCGCGGTACGCGATCCGCCGCAGGACCCGAAAGCCGCGGGCGCGGAGCAGTGCCGTCAGCGCCGCGCCATAGCCTGCACCGACCGCGAGCAGCAGGGGTCCGGCGCTGGGTTCGAGCCTTGCCGCGACCAAAACCGCCAGCGTCTCCGCGTCACCCTGCGCCGCCTGCACCTCCGGCAATCCGTGCGCGATGGCTTCGGCGGCGCTCCCCTGACCCACGGCGAAGATGGGCAGCGTGGTCGCCGGCATGGCGCGGGCGGCGGCGCGGGAGCCGATCAGGACCGCCTGGATGCCGGGCGGCAGCGTGAACCGCACCGGCTCCAGGACCAGGGCGGGTGCCAGGATGGGCGTCCAGCCGCGTGTGGCGACTGCCAGCGCGGTCTCGCTGGCGCCAGGTTCGGGGCGCGTGATCAGGACGTGCACGGGCAATCGCTACCGCGCCAGTATTCGACGCGTGACCAGCGTCCGGATGGGCGTCGCCGGCAGTCCGACGAAGCCAAGCGCGGGCGCGCGCGCCACACCGGAGGCGTGCCTTCGGCACGGCGCGTCTGAGGGCATGCAAAGGCTGATATCAAGGTCATTCTTCAAGGCCGTTGATATCAACCGAAGATGTCAGCCGGGCAGTCGGCGCGCAGGCTCAGGCCCAGCTCCCGCCCCAACCGCTCGGCGTCGCCCGCCGCGCCATGCAGGGCGCGCTTCAGCAGGAAGGAGCCGTCGGCGCGCGCGACCAACCCGGTCAGGTGCAGCTCGCCATTCCCGAGCAGCCTGGCATGACCGCCGATCGGGGTCCGGCAGGAGCCATCGAGTGCGGCGAGGAGCGCCCGCTCGGCGGTGGAGACGGCGCGCGCCTCCGGATCCTCGATCCCCGCGAGAAGCTCGTGCAGCTCGGTATCCGTGGCGCGCACGGTGACGCCGACGATGCCCTGCCCCGCCGCCGGCACCATCGCCTCGGGGTCCAGGATGTGGCTGACGCGGTCCTCGAGCCCGAGGCGACGGAGGCCGGCAAGCGCCAGCAGCGTCGCCGCGAACTCGCCCGCGGCGACCCGGTTCAGCCGCGTCTGCACATTGCCGCGGATCAGAGCGATGCAGAGATCGGGCCGCGCGTGCAGCAGCTGCGACTGGCGCCGGACGGAAGCGGTGCCGACCACCGCGCCGGTCGGGAGTGCCGCGAATTCGGTGCAGCCGGGGCCGAGCACGACGGCGTCCCGCGCATCCTCGCGCTTCAGGGTGCAGGCGAGCACGATGCCGGGGGGCAGGTCGGTCTCGAGATCCTTCAGCGAATGAACAGCGAAATCGATCCGCCGGTCGAGCAGTGCCTCATGGATTTCCTTGGCGAACAGGCCCTTGCCGCCGATCTCCGCCAGACGCCGGTCCTGGATGGCGTCGCCGGAGGTCTGGATGCGGTGCTCCTCGAAGGCGTTGGCATCGCGCAGCACCGGGCAGAACTTCGTCACCAGGTCGAGGAAGCCACGCGTCTGCTGCAGCGCCAGCGGCGACGCGCGGGTTCCGACGCGGAGCGGAAGGGAGCGACGCTTGTGGGCGGGGCTATCAGAGGACATGGCGGCGTCATAGAAGCTGAGCGCCATGGGCGAAAGTGGTGACATGCGGGTGCTCGGGCTTGAGGCGAGTTGCGACGAGACGGCGGCCGCCGTGCTGGACGGCCATGGCCGCATCCTGGTCGAGGCGGTGCTGAGCCAGGAGATGGAGCACGCCCGGTTCGGCGGCGTCGTGCCGGAGATAGCGGCACGTGCCCACTTGGCGGCTTTGCCGGCCCTTACCGCGCGCGTGCTGGCCAAGGCGGGGCTCGAATATTCGGACCTTACGGCCGTTGCGGGGACGGCGGGGCCGGGGCTGATCGGCGGCCTCATCATCGGTAGCGGCTTCGCCAAGGGTGTCGCGATCGCGCGCAGCATCCCCTTCTTCGCGATCAACCATCTGGAAGGTCATGCGCTGACGGCGCGGCTGCCCGGCCTGCTGGGTCAGCCGCCACCGGCGTTCCCCTATCTGCTGCTGCTGCTTTCCGGGGGGCATTGCCAGTGCGTCGCGGTGGAGGGGGTCGGCCGCTATCGCCGGCTCGGCACCACGCTCGACGATGCGGTGGGCGAGGCGTTTGACAAGGCGGCCAAGATGCTCGGCCTGCCTTGGCCAGGTGGGCCGCATCTGGAGCGGCTGGCGGCACTTGGCGATGCAAAGGCGGTCGCCCTGCCCCGCCCGCTGCTGGGACGGGCGGGCTGCGATTTCTCCTGGAGCGGGTTGAAAACCGCCGTGGCCCAGCGGATCGCGCGCGGCGATGCCAGGCGCGAAGATGTCGCCGCCGGCTTTCAGGCTGCCGTCGCAGCGGTGCTGGCGGACCGGGCGGCGCATGCCTTCGCGATGTTCCCGGCCGCGACGGCGCTGGTGGTGGCCGGCGGCGTCGCCGCGAATGGCGCGGTGCGCGCGGCGCTCGCCGGCGCGGCAGCGACACAGGGCGTGCCCATGCTGGCGCCGCCGCTGCGGCTGTGTACCGACAACGCGGTCATGATCGCCTGGGCGGCGGTGGAGCGTCTGGGCGCCGGATTGCCGCCGGATGCCCTGGACCACGCGCCACGACCACGCTGGCCGCTCGAAGAATTGCTCTCGCAACAATCCTTGAACTAACGCTGTTTTTGCGCCCCCTTCGGCGGGGCGCTGATAGGCTCTCCATGGGCTCGGAAGCGTCGGCCACGTGGCGCGCGGCCCGGGAGGATGACGGTCTCACGCCATCCCCTCCTTCGTCGCCGCCAGAGCGGTTTGACCGCCCTCAGCCTGAAGGAACATGAGCATGGAAGCCCCGGCCAAAAGCTTTGTTTTCTGCCCGATGTACAACGAGGCCCCCAAACCCGGCGAGCCGCCGAAGAACGATGCCAAGGGCGCGTTCCATCCGGGCATGTCGATCTACAAGAAGCTCTACGAAGGCATGGGCTGTGAAGTCGTCACCTTCAAGTTCGACAACACCGCGCCCGCCGCCCGCCGCCGGCAGTCGATCCTCGACAAGATGCAGCAGGGCTGCGGCTCCCAGTGGTACGACGCGATCGTGTATTTTGGGCATGGCTGGAAGGGCGGCCTGGTCTCGGCCGGCTTCAACAATGACAGCCGCGTGGCGCTCACCGATGCCATCTGGCAATACGGCATGCCTGGCGTGAAGGTCCTGCTCTACGCCTGCTCCTGCGCGATCCCAGGCGGCTACGCTTACAAGATGGCGCAGGATCTCAATATTTGGGCGGGCAGCGGGATGGAGGTCTATGGCCACCCGAGCGTCGGGCATAGCTTCACCAACGCTCAGCTGCGCCGCTACCCGTCCAACCAGGGCGAAACCGGTGAAACCGTGTGCCCGGACGGCAAGGTGACGAACTGGCTCAAGCTGATGCACGATGAGAAGGCCGGTTTCTGGGCCAAGGTGCCGTTCATGTCGCGTGAGGAACTTACGGCGTCCGTGTGATGCGGCAACTCGCGCGTGGTGCCTCCGTTTGGTCCCTGATCCCCAAGCGGAGCGCACCTGATGCCCACACTTCATGCGACTGACGGCACTGACATCTACTACAATGTTTGGGGCAGTGGGCCGCCGATCGTCCTGATCCATGGCTGGCCGCTCGACGCCGACATGTGGGAATATCAGGCGCCGGTCCTGGCCGCCGCCGGGTACCGCGTCATCTCTTATGACCGCCGGGGTTTCGGCCGCTCGGGCCAGCCTTGGTCCGGCTATGACTACGACACCTTGGCCGGCGACCTGAACAGCCTGATGGAGACGCTCGATCTGCGCGACGCCACCCTGGTGGGGTTCTCCATGGGTGGCGGCGAGGTCGCGCGCTACCTCGGCAAGCACGGCGGTGCCCGCGTTTCCAAGGCGGTCTTCGTGTCCGCCGTGACGCCGTTCCTGCTGCAGACATCCGACAATGCCGAGGGCGTGCCGCAGTCGACCTTCGACGAGATCGTGGACGGGCTGCGCGAGGACCGGCCGCACTTCCTCGCTGGCTTCGGCAAAAAATTCTTCGGTGCCGGCATGCTCAACTTCAACGTGAGCAGTGAGCTGCTGCAGTGGACCTTGCAGGTCGCGATGCTCGCTTCGCCGAAAGCGACGATCGATTGCGTGCAAGCCTTTTCCGCGACGGATTTCCGCGCCGACCTCGCGCGGATCACGGTGCCGACGCTGGTCATCCATGGCGACTCCGACAACACGGTGCCAATGGACGCGTCCGGCCGCCGGACCGCGGCGATGATCCCCGGCGCCACGCTGCTGGTCTACGAAGGCGCCCCGCACGGGCTTTTCTACACGGAGCGGGCGCGGCTGAACCAGGACCTGCTGGCGTTCATACGGGGCTGACCGCGCTATCCGTCACTTCGGCCCGCCCCGCGGGCCGCAAGCCCGAATGGGGGCCGCCGGTAGTCCGGCGAGGCAAGCACGCGGAGCGTTCGCCCGCCGCTTGAGGGCACAAAAATCAACCAGCGGTCATCCTTCATGACCGCTGGTGGCGACGCGGCCGGCGCGGTAAGCGGGTCGTGTGAATTACCGACACGCATTCCACGCTGGGAACCATGCCGATTGCCTGAAGCACGCGCTGCTTCTGGCCCTGCTGCGGGGGCTTGCGCGCAAGCCAGCGGCCTTCGCCGTTCTCGACGCCCATGCCGGTCGCGGCACCTACGATATGGCCGCACCCGAGGCGCTGCGCACCGGCGAGGTTGCGCGTGGTGCAGCCAGGCTTCAGCCTGTTCCCGCGCTCGCCGAATACCTGGCCCTGGTGGCCGATGCAGGCTTCCCCGTTCATTACCCCGGCTCGCCCGCACTGATCCGCGCGGTCATGCGGCCTCAGGACCGCATGGTGTGCTGTGAACTGCATCCCGAGGACCACGCCGCGCTGCGCAGGCTGTTTGCCCGCGACGCTCAGGTGGCGGTCCACAAGCGCGACGGGTGGGAAGCCCTCGGCGCGCTGCTCCCCTTTCCCGAGAAGCGCGGATTGGTGCTCCTCGACCCGCCCTTCGAGCGGGAGGGCGAGTTCGAGCGCATGGTCGCGGGCATCAGCCTGATCAACCGGCGCATGCGCGGCGCCGTCATCGCGGCCTGGTACCCGATCAAGCACCGTGCCCCCGTCCGCGCCTTCCACCACGCGCTGCACGAGAGCGGCGTGCGCGACATCCTCGATTGCGCGCTGACGCTGCGCGAGCCGACCGACCCCCAGCGCCTCAACGGCAGCGGCCTTATTGTGGTGAACCCGCCCTTCGGCTTCGAGTTGGAGGCGGCCGGCATCTTGGGCGCACTGATCGCCGCGCTGGGTTATGGTGAGCCCGGTGAAGGCGTCGACGTTACCCGGCTGGTGGAGGAGTAATGGCCCGCGTGGCGGTTCTCGGCGCCGGCGCCTGGGGAACGGCGTTGGCACTGCAGGCATTGCGCGCGGGCGCCGATGTCACGCTGTGGGCGCGCGATCCCGCACGCGCCGCAGAGATCGCCACGGCGCGCGAGAACATCCGCTACCTGTCGGGCATCGCGCTGCCGCCCGCGCTGCGCGTCACTGCCGATGCGGGCGAGGCACTCGACGGCGCCGCTCTGGCGCTGCTCGTCGTGCCGGTGCAGGGCCTCCGCGCGGTGCTGTCCGCACTGCCGATGACTGCCGCGCCGATGCTCATCTGCGCCAAGGGCGTGGAGGCAGCAACGGGCAGGCTGCCGCTCGAAATCCTGGCCGAGCTCCGCCCCGGCGCAGCGGGCGTCCTCACGGGGCCGAACTTCGCCGCCGAGGTCGCGCGCGGGCTACCGGCCGCGGCCGTGATCGCCTCCGCCGACGCTGCCCTGCGCATGACGGCGTCTAGCATGCTCGCCGGCCCAAGCTTCCGACTCTACGGCAATGACGACCCGATCGGGGCCCAGGTTGGCGGCGCCGCGAAGAACGTCATCGCCATCGCGGCCGGCGCGATGATCGGCGCCGGCCTCGGCGAGAATGCACGGGCGGCCCTCGTCACCCGTGGGCTGGCCGAGCTGAGCCGCCTCACCGTGGCACTTGGCGGCCGCGCGGAGACGGCGGCGGGGCTGTCGGGCATGGGTGACCTCGTGCTGACCACGGCAGGGGCCGCGAGCCGGAACATGTCACTCGGGCTTGCGCTCGGTTGCGGCAAGGCGCTGGCGGACATCCTGGCCGAACGCACCGGCGTCACGGAGGGCGTCGCCACGGCCCCTGCCCTCGTGGCGCGGGCGCATGCGGCGGGCGTGGAACTGCCGCTATGCGAGGCGGTGGCGGAATTGCTGCAAGGGTCGATCAGCCTGGGCGATGCGATCAGCCGGCTGATGGCGCGTCCGCTGCGGGATGAGTAGGGTGGCAGGGATGCACCCCAGCAGCCTCAGCGCCCCGCCGCACTGATGACGCCGATCAATGCGCGGCGGATCGCGAACTTCCGCGCCAATCGGCGCGGGTACGTTTCCCTCTGTATTTTCGCGGTGCTGTTTTTCGTGACGCTCTTCGCGGAGGTCATTGCCAACGACCGGCCGCTGGTCGCGCGCGTAGACGGCCACTTCTTCTTCCCCGTGCTCGTCGACTACGCGGAGAGCGACATCCTCGAAGACGGCCTTCCGACCGGCGCGGATTGGCATGATCCTGACCTTGTCCGCGCCGTGAGCGAACGTGGCTGGGCGATCTGGCCGCCGATCCCGTTCGCCTATCGCTCGATCGTGCGGGACCTTGGGCAGCCGGCGCCGGCGCCGCCCTCCTCGCGCAACTGGCTCGGCACCGACGACCAGGCGCGTGATGTCCTGGCGCGCGTCATCTACGGCTTTCGGGTAAGCGTTCTGTTCGGCTTCACGCTCACCATCATCAGCAGCGTCGTCGGCATTGCGGCCGGCGCGGTGCAGGGCTTCTATGGCGGTGCGACCGACCTGATCTTCCAGCGCTTCATCGAGATCTGGTCGGGGATGCCGCAGCTCTATCTTCTCATCATTCTCGCCAGCATCATCGAGCCGAGCTTCTGGGTGCTGCTAATCTTCCTGCTGCTGTTCTCCTGGATGGGGCTCACCGGCGTGGTGCGCGCTGAATTCCTGCGCGGGCGCAACCTCGATTACGTGCGTGCCGCGCGCGCGCTTGGCGTCTCCGACACGCGGCTGATGGCGCGCCACATCCTGCCCAACGCGATGGTGGCGACCCTCACCTTCCTGCCCTTCACGTTGTCCGGGAGCGTCACCGTTCTGGCGAGCCTCGACTTCCTCGGCTTCGGGCTGCCGCCGGGCTCGGCCTCGCTCGGCGAGCTCGTGAACCAGGGCAAGAACAATCTGCAGGCGCCGTGGCTGGCGGTGACCGGCTTCCTCGTGCTCGGCACCATGCTGACCTTGCTGATCTTCGTGGGCGAGGCGGTGCGCGACGCGTTCGACCCGCGCAAGCTGCCGGGGGGCCAGGGCTAGATGGCATTGCTGGATGTGCGGGACCTCGC
>JAQGHV010000080.1 GCA_028288785.1 Rhodospirillales bacterium | reverse complement strand
TCATCCGCCACCACCAGCCGATCCACCAACCCGCGCGCCTGCAGCGCACGCGCCCGCCGCAACAGCCCTTCCTCCGCAAGCGTCACCAACACCCGCGCACCACTATCCGCCAGCTTGTGCGCCAGTTCCCGCTCCGCATCCAACGGACTCATCTGCATCAACCGAACGCCCGCCGATGCCGCCCCGAAAAATGCCACGCTGTGCCACGGCGAATTGGGCAACAACAACGCCACCCCGCCGCGCGCCTCGGCCATCTCCAAAAACCCGGCCGCACACCGCCGCACCAACTCCCCCAACGCCGCATACCCCAGCCGCGTCTCCCGATAAATCAACGCCACCCGATCCGCATGCCGCGCCACCGAACCCGCCAAATGCTCGCCCAACGTCGTGGTCGCAATCGGCGCATCCCAGGCAATGCCAGGGGGGTAACGCGACTCCCAGGGGAAGGGGGTGCGGGTGGTCATGGAGAAAGGCCGGGGCTTTGCCTCTGGGCCCCACCAGGATCGTGTCGATCCTGGACCTCCATGCGTTGGTACTGGGCATTGGGAAGGGGTTGAGTCTCCCGCCGGAGTCGAGCCGGGTTGGTGAGGGGGCGCATCAGGCGAGTTCCTGCGATGACGGGTGCACCATGCGCCCCCTCACCGACCCGGTGCTTCAGTGAACGTCCCGGCCCTCCCAAACCCAAGAACCAACACACGCAGGGGTCCGGGGATCGGCGCGATCCCCGGTGGGGGTCAGGGCGCAAAGCCCCCGGTCTTGCTGCCGTGACCACCTTCACCCCATCGCCGGGGAGAAGCGTCCCCCTTGGCTTGCCAGCGTTTCGATGAGTGCGGCCGGTTTCAGGTCGGGGGAGTTGGTGGTTTCGGCGTAGTGTGCGAGTCGGTCTCGTACGGTGGCGAGGCCGAGTTGGTCGGCCCAGAACATGGGTCCGCCGCGCCAGGCGGGCCAACCGAAGCCGTTGACGAAGATGACGTCGATATCGATGGCGCGTGCGGCGATGCCTTCCTCGAGGATGCGGGCGCCTTCGTTCACCATGGGCAGCATGAGTCGTTCGATGATTTCCTGGTCGCTGATCGTGCGCCGGCGGATTTGTAGTTTCTCGGCCGTTTCCAGGATGATGCGTTCGACTTCGGGGTCGGGCATGCGGGTGCGTTTTTCGTCGTATTTGTACCAGCCGGCGCTGGTTTTCTGGCCGTAGCGGCCGGCGGCGACGAGGGCGTCGGCGATGGGGGCGACGGTGCCCCGCGCACGGCGCACGGCGGCGCCGATATCCAGGCCGGCGAGGTCTCCGGTCGCGAGCGGTCCCATGGCCATGCCGTAGCCTTCCATGACGCGGTCAATGTCCTGCGGCAGGCAGCCTTCCTGGAGCAGTTTTTCGATCTGTGGGGACCGCTTGCCAGTCATCCGATTGCCGACGAAGCCGTCGCAGTTGCCGACGACGACGGCGAGCTTGCCGATGCGCTTGCCGACGGCCATGGCGGTCGCGATGGCGGCGTGGCTGCTGGCCTTGGCGCGGACGATCTCGAGCAGGCGCATGACGTTGGCGGGGCTGAAGAAGTGCATGCCCACGACGAGCTCGGGGCGCTTGGTCACGCTTGCGATGGCGTCGATGTCGAGGGTGGAGGTGTTGGACGCCAGCACCACGCCAGGCCGCGCGAGGCGGTCGAGTTCGGCGAAGACCGCTCTCTTGGCGTCCATATCCTCATAGATCGCTTCGATCACGAGGTCGGCTTCCGCGACCACCGCCATGTCGGTGCTGCCGGTGAGCAGGGCGGCGCGCGTCTCGTAGTCGGCTTGGCTCAGGCGCCCGCTGGTGACGGTGCGCTCCCAGTTCGCGCGGCACCGCGCGAGGCCCTTTTCCAATGCACCGGCATCGCGTTCGACCACGGTCACCGGGACGCCGAAGTTCGCAAAGCTCATCGCGATACCGCCGCCCATGGTGCCGGCGCCGATGACGACCGCTCGGTTGACGGGCAGGGGCGCGGTGTCGGCGGGCATGCCGGGAACGCGCAGGACTTCGCGTTCGCCGAAGAAGATGTGGCGCAGCCCACGGCTTTGCTCGCCTGCGACGAGTTCGGCGAACAGCGCGCGCTCCCGCTCGAGACCTTCGGCGAAGGGCAGGGTGACGGCGGCGCGCACTGCCTCGACACAGCCGCGCGGGCTGGCCTGGCCGCGGCTGCGCTTGAGCAGGGTGGCGGCCTTGGCATCAAAGGCGGCCATGTCCTGCCCTGCGATGCGGTCGGTGCGTTCGGCGGCGAGGGTGAACTTGGCGCCGACTGCCAGCGCGTTGCGCGTCCAGGCGAGTGCCGCTTCCTCCAGCGGCCCTTCCAGCACGGCGTCGATGAAGCCCAGCGCCAAGGCCTTCTCGGAGCGCACCGGTTCGCCTGTCACGATGATGTCCATCGCTGCCTCGGCGCCGATCAGTCGCGGCAGGCGCTGGGTGCCCCCGGCGCCCGGGACGAAGCCGCGCTTGACCTCGGGCAGGCCCAGCGACGCGCCGGGCGAGGCCACGCGCGCATGGCAGGCGAGGGCGAGTTCCAGCCCGCCGCCCAAGGCGTTGCCGTGGATCGCGGCGACCACCAGGCCGGGGAAGGCGGCGATGGCGTCGAACACTTCGGTGAGGGAGGGGGGTACGCGCGGCTTGCCGAACTCGGTCATCTCGGCGCCGGCGGAGAAGCCGCGGCCCTCACCGATGATGAGCACCGCGCGGGCGCCGGCAGCGGCCTCCAGCCCGGCCGCTAGGCCGACGCGCACCTCGGTCCTCAGCGTGTTCACCGGTGGGTTGGTGATGCGCAGCACATGGGTTTCGCCCAGGCGCTTATGCCGCACGAATTCGCTCATCGACCCGCTTCCTCATCCCGTTGGCGCCATACTCTGGCAAGGCGCCGGGCGCGGCAAGCCATTGCCGGACGTCCGCCATCATGGTGACCTGCGGACAAAGCAGGAGAAAACCGCATGTCGCTATTCGATCTCACCGGCAAGGTCGCCATCGTCACCGGGGCGAGCAAGGGGATCGGCCGCGCGATTGCGGAACGGTTGGCCGAGCACGGCGCGAAGGTTGTCGTCTCCTCCCGCCGGATCGAGGCCTGCGAGGAAGTGGTCGCCGGCATCACGGCCAAGGGCGGCACCGCCTTCGCAATGGCCTGCAACATCGGGCGCAAGCCGGAACTGCAGGCGCTGGTGGATGCGACGATCGCGCGCTGGGGCCATGTGGACGTTGTGGTGTGCAACGCCGCCATCAACCCGCATTTCGGTTCGGCCGACACCATGCCAGATGAGATCTTCGACAAGATCATGGCGTCGAACATCAAGTCGAACATGTGGCTCAGCTACATGGTCATCCCGGGCATGGCGGCGCGTGGTGGCGGGTCGATCATCATCATCTCCTCGATCGGCGGGTTCCGTGGATCGCCGGTGCTGGGCGCCTATGCGATCTCGAAGGC
Source organism: Rhodospirillales bacterium (assembly GCA_028288785.1). Taxonomy (GTDB): domain Bacteria; phylum Pseudomonadota; class Alphaproteobacteria; order Acetobacterales; family Acetobacteraceae; genus Plastoroseomonas. The sequence continues at coordinate 6,627 of JAQGHV010000080.1, read as the reverse complement.
GGCCGACATGCAGCTCGCGCGCAACCTGGCGGTCAGCCACGGGCACCAGAACATCCGCGCCAATGCCATCGCACCCGGCCTGGTGCGCACCGATTTCGCCCGTGCCCTTTGGGAGAACCCGGACATCTACAAGAAGCGTACGCGCGACACGCCGCTGAAGCGTATCGGCGAGCCCGACGAGATCGCGGGCGCGGCGGTGTTCCTGGCCTCGCCGGCGGCGGCGTTCATGACGGGGCAGGTGATCACGATCGACGGTGGTGTCTGCGCCGGCATTCCCATGCGCGACGACGACTGACCGGGGGTCCTTGCCGCGCGTCGCGCGGTCAGTGGTTCTCGACGGAATACGCCTTCCCAATGGTTTCCACCTGCTTCGTTATGTAACGAATCAGCAACAATTATGTGCTGCATTTCCGCGCAGCCAAGTTCACGTTCACGCCACCAGCCACTCGGCAAGCGAGGAGCCGGCGCCGAGGGCGACCCAAACAAGGGCCTTGCGCGTCGCCAGTCCGGCGGGCATTCCCCGTTCTTCATGAAGCTCGCCCGCACCTTGGTTTGGATCGGCTTTGTCCTGTTCGCACCTTCGGCGCGGGCAAACCTGATCTACGTGCTGAATTCGGGCGACGCCACCATCTCGCTCATCGACAGCGTGACCCGCACCGAGATCCGCCGCATCCCGGCCTTGCGTGAGCCGCACCACCTGACCCTGACGCCGGATGGCCGCGACCTGCTGATTGCCGATTCCGGCGGCAACGAGCTCTTCGTCATGGACCCCGCCACCGCCGAGGTGCGGCGCCGCGTGCGTGTCTCTAATCCCTATCACCTGGCCTACTCGCCGGACGGGAAATTCCTGGTCGTCGCTTCCCTGCGGCGCAACCAGGTGGATATCTACGACGCGCGCGACCTGTCGCTGCTGCAGCGCCTCCGCGTCGGCGACAAGCCGAGCCACATCGCCTTTGATCCGGAAAGCCGGATGGCCTACGTGACGCTGCAGGGCGTGCGCAGCGTGGTCGCGATCGATCTCGCGACGCGTCAGCCGGCATGGCAGGCGGAGGTCGGGCGGGAGCCTGCGGGCATCACGTGGGTACGCGGTCGGCTGCTGGTTGGCGTGATGGGCGAGAGCCACTTCGCCGTGCTCAACCCGGAAACACGGCAGGTGGAGCGGCAGATCCCGATCGGGCGCGGCGCCCACACCATCTTCCCCTCGCCGGACGGCAGCGTGCTCTACGGCACCAGCCGGGTCGACAGCCGCATCATCGCGATCAACCCGGAAACGCTGGAGATCACCCACAGCTACGAGGTGCCGGGTGGTCCGGACTGCATCGCCTTCGACCCGGAAGGGCGCATCTGGGTCACCCTGCGCTGGGTGCAGCGTGTGGGCATCCTCGACCCGCGCACCGGTGATCTTGAGACCATCCGGGTGGGCCGCTCGCCGCATGGCGTCTTCGTGCAGCCGGTGCGCGGTGAATAAGCGTGGGCTCCTCACGGCAATTTCTGCGCTTGCCCTGGCGCGACCCGCTATCGCGCAGTCCCGCGGCCGGGTGTACCTGACAATCGACACTGGCTGGGGGCGCGAGGCGGAGCAGATCGCCGTCATCCTGCGCCGCCAGGAGGTGCGCGCCACCCTGTTCCTTGCCGACGAGCCTACCCATACCGGCGAGCGTAGCCTCTCGGATGCCTGGGCACCGTTCTGGCGCGCGCGCGTCTCCGAGGGGCACGCCTTCGCCTCCCACACATGGCGGCACTGGTATTTCCGCGGTGATCCCGCGCCTGGCCGCCTGCGCTATGCCCAGCGCGGCGGCCCTGGCGTCGAGATGCTCGACCAGGCCGCGCTCTGCGCCGAGCTGGAGCGGCCCATGGCCCGGCTGCGCGCCATTGCTCCCGGGGCCCAGGTGCTGCCGCTCTGGCGCGCGCCGGGTGGCATTACGACGCCCGGGGCGCTGGCGATGGCGCGCAGCTGCGGCCTCACGCATCAGCGCTGGACCCGGTCGGGCTTCCTCGGCGATGAACTCGACTCCGCCGCCTCGCCGAACGCGGCGCTGCTCGCCCGCAGCCTCCGCGCGATCGGCGATGGCGAGGTGCTGGTCATGCATTGGGGCGTCGCCAGCAGGCGGGAGCCCTATGCCGGCGTGCTGGAACCGCTCATCGAGGGGCTGAAGGCGCGCGGCTTGAACTTCGCGCTGCTGCCCGCAACTGGCATCGCATGATCGACGCCATCTACTCCACTTACGCCGCTTTCATCGGCTGGCTCTACACGGCCGGTTTGCAGCCCGCGCTCTATGCGATGGGCCTGATGAACTACGCCGACGACCTCTATCAATGGCTCGACTTCGCGGTCTTCGGGCTGGTTGGCATCGTCGTCTCCTGGGTGGTCTGCCGACCCCTCGAAGCGGCGAACCCGGTGGAGCGCTGGCCGGATCGCGGCGCCGTCCATACGGACATGATCTACACCATCCTCGCGCGCGTCGGCATCCTGCCGCTGCTGGCCTTCGTCCTGCTCAACGGCGCGCAACGCTGGCTGGACGGCACCATCGCCTACACCGGATTCGTCCCGCCGACGCTGGAGACCTTGTTCCCCCTGCTGCGCGAATACCCGCTGCTGGCGCTCGCCTGCTACGTCGTCATCCTCGATTTTGGCGAGTACTGGCGCCACCGGTTCCAGCACCGCTTCGGCTGGTGGTGGGCGCTGCATTCCGTGCACCATGCCCAGACCCAGATGACCTTCTGGACCGATGACCGCAACCACATCCTGGATGATGTCCTCGCCGCCCTCTGGTTCGGCGCGCTGGCACTTCTAATCGGCGTGCCCGTCGGCCAGTTCCCGGTGATCCTGCTGATCCTCCGCCTCGCCGAGAGCCTCAGCCACGCGAATATCCGAACCTCCTACGGCCGCGTCGGAGAGCGCCTGATCGTCTCCCCGCGCTTCCACCGCGCGCACCACGGGGTGTTCTCTGTCGGGCAGTCGGGCAAAAACTACGGGGTGCTGCTGCCGGTCTGGGACTGGATGTTCGGCACCGCGGATTTTCGGCGCGACCATTACCCCGAGACCGGGGACCCCAGCGCGCCGGAGGGCATGGCCAAGGGCGGCTGGCTACGCCAGCAGGTGCTGGGGGTGCGGCGGCTGGCGCAGGTGCTGGTGGGGCGGGGCTGAGGAGGCCGGGGAAAGAATTCCCCGGACCCCTTCTTTTGTTTTTGGCTAATGGCGCGGGTTGGTGGGGGGAATTCCTTTCCCCATTCAAGGGAACTACCCGAGCGTGAACGCCTCATGCACTGCGGACTGAACGGCGCCACCCAGCACGGCCCCACCACCGGCAACGTAGATCCAGTCGCCGATCGCGACGGCGGCCACCGCGTGACGCGGGGTCAGCATCGGCGCGTGCTTCTGCCAGGTGTTGGTCGCGGGGTCGTAGCTCTCCATCTGGCCGAACACCTTGGCGTCGATCGCTTGGCCGCGCTCAAGGATGCCGCCCTCGCCGCCCATGCAGAAGAAGCGGTCGCGGTAGATCACCATGCCATGGCCCGAACGCGCGGTCGGCAGCGGCGCCCGCTCCTCCCAGGTGTCGCGCGCCGGCAGGTAGATGTGGTGCAGGTCGGTGTTGTACTGGAAGGTGTTGAAGCGTCCGCCGACGACGTGGATGAAGCCATTGTAGGTGACACAGCCGACATGGTCGCGCGCGGCGGGCAGCGGCCGGCGCAGCTCCCACTTGTCGGCGGCCGGATCATAGACCTCGTGCCAGCCCACGCTCGCACGCTCCGGCGCGGGGTCCGAGGCACCGCCGATCAGGTGCAGCTTGCCGGCAAGGAACACGGCCGCGGCGGCGCCACGCGGGCGGGGCAGGGAGGCGATCTCTCGCCAGCGGTCGGCGGCGACCTCATAAACAAAGGCCTTGTCGTCGCAGGCGCGGTTCTGCTCGATGAAACCGCCTAGCGCATAGACCCGGCCAGCATCGGCGACTACGGCCACGTGATTGGCACCGCGCGGCAGGGGGGCGGCGTCGAACCAGCGGTCGGCGGCGGGGTCGTAGACCGTGTGGTACGCGCGGTTGACCTGACCTTCGCCATAGCCGCCGACGACGTGCATGCGGCCCTCCCACGCTGTGGCCCAGGCCATCTCGCTGCGGGGGATCGGCATCGCGGCGCGTGCCACCCAGCGACCGGGCGGCCCGGCGGGCGCGTTGCTGTCGGTAAAGCGCTGGGCTTCCTGTTGTGGCGTGATGTGATGCGGCGCGCCGCCTTGGAACAGGTTGTTGTAGGGTACCGCCGAGGGCGTGAGCGGGCGCAGCTCCGGTGCATGCTGGTGCGGCGCGGTCTGGGCCAGCGCGGGCGCGGTGAGCAGCGCCGCGCCGGCACCCATCAAGTGTCGACGATTCATGAGGGGCCCCATCGTGTGTTGGTGCGGCGAGGGTAGGGCCACCGGCGCGTCCGCGCCAAGCCCGGCGCAGCCGGTCTGCGGATGTGGTTTTGTGCGACAGGGATTCGCGCTTCGCTGGGAGCGAAGGACGGTCCGCTCAGCATGTCGACGCGCGACTGCACGTCGCCCAGTTTCTCGTCGGGCGCGCACTTCCCAGGTCTTGGACGCGAAGGCGCTCCACCCAAGTACTCGGCCAACGATGGCGCCCGACTTGGTTTGCTGGAGGGACACGACGTCCAATCCAGTATCCTGCTGCACCTGAACGCCAGCGCGGAAATGCGGCCGGCGCCTGACCGCCCAGCCCCATCCCTTCCGCACCGCTACTGCGGCAGGCGCTGGTCGTATTCCTCGCGCAGCGGCAGCCACCGGCTCCAGAACGGCGGCAGCGGGCGGTCGTCGGCGACCGCCACCAGCAGGTCGAGATGGGCGTGCCAGCCAGCGCGACCTTGGTCATCATCTCGCGGCTCGGCAGCCTGCGATGGGTGATGGTGAGGCGCACGTCGCGTCCGGCAGGCTCCAGCTCGAAGGTGAGATCGGCGATCTCGCCCCAGCCGAAGCCAAGCAGGCGCGGGGCCTCGAGCTGGGTGATCACGTTCTCCATCCGGTGCTCGGCATCCGCACCTTCGGGCCGGGCTTCCTTGTGGCCGGCGAGCTCGTCATTGCGCCAGATGAGATCCACGCGGCCACCGATGCAGCTCCATCTCACCCGCGGCGAGCCAGCGCCGGCGCAGGTCGCTGACCGTGAGCCAGGCGCAGGCGCGCTCGATCGGGCCGGGCAGGATGCCCTCAATGCGCACTGTCATGGGCTCGGTCACGGCGGCATAGCCGGCGAGGGTTTCGGCCTCGGACATCAGGTTGGGGAAGGAGCTGTCGAGCGGGAATGTCAACCGAACGGCTGAGGATCAGGCGCCCTGCGGTTCCAAACTCAACTGCATGCGTCCTCTACCGCTGCTAAGCGGCCAAATGGCCGCCGCCGGAAGTCCGGCGAGCCAAGCACGCGGGAGCGTGCGCCCGGTGCTTGAGGGCACAAAAAACGGCTTGTTGTCGGCTGTCATTCTTCATGACGGCCGACAACAAGCGCGCGATCCACGAACTCCAGGCGGTCCTGGCCCCAGAACATCTGCGCGCCGATCACATACGTCGGCGCACCAAACACGCCGCGGGCGAGGGCCGCCGCGCTGTCAGCCTGGCGCCGCTCCGCCCAACGCGGTTCCGCCGCCAATTCCAGCAAAGGCCCGGCATCGAGGCCGCATTCGGTAATCAACGTGGCCAGCGTGCTGGGCAACCCCGGGTTCGCCTCCTCGGCCCAGACCGCGCGCAACACCCGGTGCGCGAGGCGAACCGCGCCGGCATCATCGCCTCCCTCGCGCAGCGCGATGACGGCATGCGCGGCCAGTGGTTCCGAGAACGGAAAGACCGCCGGGCGCAGGGTGAGCGGTGAGCCGAGATGCTCGCGCCAGCGCGCCAGCTCCTGCATCCGGTAGGCCTGGCGCTGGGGTGAGCGCTTCGGCAGTGGCAACCCGCCGGAGGCCGGGAAGATGATCGAGAAATCCACCGGCCAGATCCGCAGGGTGGCGCCGTGGCGCGCGGCGATAGCCTCGATCCGCCCCGAACCTAGATAGGTCCAGGGGCTGTTGAGCGAGACGTAGTAGTCAATATCGGCCACGGCGTGTCTCCTCAATGCTTCCGCGCGCTCAACGCTCAGCCGTGCGGATGGCGGCGGGACCGCCGCCGACTGGAATGCGCTGGCGGGTATCGGTCAACCGCGTGCCGTCGAAGCGGAACACGGAGAGGTTCCGGTCCGCCATGTTCTGCACCACGATGGTGCGGCCGTCGCGGGAGAAGGCGACGCCCTGCGCCCAGGGGCCCGTCGGGGCCTGGGCCACGCGGCGCAGGCGGCCATTCTCGATGCGCAGGATCACGAGCTGCCCAACGCCGAGCAGCGGATGCCCGGGCGGCCGTGCCGAACCATTGTGAATGGTGACCGCGACATGGCGATTGTCGGGGCTCACCTGGATACCCTCGGGCGTCGGGCCGACGCTGATGGTATCGACGGTGAGGTAGAAATCGCGCCGGAGGTCGATCAGGCTGACGGTGTCGGCGTCGCCGGTGCCGCGGCCGATATTGGCGACCACCGCCCACTGGCCATTGGGCGTGATGCCCATGCCATAGGGGCGGGTGCCCACGGTGAGGTCGCGGTCGGTCTTGGTGACGGTCTC
>JAQGHV010000077.1 GCA_028288785.1 Rhodospirillales bacterium | reverse complement strand
AGGTCGGCCTCACTAGCCCGGCCAGCATCGGCGCAGATGTCTGCCACCTGAACCTGCACAAGACGTTCTGCATTCCCCATGGCGGCGGTGGCCCCGGTGTTGGCCCGATCGGCGTGACGGCGGAGCTCGCGCCGTTCCTGCCAGGCCATCCGCAGTTGATCGAAGCCGGTCCGGCGGAAAGCGGCATCGTCATCTCGGCGGCACCGTTCGGGAGCGCGGCGATCCTGCCGATCAGCTACGCCTATATCCGCATGATGGGCGCCGAGGGCCTGACGCGCGCGACCGAGGTCGCCATCCTCAACGCCAACTACATCGCGCGGCGGCTGGATGGGCATTTCCCGGTGCTCTACCGCGGCGCCAAGGGCATGGTTGCCCATGAGTGCATCCTCGATTGCCGTGGGTTCGGGCAGGGCGGCGGCGTTCTCGTCGAGGACATCGCTAAGCGCCTGCAGGATTACGGTTTTCACGCGCCGACAATGTCCTGGCCGGTCACCGGCACGCTCATGGTCGAGCCCACCGAGAGCGAGCCCAAGGCGGAGATCGACCGGTTCTGTGAGGCGATGATCGCGATCCGGGCCGAAATCCGTGCTGTCGAGCGAGGCGAGTCGGACAGGTCGGACAACCTGTTGAAGAACGCGCCGCACACCGCCGCGGAGGTAATGGCGGATAACTGGACGCACCCGTATTCGCGCGAGCAGGCCGCGTTCCCGCTGCCGTATGTGCGGGCCCACAAGTATTGGCCCCCGGTGAAGCGTGTGGACAATGTGTATGGCGACCGGAACCTGGTGTGCACCTGCGCGCCTCTGGAGGCCTATGCCCAGGCGAACCAGTTGCAGGCGGCGGAGTGATACCAGCGGTCATGAAGAATGGCCGTTCGTCTGCGCACTTGTCGCGATCGAGCGCAGGGCGCCGCCTGCGGCTGCTTGGCTCGCCGAACTGCCGGTGGCCCCTTTGCGGCCGCTGGGTCGGCATCGCGGCGCGGGAGGTAAGTGTGCCCTCAAGCGGTGCACGTAGCGTCGGGGCAATGGACTCGCCGACAGTGGCCATTTGGGCGCCCGGCACGCGTCGAAATCCAGTGCCGTCCTTGTGACACGGCCCTGGCGGCGTGTCGGCTCGCGTTCGCTGGTCAAGGACAGGTGGATCGACCTGCGGGCGGAGTCTTGGGTTACCGGCCGGGGGACCGAGCTCGACCCCTGGTACATGCTGCATTGGCGGCCGTGGGTGCATGTGGTCGCCATCACGCCGGATGAGCGCGTTGTGATGGTGCGGCAATTCCGCCCTGGTGCGGAAGCGGCGCTGCTCGAACTTCCTGGCGGTGTTGTCGATGAGGATGGCGAGGGCGAGGTCCGCCTGGCCGCGGAACGCGAGCTTCTCGAGGAGACCGGTTACGCGGCCGAGACCTTCACGGAGTACGCGTCACCGTTCAACGATCCGGCGCACGCCACGAACCGGGTGCATTTTTACTTCGCCCTGAATGCCCGCCGTATCGCCGAGCAATCCCTCGACCTGGCCGAGGACATCACCGTGGAACTGGTCCCCGTTGCCGGCCTCATCGCCGGCCTCCCGCGCGGCTTGGTCGCCCACGCGAGCCACATCGGCTCCCTCTACCTCGGCCTCATCGCCTCTGGCCGAATCGTAGTGATGCCCACATCCCAAAATTAAAAGAAGGGGCCGGGGGAATTCTTTCCCCCGCCTTCTTCAGTTTCCAAACCGCACATGCCGCAGCTGGATATAATTATCCGCCGTCTGCACCACGTTCCATCCCTGCCGCACCGCCCACACGATCTGCTGCTGGTGCAGCGGGATGTACGCCACATCGTCGCGGATCACCCCTGATGCTTCGGAGATCAGGCGCTGCCGTGTCGCCTGGTCCGATTCAACCGCGATGCGATCGATCAACGTGTCGAGGCGGGGGTTCGAGTACCCGCCATTGTTGAACACGCCACGCGCACCGTCGCGGGTGCCGGCCAGGCTGAACAGCGCGTTGTGCGCGTCGCTCGTCGCAGGCGTCCAACCCAGCAGATAGAAGCTGGTGTTGTAGCGCGGCCCGTTGACCTCGGCGAAATAGCGCACGCGGGTCTGGGCATTCAGCGTCACGCGGATGTTGATGCGTGCGAGCATCGCGACGACCGCGGTGCAGATGCCTTCGTCGTTCACGTAGCGGTCGTTCGGGCAATCGAGCGTGACGCCGAAGCCGTTGGGGAACCCCGCCTCGGTGAGCAGGGTGCGGGCGCGCGGCAGATCCACGGCGGGGCGCTGGTCATCGGCTTCGAGGAAACCGTTCACGCCGGGGCCGTAGGTGAGATTGGTCGGGCGCGACTGCCCGCGCATCACGCTGCGCTGGATCGCTGTCGTGTCGATCGCGAGCTGCATCGCGCGACGGACCCGCACGTCCTGGAAGGGGTTGCGCCCGGTGACATCGGACTTCAGCAGCACCGGCCGCATCTGGTCCATGCCGAGATAGATGGTGCGCAGCTCCGGCCCCTGGATGATGCGCACGCCATTGGTGGCGCTGATGCGGGCCACGTCCTGCGGCGGCACGGTGTAGACGAAGTCGAGCTCGTTCGAGAGCAGGGCGGCGACGCGGGTCGCGTCGTTCGCCACGATGTTCAGCTCGGCGCGGGTGATGTTGTGCGTCGGGGTATCCCACCAGCCGGGGTTCGGCACCATCACCGTGCGGCGGTCGGGCTCTCGGCTTTGCAGCAGGAAGGGACCGGTGCCCATCGCGTTGCGGGTTGCGAAATTCTCCTCGCGGGTGGTGAGGTCGGCGGGTCGCGTGGCGTTGTTCCGCTCGGCCCAGACCCGCGACATGATGCCCCAGTTGGTGATTTCCTGCAGCAGGATGGGGTTCGGATTGGTCGTCTCAACGTCGATCGTGAAGTCATCGACCTTGCGTACCTCCTTAACGGAGGCGAGGGCGGTAGACAGGTTGGAGCCGGGCGCGCGGACGCGCTGGACGCTGAACAAAACATCATCGGCGGTGAAGGGTGTGCCGTCGGAGAAGCGCACATTCTGCCGGAGGTGGAAGCGCCACACGGTCGGCGAGACCATCTCCCAGCGCTCTGCAAGCGCCGCTTCCACACCCATCTCCCGGTTCCGGCGGACCAGCGGTTCGTAGAAATGGGAGTTGAAGGCGAGAAGGAAGGTCTCCTGCCGCGCATAGGGATCCATGGAGTTGACGTCGCCGTCATTGGCCCAGCGGAAGACGTTGGCATCGGCTGAAAGGCAGGTGCCGGCGAGCAGCACGGCGGCGAGCGTCAGATGGCGCATGGGGTTCCTGTCGCGTGAGTGAGTGGAAGCGCGACGCTAACCGGGAAACCCGCCGATGCAAACGGGGCGTTGCCGCCCCGCCTGCCGGAATACGTATGCTTAGGCGGCGCGCAGGGCGCGCGGCAGGTCGGCGGTGGCGCTGTCGATCAACGCTCCGTCAGCGGTGGCGTCGAGTTGCTCCGCGAGCACGGCGCGGGCGGCGGCAACGGCGATCTCGGCGGCGGCGTGACGCACGGCGGTGATGGCACCGGCCTGGGCGGCGGAAATGCGGTCCATCGCCATCCGCTCACGGCGCTGGGCGGCGAGCTCGGCCTCGGCGGCCATCGTCTTGCCGAGCTGCTCCGCTTCCACCCTGGCGCGCTCGATCATGGTCTGGGCCTCGATGAGGGCAGACTCGCGGTCGGTGACGGCCTGCTTCAGCATGGTCTCGGCTTCCGCACGCAGGCGTGCGGCTTCCTCGAGTTCCGCACGGATGCGGGCGGCGCGGCCATCGAGCGCCTCGGTGATCTTGGCCCAGGCGAGCTTACCGACGAGGGCGACGAAGACGACGAAGCTGACGGCGACCCAGAATTTCGGGTCGAGCCAGAAGTGTTCGTAGTGGTGTTCCATGGCTCAGCCCCCCGTACGCGCCGCGAGCGCCTGGTCAACGGCGCGCGCGATGGCCGCGTCATCGGCGCGTCCGGTCAGCTTGTTCAGCAGCCCCGCCGTCGTCTCCGACGCCACTTCGCGCAGGGCGCCCATGGCCGAAACACGGGCGCGGTCGATCTGCGCCTCACTCTCGGCAATGCGGGCGTTCAACGTCGCGTTGAGCGCCTCGGCACGCGTCTGAGCTGCGGCAGTGGCCTCGGCCGTGGCTGTGGCGATCGCGCCCTGGGCATCCGCGCGTGCCTTCGACGTCGCGTCGCGCAGCGCGGACATCGCCGCATCCGCTTCGCTCTTGGCCGAGTAGGCGGCTTGGAGATCGCCCTCGATCCGGGCGGCACGATCCTGCAGCACGACCGCAACCCGCGGGAGCGCGTAGGTCGAAAGAATGTAGTACAGCGCGCCGAAAATCAGGAACAGCCAGACGACCTGGCCGACCATCATTTCATTCAATTGCAGCTGCGGCATCGCGTGTCCTCTCGACCTCAAAAAAAGCACGCCAGCCGCGGTTTGCGGCCGGCGCGCGCCCTGTTCAGGAGAACAGGATGAGGAAGGCGATCAGCAGGGCGAACAGCGCCACCGCCTCGGTCAGCGCGAAGCCCAGAATGCCGATGCTGCGCAGCGCCGGCTCGGCCGCCGGGTTGCGCGCAACGCTGGTGATCAGCGCGGAGAAAATGTTCCCGATGCCGAGACCCACGCCGAACAGCGCGATGACGGCGATACCGGCCCCGAGGGCCTTGGCGGCAGCAACTTCCATGTGGAGACAATCCTTCTTTCTCAGGTTTAACTCGGACCGCAGCGACTCAGTGCAGGTGCACCGCGTCATGCAGATAGATGCTGGTCAGGACGGCGAAGACATAGGCTTGCAGGACGGCCACCAGGACTTCGAACGCGACCAGGGCGACGTTGATGGCGAGCGGCAGCGTGGCCAGGAAGGGCCCCACCGTGCCAAGCCCGCCCAACAGGACGATAAAGGTCGCGAACACCTTCAGCATCACGTGCCCCGCGACCATGTTCGCGAACAGACGGATGGAGAGGCTGATCGGCCGCGACAGGTAGGAGACGACTTCGACCGGGATGATAATCGGCGCCAGCCAGATTGGCGTGCCTTCGGGGAAGAAGTAGCTGAAGAAATGCTTGCCGTGGATGACCAGCGCCACGACGGTGATGACGACGAAGACGAGGAGCGCGAGGCCGAACGTCACCGCGATGTGGCTGGTGTAGGTGAAGGCGTAGGGCATCAGACCCAGCAGGTTGCCCATGAGCACGAACATGAACAGTGCGAAGACGAAGGGGAAGAAGCGCTTGCCGCCATGCCCGATCTGCTCATCGACGATGCCGTGCACGAAATCGTACATGGTCTCCGCCGCGGCCTGCAGGCGGCCGGGCACCACGGCGCGCGAGCGCATACCGTAGACGAGCAGGGCGATGATCAGGCCGGATGCTACGACCATGTGCAGGTTGGACTGCGAAAACCCGACCGAGCGTCCGATGATGCCCAGCACGGGCGTCAGTTCGAACTGGCTCAGGGCGTCGATCGTCTTGCCTTCGGTCGCCACCAGCGCCTCTCCAATCCCAGCTGTCAAACGTGCGTCTACTTGGCGCCGCTGCGCGGGTTGAACAGGCGAAAGACGTTCAGCACGCCGGCGACGCCCCCCATGAGGAAGAATACCAGGAAGAGCCAGGGCCAAGTGCCGAGCCAGCGATCCAGGATCGTGCCCAACCCGATCCCGACGATAAGCGCCGAAACCACCTCGACCCCCGCGCGGAACCCAACTCCGTTACCGCTCACCGGCTTGCCCTCGCCCTTTTCAGGCGCGATGTCGAGGCCCTTGCGGGCCCTGGCTTGCCGAAGCCGATCGTCGAAGTTGTCTTGTTCAGCCACGTTTTGCCCCCCCCAAGCGGTTATCCCCCGGAAGGCATCCGGCTGGTAAGGGGAGGGGGGCAGCGTGTCAAGCAAGGTGGCGTAAATTTCAGGATCCGACCGCGGTCAATCCAACCGCAACGCGAAGCACTTGCCTGGCTCGCCTGAGTCAAGCTTCGGACATTGCGACGGCCACGCCAAGATCGACGCTCAGCAACCGCGATACGCCGCGTTCCTGCATGGTCACGCCGTAGAGCCGGTGCATCCGCGCCATGGTGAGCGGGTGGTGCGTCACGATCAGGAAGCGTGTCCCGGATTCCGCCGCCATGCCGTCGAGCAGATCGCACAAGCGCTCAACATTCGCATCGTCGAGCGGTGCATCGACCTCGTCGAGCACGCAGACCGGAGCGGGATTGCAGCGGAACACCGCGAAGATCAGCGACAAGGCAGTCAGCGCCTGCTCGCCACCCGAAAGCAGGCTCAGTGCCGACAGCTTCTTGCCCGGCGGCTCCGCGAAGATCTCGAGCCCGGCCTCCAGTGGATCGTCGCTGCCGACGAGGGCCAGGTGCGCGCGGCCGCCGCCGAACAGGCGCGCGAAGAGGGAGCGGAACTCGGTGTCGACGCGGTCGAAGATGACGCGTAGCCGGTCGCGGCCCTCCCGGTTAAGGTGGCCGATCGAGCCGCGCAGCTTGGCGATGGCGGTGCTGATTTCCTCGCGATCGGCGCCGATCGCGGCGATGCGCGCCTCGGCCTCCGTCATCTCCGTATCGGCGAGGAGGTTGACGGGGCCCATCTCCTCGCGCTCGCGGATGAGGCGTTCGACCTTGCGGCGGGCGCGATCCTCGGCGGCGTCGGACAGTTCTTCGGGCGGTGGGGGCAATTGCGCGCCATCGCCAAGGCGTTCGGCGATGCGGGCGGTCACGGCTGACGCGGCGGCCTCCGCGGCCTCGTGGGCCGACTCGCCACGAAGCAGAGCCTCGCGCGCCTTGGCGAAGGCGGCGTCGGCGGCGTGGCGGGCATCCTGGCCTTGGCGGAGCTGGGTTTCGGCTTCCGCCAGACGCCGCGCGGCGGTGGCATGAAGCGCCTCGGCCTCGGCGAGCAAGCGCGCCGCCGCCGAGCGTTGGGCGGCGGCGGCTTCCGGGAGTTCGGCGAGGGATTCGACCTCGGCGGTGGCGGTGGCCGCGCGTTGGCGAAGTTCCGCGAGTCGCAGATCGGCGGCGATGGCTCGGCCGCGCCAGTTTTCGGCGTCGAGGGCGTGCGCGGCGGACCGTTCCTGAAGGCGCGCACCTTCCTGCGTCAGTGCGGACAGGGCGGCGCGGCGGGTCGCTTCCTCGGCGCGGGCATCGGCGGCGATGCGCCGGGTTTCCTCAACCTCATTGCGCAGCTGGGCGAGATCGGGCAGCGCCGCGTGCTCGGCGAGGGCGACAGAAAGTGCCTCGACGGCCTCCGCATGCTCGGCGGCCTGCGCGGTGCATTGGGGTGCGAGAAGGCCTTCGCGCATGGTCGCCTCGGCATGGCGCGTCGCCAGCCGCGCGGCGTCCTCGCGCAGCGCTTGCAGCCTGATTTCGGCCTCGGACAGCGCGGCCTCGGCGGCCACCGCGATCGTTCGGGCTGAGGTCGCGGCCTCGATGCAGGCGGCGGCTTGGTCACGGGTCGTCTCAAGCGGCGGCAGCGCGGCCTGCACGGCGAGCGCGGCGTTCTCCGCCGCCTGCGCCGCGGCCAAATCTTCGGTCAGGCGCACCTGCTGCGGCAGCAGGGCGGCGAGGCGCCCTTGGCTTTCGGCGGCGCGCGCCTGAAGTCGCTGGGCAGCGGCGCGATGCTGGTCCCGCGCGTCGCTCGCCTGTCGCTGCGCTTCGCGCGCGGCGGCCTCGGCGGTGATGGAGGCCTGCGCGGCGGCGGCGCGGCGGGCGGCTTCCGCCTCCGCAAGGGCCAAGGCAGGCAGCGCGGCCAGTGCCGCCTGCGCTTCGCCATGAAGCTGCTCGGCGCCATCGCGTTCGATCGCGAGGGCGGTGATTTGCGGCTCGAGCGCGGCGATCCGACCTTCGACGGCGGCGGCTTCGGCGAGCAGCTTCGCCTCGGCGGCGCGCTCGATGCCCAGTGCGCGCTCCGCTTCGCCGCGTGCAACGCGGGCCTCGCGCTCGGCCACCAGCGCATCCGCCTCCGCCGCCAGCTGCTTCGCGGCTTCGGTCCTGAGGTCCTGGACCCGCGCCATCGCCTCCCCCAGCGATACCTTCGCCAGGCGGATGCGGTTGCGCTGCGCGAGGCGCACGGCGGCGGCACTAGGCGTTCCCGCGCGCACGACGTGGCCGTCCCAGCGCCACAGCGCGCCTGCGCGCGTCACCAGGCTTTGACCCGGCAGCAGCGCAGCGTGCAGGCCGTCGCCATCGCCGCCGTCCGGCAACAGGCCGATCGACCCCAGCGCGCGGCGCAACAGGGCCGGCGCTTCGACCAGCGCCGCCAGCGGCGTCGCATCGCCCGGCAATTGCGCGGCGGGCAGGCTCGGCAAGTCGCGCCAGAACCGTGCGGCGGCGGACGAGGCGGCACTCTCCAGGGTCTCGCCGAGTGCCACGGCCACTGCCGCCTCCAGCCCGGGCGGCAAGGTCAGGGCATTGAGGATCGGCGCTTCATTGCCGCCGGCGGCGCCGACCAGGCGTGACAGACCCTCAATCTCGGCGGTGAGCATGCCCGCCTCGGCCTCGGTGTCCGCCAGGGCCTTCCGCGCCGATGCCAGCGCGGTCGAGGCCTCGATGCGTCCGGCTTCCGCAGATTCCAGCCTGCCGCGTGCGGCGCCTTCGACATCCTCGGCCGCGATGCGGATTTCGCGGATTGCTTCCAGCCGCTCATGCCCGATGCGCATCGCCTCGGCACCCGCGCGTTCCGCACAGAGCCGCGCATGCTGCTCGGCAGCCCGGCGGGCGCGGGTACCCGATGCCGCGGCTTCGGCGCCGAGTGCGGCACGGCGCGCCTCGCCTTCGGCAAGCAGCCGCCGTGCATCCGCGTGCGCGGCCTGTGCGCTGGCGCGGGCGAGTTCGGCCCGATCCTGCGCCGCGCGCGCCTGTTCGGCGGCGAGCAGTGCCGCTTCGGCCAGCGCATCGGCCTGCGCGAGCGTGTCGGGGTGCGGGCAATCGGCCTCGGCCGAAGCCCGTTCGGCATCCAGCGTCGCGAGGCCCTCGGCCAGGCGACGCGTGCGGCGGTTCGCGTCGGCGAGTGCTTCATTGGCCAGCGCCGCATCGCGTTCGGCCATCAGCACGGCATCATCAGCCGCGCTGCGGGCTGTCTCGGCGGTGGCAAGGTCGGCGTCAGCGATCGAACGCGCGCGGCGCGCATCGGTCAGCGCTGTCTCCCCGCCGCCAAGGGCGGCCTGGCTCTCGGCAAGGGTCGCCGCCGGGACCAAGGCCGCGATGGCTGCGTCATGCTCCTCAGTGAGGCGCGCCAACGCCGCCTCCGCACGCCGGGCGCGTGCCTCCGCCGCGGCGAGGGCGGTGCGTAGCTGTTCGTGGCGAGCCGCCGCGTGCGCCGCGGTTTCGGTCGCGACTTCGGCCGCGCGTTCAGCGCTGCGTGCGGCATCTTCGGCAAGGATCAACGCCTCCCCAGCGGCTTCCTGCTGGGCCGGGAGAGCCGCTTCGGCGGCCGCGAGCGTGGCCGCGTCGGCAGCCAGCCGGGCCAGTGCCTCCGCCGCATCGCGCGCCGCGCGTTCGGCCTGGGCAAGGTCGTCGGTGATCTGCGCCAGCCGCGCTTCCGAGGCGGCGAGCGCGGCGCGGGCGCGCGCTTCCTCGCGGCCAAAACCCTCCTGCTCGACGCGGCGGCGTTCCAGCGCGGTGCGCGCCTCGGCCTCGGCCTGGCGCGGTGCCGGCAGCGCCAGGTCGGCGGTGTGGAGGCTGATCGTCGCGGCGTGGGATTCGGCCTCCGCCTCGGTGACGGCGCGGCGCGCCTCGACGTGGCGCAGCCGCGCGACATCCAGCGCCGCCTGCGCGCGGGCGGCGAGCAGGGCAAGCCACTCACCCTCCGCGGCGCGCACGAGGCCGGAGATGTTGCGATAGCGGTTGGCCTGCCGCGCCTGGCGCTGCAGCGATTGCCGCTGGGTGTCGAGGGCGCCCAGCAGATCCTCCGCACGGGCGAGGTTCTGTTCCGCCTGGCGCAGCTTCAGCTCGGCCTCGTGGCGGCGAGCGCGCAGGCCGGAGATGCCGGCCGCTTCCTCCAGCACCTGCCGCCGATCCTCCGGCCGCGCCTGGATCAGCGAGGAGACGCGCCCCTGGCTGACCATGGCGGAGGAGCGCGCGCCTGACCCGATATCGGCGAACAGGGTCTGCACGTCGCGCGCCCGCAGCTCGCGCCCGTTCACCTTGAAGGTGGAGCCCTCGCCGCGCCCGATGCGGCGGGTGATCTCAAGGTCGGCCACGCCTTCATTGGGGGGAGGTGCCAGGCCGGCGGCGTCCTCCAAGGTCAGGGTCACCTCGGCCATGTTGCGGCCGGCGCGGGAGGCGGTGCCGGCGAAGATGATGTCGTCCATCTCGCCGCCGCGCAGCGAACGCGCGGAGCTTTCGCCCATCGCCCAGCGCAGCGCCTCGACCACGTTCGACTTGCCGCAGCCATTGGGACCGACGATGCCAGTCAGCCCCGGCAGCACCTCGACGTTGGTGGCCTCGGAGAAGCTCTTGAAGCCGGCGATGCGGATGCGGGTGAGCGTCGCCGAACGTGGCGGATGCGGGGCGGGCGAGTCCGGCTCTGGAGTCGTCA
>JAQGHV010000063.1 GCA_028288785.1 Rhodospirillales bacterium | reverse complement strand
CGCCCGAACCTTTCCTATGCGCGCAACGAAGGGCGGCCTATCAGTCGGCCGCGAGCCTGAAACAGGGACAATCCCATCTCACTCGCCCCAACCGGATCTTCAGCATTATGTCCCCTCTTCCCGCCCTGCGAATCCTTACCCTCGTGCTCGGCATCGCCGGCTCGGCCTCTGCCATGGCCGCCTGCACCGATGCGCAGGCCGAAGCCAAGATGACCGAACTGATGAACCTGATGGGCCCGCTCATGGGGACCAACGCTGCCCTGGCGGGGACCATCAGCAACGACATGACGCCGCTGATGACCGCGCCGGTCACCGAGCAGACCTGCGTCGGCTACGACCGCCTGATCGCCCGCGCCCGCGCCGGCCGCTAAGCCACGAACTCGGCGCCCGTCATCGCCGCATGATTGCACCAGCGGCGGGCGGGCGAACGAGGCGGAATGCGAAAAGCTGTCGCCCTTGCGCGGGGCGGGCGGCCTGCCCGCTTCGCCTGGACCCTGGCGGTCCCCGGTGGCGCGGTCGTCGCCGGCGGGACGGATGTCGTCCGGCCGAACGAGGCGGGTCGGATCGGGAAGGTGGCCAGCTTCCTTGACGCCGGCCCCGACTGAACCGCACGATCGAGGCTTGCGTGCGCGTCGCATGTGCTAAGGAGGGCCAATGTCACGTCCCCCTAAGCGACCCGGCCCGTCAAAGCGGCCTGCCGGCACCAGCCAGCGCCCCCCCTCCACCAGAAGTTCCGACGGCGGCGAGCGCCCCCGGCGCAGCGCGCCACCCCGCGAAGGCGCACCCGGCGAGGGCGCGCGCGAGCGTCCCTCCCGGCCAGCGGCTGCGCGCGGCGATGATCGTGCGGAGCGGCCTGCCGCCCCCGAGCGGCAAGGAAACGTCACACGCACCGTGCGTCCCGAGCGCACACCCCGGAGCGACGCCCCGCCGCGTGGCGAGTTCCCGCGGGCCCGCACATCCGCTCCGCGTGGGGAATTTTCCTCTGATCGCGACCGTGCGCCGCGCGGCGCTCCCGCCGGCCGCGACGCCGCGCCACGTGGAGAATTCCAGCGTGACCGTGCGCCACGGGCCGACGCATCCGTGCGCGACCGCGCGCCACCCCGCGACAGCGCTACAGGCGGTGAAACCCGCACCCGCGCGCCACGCGGCGAGTTCACGCCGGACCGCGCCCCGCGTGGTGATTTCGCGCCGTCCGGCGACCGTCCGCCGCGCGGCGATTTCGCCGCACGCGAGCGCCCTGCCCGGCCGTCCCGCGCCGGCGCGCCGGAACGCTCCGAACGCCCGGCGCCCGCGACCCGCATGACGCGGATGGATCGCATGGAAGGCGCCGAACGCCCCACCCGTGGTGCCCGCCCCGCCGGCTCCGAATTCCCGGCTCGCCGTGGCAATGCGCCCGGCGCACCGCCGTCGCGTGGTGGGCGTGGCCGTGCAGCGCCGCCGCCCGAGCGCGAGGAACGCGCCCGCCCTGCCCCAAAACCGCGCTTCATGCCCGATGGTGGGGGCCGCCACTCGCCCGCGCCGCGTGCCGAGCCCGCGGCCAGCCCGCGCGAGCCTGCGCCCGAGGCGATGCGTGAGAAGCCCGCTGGCCCCGGCACGCTGTGGATCTATGGCCAGCACGCGGTGGCCGCCGCACTCGCCAATCCGGCCAGGCGCAACCGTCGCCTGTTGCTGACCGCTGATGCCGAGGAGGCGATGGAGCAGGTGCTGCCCAAGCCCTGGGGCAGCCTGACCGCGGAGCGCGTCGAGAAGGCGCGCTTCCACACCTTCCTGCCCGAGGATTCGCTCCACCAGGGCGCGGCACTGCTGACCGAGCCGCTCAATCCGCCGCCGCTTGAACGGTTGATCGTGATGAGCCAGGGGCCCGTGCTGCTGCTCGACCAGGTCACGGACCCGCGCAATGTCGGCGCCATCCTGCGCTCGGCGGCGGCGTTCGGGGCCGCGGCCGTGGTGGTGCAGGACCGCAACGCGCCGCCCGAGACGGGGGCGCTGGCGCGTGCGGCCTCCGGTGCGCTCGAGAAGGTGCCGATGCTGCGCGAGGTGAACCTCTCCCGCGTCATCATGGCGCTGCAGAAGGCCGGGTTCTGGGTGATCGGCATGGATGCGAGCGCCGATTCGACCCTGGCGGAAGTGCGCAAGACGATCGGCGATCGTCGCGTGGCACTCGTCATGGGCGCCGAGGAAAGCGGCCTGCGCCGCCTCCAGCGCGAGAGCTGCGACGAGTTGGCGCGCCTGCCGATGGATGCGCGGATGGAGAGCCTCAACGTCTCCAACGCGGCCGCCATCGCGTTGTACGAATTCGCCCGGGAGGGGTGATTGATGACCGAAGCGCGTGACGCCATCCTCGCCGCACGGCGGGGCAAGACCATCCTGGCACCGCTCGGCGCGGCCGCACCTGCCAACGAGACGGCGGGGTACGCGGTGCAGCGCGCGGTGGCCGAGGCGCTCGGCGCCATACCGCCGGCGGGCTTCAAGATCGGCGCAACGGCGAAGGGGATGCAGGCCTATCTGGGTCTATCAGCCCCGGTTGCCGGCTTCGTCGCGAAGCAGGGTTTGCACGCGCCTGGCGCTACCGTGCGGTTCGCCGACTACGTGGCACCCGGGGTGGAATGCGAAGTCGGCGTGCGGCTCGGCCGCGATCTGCCTGCGGGACCGTGCACGGCGGCTGAGGCGGCGTCATGTGTGTCCGAGATCTTCGCCGCGATCGAGATCGTCGAGAAGCGCTACGGCGGCCTCGGTGCGCTTGGTGTGCCGACACTGATCGCGGACCAGGTGTTCCATGCCGGCGGCGTCTGCGGCACCCCGGCGCCGGGCTGGCCTGGTCTGGACCTCAGCGCGGCCGCCGGGCGCATTACGGTCGATGGCGCATCCAAGGGCGAGGGTGTCGGCGCGGATTTGCTTGGCCACCCGATGAACGCGCTCGCGTGGCTGGCGGCAAGCGGATGCGCCGAGGCGTTCGGCGGGCTGCGGGCTGGGCAGGTGGTGTTCCTGGGCTCGGTGACGCCTCCGATCTGGCTGGATGGGCCAGGGTTGGTGGATGTGACGTTCACCGGGCTGGGCACCGTCACCCTGCGCTTCGAGTAATTCGCGCCCAAGTTCTTCAATCCGGCCCGCATCGCGAGCCGCTAGGCCGAAGGGGCGCCCAGCACTTGAGCGCACAAAAAGACGGTACGTACTGCGGGCGCAAGGCCGAATGGCCGCCGCCGGTAGTTCGGCGAGCCAAGCGGCCGCAGGCCGCGCCCGGCACTTGACGGCATGAACAATGCTAACGCCGAGCTGTCATTCTTCATGACCGCCCGGCGTTAGCGTTTCGGGAACCAGCACTCGGCTAGGATGCTGATGTCGCCGGTGAAGGCGAGGCATGCGCCAGAAGGGCCGGTGTTCACGTGAAGGCCCCCTCATGCGCCAGGCAGAATGGACCGTGCTGCCGGATGACGTGCAGCTGACCCTCTCGCGGGAGGCGCTGAAGCGCGCCGCCGCGACCCTTGCGCAGCACGCCGAACTCCTCGCGTCCGAGATGGAGGATGGGTTGCTGGTGGATCGCGGAGGGCCGGATGCGCTGCGGCTTTTCGCGGCCGTGGTGCGGGCCACGAACGAGGATGGCTTCGAACACCACCGCCCCGCCTTCGGGAATGCCTGAGCAGCGCTTGTCGCGGCCTGGGCCGCCGCGCTACATCGGGCGCGCGCCGGGTTAGCACAGCGGTAGTGCAGCGGTTTTGTAAACCGAAGGTCGGGGGTTCGATCCCCTCACCCGGCATTACATTTTCTGAAATTGGGAGCAGCACTGACCGGACATTGACCGGACAAAGGCCCGAAGATCGTTTTCAGATCGCTTAGCTAAAGGGCAGTTTGCTGGAGGCAATTTACCTGTCAGCACCATCAACCGTGACCGGATTATCACGTTCCCACAAAATGGTCCGAATACGGAATGTTGCTGTTTTGGTCATGATGACCAAGCCTTGAGGCTGAGTGTCACTGTGGGATGGACGATCGCTTGCTCCCCAGAGTTGTCGATCCGATCGAAACCTTCATCATGCGATGGGGCAATGCCGGCGGCGCCGAGCAAGCAAATTTCCAGCCCTTCATTGTCGAACTCTGCGGCGTGCTGGGACTAAGGCCCGTTAGCGCTTGAGCCAGTCGAGCGCGGCGGCGAGGCAGAGCACGCCCAGGAAGGACCTGGCTGTTTTCTCGTAGCGGGTGGCCACCGTGCGCCACTCCTTTAGCCGCGCCCAGAGGTTCTCCACGAGGCGGCGGCTGGCGTAGATCCAGTCTGGACAAGCAACAGGCGCCTCGTTGCGCTTGGCAGGCACGGCGGGACACGCCCCGAGGTTCCAGACGTGCTGGCGAAAC
>JAQGHV010000054.1 GCA_028288785.1 Rhodospirillales bacterium | reverse complement strand
ACTCACCGCCCAGGATCTCCTCCCAGTTCGGTCCCCACTTGATCTTCTCCATGCGCTCGCCGCTGATCAGCGAACGGGGGCGCGCGGTCGGCATGACCTTGCCCTCGGGCGCGGTCTGGAGGTGGTCGTAGTCGTAGGTGAAGGGCTCGTAGTAGTCGTCGATCTCCGGCAGGTCTGGGTTGGCGAAGATGTTGGCGAGCACGCGCCATTTCGCGCCGATGCGCGGCTCGATGGCGCCGTCGGCGCGGCGTTTCCAGCCGCCCTTCCAGCGCTTCTGGTTCTCCCAGTCCTTGGGGTAGCCGACACCGGGCTTGGTCTCGACATTGTTGAACCAGGCGTATTCGACACCCTCGCGGCTGGTCCAGACATTCTTGCAGGTGACGGAGCAGGTGTGGCACCCGATGCATTTGTCGAGGTTCAGTACCATGCCGATCTGTGCGCGGACCCTCATGCCACGGTCTCCTTCTGCATGGTGGACGGAGTTCCATCCAGCCAGTCGATCTTGTTCATGCGCCGGATGACGATGAACTCGTCGCGGTTGCTGCCGACGGTGCCGTAGTAGTTGAAGCCATAGGCCTGATGGGCATAGCCGCCGATCATGTGCGTCGGCTTGAGGACCACGCGCGTCACCGAGTTGTGGATGCCGCCACGCTGCCCGGTGATCTCGCTGCCGGGCATGTTCATGATCTTCTCCTGCGCATGGTACATCATGACCATGCCGGGATTGACCCGCTGCGAGACTACCGCGCGGGCGACCAGCGCACCGTTGCTGTTGTAGGCCTCGACCCAGTCATTGTCGGTGATGCCGACCTTCTTCGCGTCGGTTTCGCTGATCCAGATGCAGGGGCCGCCGCGGCTGAGCGTCAGCATCAGCAGGTTGTCGGTATAGGTGCTGTGGATGCCCCATTTCTGGTGAGGTGTGACGAAGTTAAGCGCGATCTCCGGATTGCCGTTGGAATGGCGGCCCTGCACCTGCAGCGTCGCCTTGGTATCCACGGGCGGCCGCCAGGTGACCAGCGCCTCGCCGAAGGCCCGCATCCACAGATGGTCCTGATAGAGCTGCTGGCGGCCGGTCAGCGTGCGCCAGGGAATGAGCTCGTGGACGTTGGTATAGCCGGCATTATAGCAGACCTTGTCACTCTCGATGCCGGACCAGGTCGGCGAGGAGATGATCTTGCGCGGCTGCGCGACCACGTCGCGAAAGCGGATCTTCTCGTCCTCCTTGGCGAGCGCAAGGTGCCGGTGGTCTAGCCCCGTCATCTTGCCCAGCGCTTCCCAGGCCTTGACCGCGACCTCGCCATTCGTCTCCGGCGCCAGGCTGAGGATCGCCTCGATCGCGTGGATATCGGTCTCCAGGCGCGGCTGACCCTCAGCCGGACCCTTGGCGACCGTGCCGTTGAGGGCCCGCAGGAATTCGACCTCATGGTCGGTATTCCAGCCGATGCCCTTGCCGCCATTGCCGGCCTTTTCCAATAGCGGGCCGATCGAGATGAAGCGGGCGTAGAGGTTCGGATAGTCACGCTCGACCACCGTGACGTTCGGCATGGTGCGGCCCGGGATGGGCGCGATGCCGTCCCGCTTCCAATCGCTGACGCCATAGGGCTGCGCCAGCTCGCCCGGGGTGTCATGCAGCACTGGCGTCAACACGACATCGGTCTCGCGGCCCAGCACCTCGGGCGAGATCTCGGAGAAGGTCCGCGCCAGATCCTTGTAGATCTGCCAGTCCGTCCGCGCTTCCCAGGCCGGGTCCACCGCCGCCGTCAGCGGATGGATGAAGGGGTGCATGTCCGAGGTATTGAGGTCGTTTTTCTCATACCAGGTGGCAGTAGGCAGGATGATGTCGGAATAGACGCAGGTGGTGGACATGCGGAAGTCCAGCGTCACCAGCAGGTCCAGCTTTCCCTCAGGCGCCTTGTCGTGCCAGGCGACATCCTGCGGGTGCTGGCTGCCCTCGGTGCCGAGGTCCTTGCCCAGCACGCCATTGGTGGTGCCGAGCAGGTGCTTCAGGAAATACTCATGCCCCTTGCCCGAAGAGCCGAGCAGGTTCGAGCGCCAGACGAACAGGTTGCGCGGCCAGTTCTCCGGCGCGTCCGGGTCCTGGCAGGACATCTCCAGCGCGCCGGATGAGAGGCCCTGGGCGACGTAGTCGCGCGGCTCCAGCGCGGCTTCGCGGGCCTTGGCCGCGAGGGTCAGCGGGTTCTGCTTGAGCTGCGGCGCGGAGGGCAGCCAGCCCATGCGTTCGGCCCGCACATTGTAGTCGATCAGGCTGCCGCTCCAGTCGCCATCGGGCGCCGTGGGCGACAGGATCTCGGCGACCTTCAGCGTCTCGTAACGCCACTGGTCGGTATGGGCGTAGAAGAAGGACGTGCCGTTCATGTGCCGCGGCGGCTTCGACCAGTCCGTGGCGAAGGCGATGGGCGCCCAGCCGGTCTGCGGGCGCAGCTTCTCCTGGCCGACGTAGTGCGACCACCCGCCGCCGGACTGGCCGATGCAACCGCAGAACACAAGCATGTTGATGATGCCGCGATAGGCCATGTCCATGTGGTACCAATGGTTCAGCCCCGCGCCGAGGATGACCATGGAGCGGCCGTTGGTCTTCTCCGCATTGGTGGCGAACTCGCGCGCGACGTGGATGATATGTGCGCGCGGCACGCCGGTGATGGCCTCGGCCCAGGCCGGGGTGAAGGGCTTGTCCTCGTCGTAGTCGCTGGCGACGTTGTTGCCGCCCAACCCGCGATCCAGGCCGTAATTCGCGCACATCAGGTCGAAGACGGTGGTCACCAGCGTGTCGCCATCCTTGAGGGCGAGGTTGCGCACCGGGACGTTGCGCGTGAGCACATCGGCATGGTCGGTCGCCTTGAAGCCGTTCGTCGCCAGGCCACCGAAATAGGGGAAGTTGACGCGGGCAGTCGGCGCGTCGCCCGCCAGGGTCAGCTTGAGGGCGACATCACGGCCGGTGCTTTCCCGAGCTTCAAGGTTCCACTTGCCCTGCTGACCCCAGCGGAAGCCGACCGAGCCCAGCGGCACCACGGGCTGGCCATCCTGGTCGAAGGCCATCGTCTTCCAGGCAGCGTTGTTCGCCTCGCCCAGGTTGTCGGCGAAGTCCTCGGCACGCAGCAGGCGCTCGGGCACATAGGCGTCGCCCTTGCGCACCAGACGCACGAGCATGGGCAGGTCGGTGTAGCGGCGTGCGTAGTTCTCGAAGTAGGGCACCGTGCGGTCGAGGTAGTATTCGCGCAGGATGACGTGGCCGATGGCCAGCGCCAGAGCCGCGTCGGTGCCCTGCTTTGGATGCAGCCAGAGGTCAGCGAATTTCGTGGCCTCGGCATAGTCGGGCGAGACGACGACGCTTTTCGTGCCCTTGTAGCGGACCTCGGTGTAGAAATGCGCATCGGGCGTGCGTGTCTGCGGGACGTTGGAGCCCCAGATCATTAGGTAGCCGGCGTTGTACCAGTCGGCACTCTCCGGCACGTCCGTCTGCTCGCCCCAGGTCTGCGGGCTCGCCGGCGGCAGGTCGCAGTACCAGTCGTAGAAGCTGAGGCAGACACCGCCCAGCAGCGACAGGTAGCGCGCACCGGCCGCGTAGGAGACCATCGACATCGCGGGAATGGGGGAGAAGCCCATGATGCGGTCGGGACCATGCTTCTTGACCGTATAGGCATTGGCCGAGGCGATGATCTCGTTCACCTCGTCCCAGGTGGCGCGGACCAGGCCACCGAGGCCGCGCTTGCTGGTGTAGCTGGAGCGCTTTGTGGGATTCTCGACGATGGAGGCCCAGGCGGCGACTGGCGTCAGCGTCTCGCGCGCCTCGCGCCACATCCGCAGCAGGTGGCCGCGCACCATCGGGTGCTTCACGCGGTTCGCCGAATACAGGTACCAGGAATAGCTCGCGCCGCGGGCACAGCCGCGTGGCTCGTGGTTCGGCAGGTCGGGCCGGGTGCGCGGGTAATCAGTCTGCTGCGTCTCCCAGGTGACGATGCCACCCTTGACGTAGATCTTCCACGAACAGGACCCCGTGCAGTTCACCCCGTGGGTCGAGCGCACGACCTTGTCGTGCTGCCAACGCTTCCGGTAGCCGTCTTCCCATTCGCGCGGCTCGTTGGTGACGATGCCGTGCCCGTCGGCGAAGGTATCGACCTGCTTCTTGAAGAAGGTCAGTCGGTCGAGAAAGTGGCTCATGTCCTGGGGCATCCTGCGATGTGGAAGCCTCTCCGGTAAGCAGTACCCCGGAGCGCAGGGACAACATCGGATAAATATCACAGCACGGCATTGATCTGGATCAATGCAGAGGCGTGATTGTGGGCGCCATGTTGCATGACTTCGCGGGGCCCCTTCCGGACCGCCAGCAGAAGCGGGAGGACTGGCGCCATTCTTATGGGGATTGAACCGGAGCACGAGGTGGCGTCCACGCCACGCGAGGCCCTCGCCCAGACGGGATGGCTGAGGTCGGTCGCGGCGGACACGCTCGATCGTCTCGCGAAGCAGGCGGTGCTGCATCGCGTGCCCGCCGGAAGCACGGTGTTCGAGCAGGCGGAAACTCCGGCATTCGCGCTGTTGCTGGTCAGCGGCAATGTCGAACTGCTGGCGGTGCGCGGGACCGAGGAGACACTGGTCGAATTCGTGTTGGCGCCCGACCTGCTGCTGCCGGCCGCGGTCCTCAACAGCCAGCCTTATCTTCTCCGGGCGCGCGTTCTGGGTGAGGCCCGTCTGGTGATGATCCAGGCAGAGACCTTTCGCGAGACCGTCGCTTCCAACCTCGATCTCTGCCTTGCGGTTCTGGCCTGCCAGGCGGCGCAGTTTCGCCGGCAGATCAAGCACGCGAAAAACCTGCAGCTCCGCTCGGTGGAAGAGCGCATCGGCTGCTACCTGCTGAAAATCATCGAGGGAACGTCGCCAGGCACACCCGTCAAGCTGCCACTGGAGAAGCGCCTGATCGCCTCGCAGCTCGGCATGACGCGGGAGACGTTTTCGCGGACCCTTGCGACCGTCGCGAGGCATGGGATCAGGGTCGATGGCGACGTGGTTTGCCTCGAAGACGCCGCCGCGGCCGGCATCCGCTTCCAACTTGATCCACTCATCGACGGGCACGAGCCGATGCGTCCCATACGCATCAAGAGGAACTGACCATGACAAGCGTTTCGGTCCTTCCTTCCAACCAGCGGCGAGCCCTTTGGTTCTCCACTGCGGCCTTCACCGTGTGCTTCGCGGTCTGGACGATCTTCGCCATCATCGGCATTCAGATTCAGCGAGACCTGGGTCTGAGCGACACCCAGCTGGGCCTGCTTGTCGGGACACCGATCCTTACGGGATCCCTGCTCCGGCTCATTCTCGGCATCTGGGCGGACCAGCATGGCGGGCGCCTTGTGTTGTTCATCACGATGCTTTCCGCGGCGGTCATGACCGCGCTGCTGACACTCGCCCATGATTACCCAACCCTTCTCCTCGCGGCGCTCGGCGTCGGCATCTCTGGCGGGTCTTTCTCGGTCGGCGTCGCCTATGTCGCGAAGTGGTTTCCAAGGGAGAAGCAGGGCACCGCCCTGGGCATCTTCGGCGCCGGGAATGTAGGCGCCGCGGTCACGAAGCTCGCTGCCCCCGCGGTCATGGCGTCACAGGGCTGGCACGCCGTCGCGCTGGTCTGGGCAGGTGCGCTTGCGCTGGCCGCCATCGTGTTCTTCGTCATGACGAAGGACGATCCCGACTGTGTCGCTCGCCGCAACTCGGGCCGGAAGCCGGAATCCTTGTCGGCGATGCTGGAGCCGCTCAGGAACGTCCAGGTCTGGCGCTTCTCGCTGTACTATTTTTTCGTTTTCGGCGGCTTCGTGGCGCTCGCGCTCTGGCTGCCGCGCTACCTCATCGGTGTCTACGGCCTGAGCATTGCTGCCGCCGGTGCCATAGCCGCGGCCTATTCTATCCCGGCCTCGATCTTCAGGGCCTATGGCGGAGTGCTGTCCGACAGGTATGGCGCAAGGCGGGTGATGTACTGGACCTTCCTGGTCTCCGCCGCCTGCACCTTCATCCTGTCCTACCCGCCGACCCACTACGTCATGCAGGGCAGCCACGGACCCATCGAATTTTCCACCAGCCTCGGCGTCGTCGGGTTCATGGTCGTGGCGTCCGTGCTGGGCTTCTTCATGAGCCTCGGCAAGGCTGCCGTGTTCAAGCACATCCCGGTCTATTATCCCGACCGGGTCGGTGCCGTCGGCGGCGTCGTGGGCCTGGTGGGGGGGCTGGGCGGCTTCGTCCTGCCCATCGCCTTCGGCGCGCTGAACGACCTGACCGGCATCTGGCAAAGCTGCTTCTGGCTGTTGTTCGCGCTGGTCACTGTGGCAGTGGTGTGGATGCACGTGTCGATCCGGCAGATGGAACGCTCGGCGCAGGCAGCCGGTGTGCCCGTGGTCCGCCTGCCGGAACTGCCGGAGATGCAGCCTATCCACGGCCCTGCCCAGGAAGGCGCGCTGGCCGCCACGGGCGCCATCAAGGATTGGCGCCCCGAGGATGCCGCCTTCTGGAGCACGACGGGGCGCAGGATAGCGCGGCGCAATCTCTGGATCTCGGTGCCGTGCCTGCTGCTTTCCTTCGCCGTCTGGATGGTGTGGTCAGTCGTCGTCGCCAAGCTTCCGGCGGTCGGCTTCGCCTTCACCAATGAACAGCTGTTCTGGCTCGCGGCATTGCCCGGGCTGTCCGGAGCGACGTTGCGGGTTGTCTATGGGTTCATGCCCGCGGTGTTCGGCGGGCGGCTGTGGACGACAGTGACGACCTGGTCATTGCTGATACCTGCACTCGGCATGGGCTTCGCGGTGCAGGATCCGATGACCGCCTACTGGATATTCCTGGTGCTTGCCCTGTCGTGCGGCCTCGGAGGCGGAAATTTTGCTTCCTCCATGGCCAATATCTCGTTCTTTTTCCCGAAGGCCGAGAAGGGCGGTGCACTGGCCCTGAATGCCGGGCTTGGCAATCTTGGCGTCAGTGTCGTGCAGTTCGTCGTGCCGCTGGCGATCACCTACAGTGTCTTCGGCTGGCTTGGCGGTTCGCCTGAAACGGCGACGGTCGGTGGCGTGACGACAAGTCTGTGGCTGCAGAATGCGGGTTTCGTGTTTGTGCCCTTCATTGTTGCCAGCGCGTTCGCGGCTTGGTTCGGCATGAACGACATCGCCACGATGAAGGCATCCTTTGCGGACCAGGCCATCATCTTTCGGCGCCGGCACAACTGGATCATGTGCTGGCTCTACACAGGCACCTTCGGGTCCTTCATCGGATTCTCAGCGGCGTTTCCGTTGCTGTCGAGGATCTTGTTTCCGGAAGTCGATGCACTCGCCTACGCCTTCCTTGGGCCAATGGTTGGTGCCTTGGCGCGGGCTGGTGCCGGCAAACCGTCCGATCGGTTCGGTGGCGGGCGCATCACCTTCTGGGTTTTCGCGGCGATGATCCTGGGCACCTTGGGAATTCTCTACGCCATCGGCATCAAGGGCGATGCGCTGGGCTTCCCAGTGTTCCTCGCCAGTTTCTTGTTCCTGTTTGCCGCCAGCGGCGTGGGCAACGCCTCCACGTTCCAGATGATCCCGGCGATCATGCGCAGGGAAGTGGCCCGGCTGGAGCCAGGCCTGACTGGGGCCGCCCTGATGAAGCAATCCGACAAGGAGTCGGCCGCCATCATCGGGTTTACCTCGGCCGTTGCGGCCTATGGCGCCTTCTTCATCCCAAAGAGCTTCGGGAGTTCCATTGCCGCTACGGGCGGTGCAGAGGTGGCGCTTTACGGCTTCCTGGTCTTCTACGTGACGTGCATCGCGGTCACGTGGTGGTTCTACACGAGGTGTGATGGGCTGTTGTTCGATATCGAACGTGCAGCTGGAAAGACGATCCCGCTTGGAGCCGCTGTGGTGAAGTAGGTTGATAGACGCCAGGCTTTGCCGGCGGCGCGGAGCACGGACGAGTGACTCCTCCGTGCCTGAACGGCAACTGGTCGGGGTCGGTGGCAGCTCATAGCGAGCCGGTGGATACGATCAAAAGCTCGCGGCGGATCTCCAATGCATATCGATGCTCCGTCGGGCGTGATGGATCCAGCCCTTTCTCACTCGGATTGTCGCCTTCAGGGTGGCAACGGCGATGCACGCATCCACTGACCGGCTGATTGCGTAGCTCCGGCGCGCTTGGCTCGGCGGGCTTGGCCTGCTCGGCTTCCGTTGGGCGCTGCGATCCAGCCGGAACGCCGATATGGACGGCGCCACGGCCCGAATTTTGTTGAGGACCAAGCACCCAACGAACAAAGGCAAACCCGCCGTGAACCGGAGCCGCACCTTCTTCATCATCCTGCCCGTGTTGATCGCGTTGGTCAGGCTCGCCGCCGCGTCAGTGACGCACCACTACCTGCAGACGCTTGGCTTCGGCTGTTCGCCTTCTGCTGCATCAAGTGGCACTACGACGAACTGAAGGCGGCGCACTGACGCTGTCGAGCGCGGCCAGCAACAGCGCTTCGCCCGCTGCGGCCGGCGCACTCCGCAGCATCGGCGAGCCATCGGCGTTGCCGATGGCCTGCAAGGCGGCGATGTCGGTAAGCAGCAGCCGCCCCTTCCCGGGTTCCTGCACCAGCCCTGCACGGCGGAGCGAAGCGAAAACACGGCTGACGCTTTCGATTGTCAGGCCCAGGAAGTCGCCGATGGCCGCACGCGACATGGGCAACGCCAGTTCATTCGGCGCGGTGAGATCGCGTCGGCCGGCACCATGCAGCATCAGCAGGAAACATGCGACACGGCCGCCGGCGCTGCGATGGGCCATTGCGTCCAGCTGATCCTGCGCCCCCGCGAGTTCCTCGGCACACAGCTCCAGCAACCGGTGCGACAGCGGCGCACATTGCAGGCTCATCCGTTCCAGCACCGTGCGGCTGAACCGGCAAACGGTGGCTTCCGTTGTCAGCTCGGCGTCGCAAGGATAGCGGTCACGCGATGTATAGCCGATCAGGTCGCCTGCAAACCTGAAGCCGATGATCTGCTGCCGGCCATCGGGCCGGAGCCGCAGCAGAGTTGCCGCGCCATCGACCAGCGTGAACACCGCCGCCGCCAGGTCGCCCTCCCGGAACACTGCGCTTCGCGCCGGCAGCCGGACCGATGTCGAGGCTTCCGACAGCCGTGTCTGCTCGGCCTCCTCGATCGTATGGCAGAGCCCTTTGGTCGCGCCGGCGCAACGGTCGCACAGGCGGCCATTGCTGCGGCAAGCCGCGGGCGGCTCGCGCATGGTGAAGCCTGCGGATGTTGACATATGCGGGGGCCCGGACGAACTCACCCGGAGTGAACAGTGGCGCGTCGCTCATCTCGTCGACTACCCGGACTACGCCCTCGATGCCCCGTGCAAGCACGCACAGGCCGCGACGCAGCGCCTCGGTTTGCACAAAGCGGTACTAAGGTGACGACTCCATCCTGTACCGAGCTGGATGCGTGGAGGCTGCCGCCCGAGGCCTGTTCACGCGGTTCCGGCCGCAGGACCGCCAGGATTTGGGCGTCCGACGAGGTCACGGCGACGTGCGCGGCGGGTTCCATGATCGCCTCCAGCAGGTCGGCGCGCGACACGATGCCGACGAGGGGGCCGTCCTGCAGGATCGGCAGCCGCTTGACCCTGTGCCCTTCCATCGGATGGGCGCAGTTCTCGGCGATTGCGTCCGGAGCCACGGTGACGACATCCCTGGTCATAACGCCGGCGGTCACCAGGCCGTGTGTTCGCGAATAGCTGTCGGCCGGACGCTCGCCGCCGGCAAACAGGCTACGCAGCCAATTCACCGGGGCATCCTTGCCGGCCGCCCGGCGGCAGAGCAAATCGGCTTCGGTGACGATGCCCAGCAGTATGCCTTCGGGCGCCGTAACCGGTGCCGAGGAGATGTCCCGGTCGGCAAGTAGGCGCGCGAGAGGGGTGCCTGCATACCGGGCGGCACCGTGACTACTTCCTTGTTCGCTACGTCGCAGGCCATCATTTCATCGGTTCTCATCGCTGCATCCCCGAATTCTCAGGTGGGCCTCAGATCAATTTTAGTCTGACCCCTATGAACA
The DNA here is from genome assembly GCA_028288785.1 of Rhodospirillales bacterium. Classification (GTDB taxonomy): domain Bacteria; phylum Pseudomonadota; class Alphaproteobacteria; order Acetobacterales; family Acetobacteraceae; genus Plastoroseomonas. Next base: position 6,009 of record JAQGHV010000054.1, on the reverse strand, counting down.
CCAACAATACACCTCGCAGACGTCACAGCGACAGCGCCGCGCAAATGTCGTGATTAATTAGTTGTGTGTGGAACCACACAGAGATACAACTCATAATTTAGCCGACATGAGATTGGATCTTGAGCTCTGCTCATAGGGCGATCCCTTCGCCCTGAGCTATTGCAAAACGCGCCTCCGTCGAAAATGTCGTCGGTTCGTCGCCTTCTTCAAATCTCTGAATGCTGCCCGCGCGGCCTTGAGGTCCAGGCCATCGGCATAGACCAGCTCCGGGACGCCGGCGATGTCGCAGCCCATCGCGATGACATGCACCGGCGCCGGCTCGCCCCAGCGTGGCGGGGCCAGCCACGCTCTGGGCAAAGCAGAGGAAGGTGGCGCCATCCGGGAAGGGCGGCCACTGGAACGCGCAGGGTGCCAGGTGTCGCGAAGGCGTGGTGGACGATCCACTTCGGGCAGCTGTCGCTGAAGGCGGTGCGACGCTGCGCCGTCGCTGAGCGAGTTGGGCCGGGACTGGCATGCTGCCCAGGGTGCATGCCCTGCTGATCGGCATGCTGCCTCGCCACCCCGACCTGATCCTCGATGCGTGCTCGCTCCGCGCCAAGCGCGGCGACGGTTTCAGCGGCCCGAACCTGACGGACCGAACCAAGCGCGGCACAAAGTACTACATCGCGGTGGACGGCGAGGGTGTGCCGCTGGCCTGCGCCGTCACCGCCAACAACGTCCACGACGCTCGCCTTCGCGCGCCTGGTCCTCGCGGCGTTCACGGTCATGGCCAGGATCCGAACGTATTCGCCGACAAGGGATACAACGCTGAGCAACATCGGACCCTGTGCCAAAGCTTCGCCGCGGAGCTCCGAATACAGTGACGCGGAACCTCGCGTGACTCGGGCCTAGGAAGCAGCGCGGCCGGTCGAGCGCAGCCTCGGCTCGGTGCTGGAGAACAGGCGGCTTACGCTCCGCTGCGACTGGCTCGGCTATGTCCTCGATTCACTGCTACGAGCGGCCTGCGTATTCCTGGTTGCACGCAGACTCGCACGCGAGTTCTGACAACTGCCTCCTAGGCTGTCCTGCCTTGCAGCTTGGAGGCAGGCGAGAGATCCAGCACGCTCTGGGCACCGCGCACTGGATTGAGCCGGAAAAGATACCAGCCCGCGGCCACGTCCCAGGCGACGGCGGCCTGGCCATCGGCACGTGCCAGGTCAGGGCCGGCAAAGGCGGAAGGCGCCAGCAACGGCAGGAATGTGGCATTCAAGGCCACGCTACGAGTTTGCAACAGGATCGGCCCGTCCGCGGCGACTTCGACGTAGAGGCTGCTCGGGCCACGAAGGTTGAAGCTGGCGCGCCACGCCGTGCCCGGGCCGACGCGCGGCGCGTGCGAGGCGATGACGGCGATTGAACCATCTGCCGTCTCATGGGTGAGGAGCAGGGTGGGAGGGACCTCGTCACCGCCGAAGCCCGCGGCCTCGGCCCGCCGCCAATCCGGCGCTGGCCGGCGTGGCGGGGGGCGACAACGGTCGAAGCGTGGCGGCACCTTCCGTCAGGCCGACGCCGCTCAGGGCGCGCAGCTGAAAGGCCGGGCCTTCCCGGCCGTGGATTTCGGCAAAACGTGGCTGATCCTGTTGTGGACCGGGGCGCAGCAGCGCACCGGGCGTACGGCTTTCGGCGACGATGGCAGCAGTTGCGATGGCCGCTTCGCCGGTTCGCAACCGAAGCGTGGCCGCCTCGCCGGCCGGACCGTCAGGCGGAACAGGCCGGCCTGGGAGGTCGCCTCGAAGACCTCGCTGCCGAACCGACCGATGCGGCCGGCGACCCAGCCTTCCATCCAGTGCGCCCGACCCGGCCATCCGCAGCACCAATGTCTGCACAACATCGCCATCGGCCCAGGGCAGGGATCGGCCGCCATAGGCGGTCACCCGGTAGTTGCCGGGCTCCAGCACCGGCGTTAGCAGAACGCTGCGCAGGGGGTGACCGGGAACTGCCTCCAGCCGGCGCGTCGTGGCGTCGGCGGCGAGGAGGCCGCCATGCTCGCTCCAGATCCGGAGGTCGCTCAGCGCGCGGCCCGCGGCTTCCAGGCGGACGCTGCGCCGGGTGCCCAGCGTCAACCAGAAGCTGCCCTGTTGCAGGTCCCGCACATCGGCGATGACGGGTTGACCCGGCGCGACGGGTGCGGCGGCCGCCGCCTCCTGGAACGGCCCCGACGGTGAGGGTCGCGACGCCGGTCATGGCATTGGCGCCGGCGCTGCGCAGCTTGTAGGTTCCGGCATCGAGAAGCAGGTCCAGCCGGCCATTGTCGGCGCCGGGACGCCGGTCCACTCGCCCGGGCCACTCGCCATGTCGACCGATTGCAAGGCGGTGCCGGCGGCACTGTTCGCGCGGATGGAGAAGCGTCCGGCGCATTCGACGTGGAGCAGGGTATCGGCGGCGCCGGCAGCCGGGAGTTCCGCGTTCGCGAGCCGCGCCCGCGCGGCGGGCAGGGCTAACGCATTCACCGGCGGTGCCGAGCGTGGATCCCTCGACGTCTGACCATCCGCCTGGCCTTGCAGCACGGGAAGCGCTGCAAGCAGGCAGGCAAATCCATACGGCCGCTTCAGCGCTCGCGTTGCTGGATTTCCTCCGCGGCCGCAATCGGCAGCTGGAGTTAGCGCCTCTTGCAGCTAAGTCCTACGGGATCCTGAAGCTTGCAAAATCTTCCGGAGCCACGCAGCCTTCCCGGCTGCGACGATCGAGGTTGTGGCTACCAACGGTCGCTGGACGATTGGCGAAGACGCCAGTTCTTGACGCTCCACCTCCTGGCATCCGCCTACCGCGGAACGCCGTCAGGTCGCGCGGTCGAGGTAGCTCTGGAATACGCCGACATGCACGAGGGCGGAATCCGCCCCCTGCGGCCACAAATCCTCCGAGCGGAAGGCCACGTCGAAGGTCGGCTCATCCTCCGCAGGGACGCCGTGGGCATGGGCGTCGGGGAAGGGGTAGATCGGCGTCTCGCGCACCACCACGCCCGTCTTGCCACGGATATAGGCGGGCATGCGGATGTGGCCGGCGAAGAACTCGTCGCGTACCCGCACCCTGTCACCCGGCTGGAAGCGCTCGCGATTGGGCAGGTTGGTGCGGCCGGGCGCGGCAGGCGCGGAGAGCGGGACGAACCCCTGCGCGAGCTGCTCCAGCTCCGCCCGCGTCACCACGCCCTTCTCGACCAGCAGCGTGGCAAGGCTCGTCAGTGTGCGCTCGTAGTAGCTGGCACCCATGTAGTGGCGCGGGTCCATGCGCTCGATGCCGTGCCGGTACTCGTCCATGTTGAAGATGCCGTGCCGGACGGCGAGGCCATAGAGCGCATTGGCCCGCCTCTCCCATTCCGCGTGGAACGTCGCGGCACCAGGGGTGTAGTGGATCGGCCCAAAACCCTGGCGGCCACCCATGTCATGCACACCGTCCATGGCTCAGGTCCCCGGCAGGCGAGCGACGCCGATCATGGCGTCCTTGGTGACGATGGCGGCCAGCTTGTCCTCCGGCCAGCCGATGGTCTCGGGCGGCTGGGTCGGGATGACCATGTAGCGGGTGTCCGTGGTGGTGTCCCAGACGCGGATCTCGGTGCTGGCGGGCAGGTCGAGGCCCATTTCCTTCAGCACCGTGCGGGACTGGCGGACGGCGCGGGCGCGATAGTCGAGGTCCTTATACCACTCCGGCGGCAGGCCGATGATGGTGAAGGCCGTGCAGGAGCAAAGCGTGCAGACGATGACGTTCTGCAGGTCGGCGGTGTTCTCCAGCGCCACCAGGTGGCGGTGGTGCGGCGGCATGCTCAGGCCGAGCTCGGCGGCGGCGGCCTTGCCGTTGGCGAGCAGGCGCTGCCGGAAGGCGGGGTCGGTCCAGGCCTTGGCGACGATGCGGCCGCCATTGAGGGGGACCCATTCTTCCTCGGCCAGCTGATAGGCCGAGTCGATCGCCGCGCCGGGCTGCATGCCGCGGGCTTCCATCACGGCCTGGATCGCGTCGGTGCGCTGCTCCACGGAGGCCGTGCGGGTAGGGGCGATGCGTTGGTCGTCCATTCCTGTCTCTCTTTCGATCGGTGGTGCTTACCCGCTTCTTCGTCCGAAGTGCGGCGCCGGGACGCGCACCGTCGGCTCAAGCGCTGCCGTCCGCAACTGGAGATCGTTATCGCCCGCGCCGGATCAGGGCGATCCTTCACCCCGAGGGTATGCGACGGACCCGGTCGTCCGTCGCCGGGCGGAAGCGCCGGCCTTGCGGGTAAGCCGGCCCGATGCCGCGCCGGCTGCGCGGCTTCCCGATCAGGCGGCACGCCTCCGATCAGAACGCCGGGACGACGGACCCCTGGAACGTGGTCCGCACGAATTCCTTCATCCGACTGGTAGGCGGCGAGCAGCCGGGCCACCCAGGGGGCCTCTCGATCCTGCAGGCGAACGATGACGAGGTTGGCATAGGGGCTGTCGGCACTCTCGAGCGCGATGGCGTCGCGCACCGGGTTCAGGCCGGCCGCGATGGCGAAATTCGTGTTGATCGTCGCCGCCTCGACTTCGTCCAGCACACGTGGCAGCTGCGCAGCCTCCAATTCAACGATGCGAAGCGGACGCGGATTTTCGACGATGTCCGCCACGGTGGCACGGAAATCCGCATTGTCGCTCAAGCGAACGGCGCCGCTGGCCGCGAGCAGGACCAGCGCGCGTCCGCCATTGGCGGGGTCGTTCGGGATGGCGATGCGGCCACCGGCAGGAATATCGGTGACCTTCCGGTGCCGGCGGGAATAGATCCCGATCGGAAAGATCAGCGTGCGCCCAACGGCCACCAGCGGCAGCCGCCGGTCGCGCACCTGCTGGTCGGAAAGGGCAGGTGCTGGTAGCTGTTGGCATCCAGGTCGCCCGCGGCGAGCGCGGCATTCGGCTGGATATAGTCCTGGAATTCGACACTGCGCAGCGCGAGACCGCTCCACGCAGCGATCTCGAGCACCTGGGCATGCGGGCCGGCGGTGGCGCCGATACGCAATGGCCGGGCCGCGGAGCCGATGTCCTGAGCGTTCGCCGGGATGGCCAGGCCGAGCGTCGGCAGCAGGGCGGCGGCGCCTACCGAGGTACGGCGGGTAAACATAACAAAGAGCTCCATCAACGGTGGGAAACGCGGCGGACCAGACAGTCGCCGAAAGGTTGCAGGCTCTGAACAAGCACGATCAGGATGAGCACGACGTGGCCATCACCTCCGGCATGAACCGCTGGTAGCCGAAGCGGATGCCGAGATCGCCGAGCCCACCGCCGCCGACGGCGCCAGCCATGGCCGAGAAGCCGACGAGTGAGACGATGGCCACGGTGGTTGCGGCGATCAAGCCCGGCAGCGCCTCCGGGACAAGCACCTTGCGCAGGATCTGCAGGCGCGTCGCGCCCATGGCGCGCGCCGCCTCGATCACCCCGCGATCCACCTCGCGCAGCGCATTTTCGGACAGGCGCGCGAGGAAGGCGGTGGCGGCGAGCGCCAACGGAGCGACGGCGGTCTCGGTCCCGATCAAGGTTTCCGCCGCCAGCCGCGTGAAGGGCACGATCGCCACCATGAGGATGATGAAGGGCGTGGAGCGCGTCGCGTTCAGCACCAGCCTGAGCGGCCGGTTCAGCCACGGCGTCGGCCGCAGCCCATCTGGCCCGTCGCGTACAGGAGCAGCGCCAGGGGCAGACCAGACCGCCTTCACCACGCCCATCTCATGGGTGATCAGCAGCACGGTGAGGTCGAGCCGGCTGCGCAGGTCGCGGATCAGGGCCAGAATTTCCTGCGTCGTCTCGGGATCGAGCGCGCTGGTCGCCTCGTCGCAGAGCAGGATGCGCGGTGCCGAGCACAGTGACGGACCAGCATCGCGGCGTTCGAGCAGGTTGACCGCGCGGATGAGGGTAGACTTGCCGGCGCCGGAGCGTCCGACGATGCCGAACACCTCGCCCTGCCGGACCGTCAGCGACACGTCATCGAGCGCGAGGCCGCCGCCGGCAGCGAAGCGCTTGGTCAACTGTCCGAGCCGGATCG
>JAQGHV010000040.1 GCA_028288785.1 Rhodospirillales bacterium | reverse complement strand
GCATCCACCGCCGGATGCAACACCGCATCCTCACCATGCAAACGCAGCAAAAACCGCCCCACCGGCGCCGCCGACAGCGCGCAATACCCCATCAGCGCCGCCCAATCCGCATACCGCGCCTGCACCGCATCCTGCCGAAACGCGCCCAACATCGTCAGCGCCTCGCCAACCCCAACCCCCTCCGCATGCATCCCACGCACCGCCGGCTCCCCAGATCCGGCATCCAGCAGCGCCGCCTCCAACTCCTCCAGCCGCACCAACTTCTCCGCCGAACGCAGCGCCGGATCATCCGCCACATCATCCGCTACCCGCACAAACCGATAAAATCCCAAGACCTTCGGCCGCAACGCACGCGCAATCAGCCACGAAGCGACGGGAAAATTCTCCTGGTCATGGTCACGCGATGGGGTCACGCGGAAAGCAAGGCCGGGGGCGCTGCCCCCTGACCCCCGCCGGGGATCGCGCCGATCCCCGGGCCCCTGCGTGTGTTGGTCCTGGGATTGGCAGGGACTGTGCTTGCTGAATGGGCCGGGTTGGGGAGGGGGGCGCATCGCGGGAGCACTCGCTGGGTAGGGCTGACCTTGCGCCCCCCTCCCCAACCCGGCTCGCCTGCGGCGAGGCTCAACTCCTTCCCAAACCCCAGTACCAACAAATCCGGGTCCAGGGGCCTGCAGGCTCCTGGCGGGGTCGAGGGGCGGAGCCCTCGCCTTCCTTCACACGCTCCCATAAGCGCGCCCTTTCCAGTCCGTGCGGGTTCCGCGGACGGCGCGCGCGAGGGCGGTCCATTGGATGGCGAGTGCGACCAGTATGGCGAACGGGAGGAGTGGGATGGTCCACCAGGGTTCGCGCGCTTGCCAGGTGATGGCGGCGCGGAGGCCGAGGGCGAGTGCAGCGGCGAGGGCGCTTTCGGGGAGGAGGAGGAAGGGCGCGACGAAGCCGCCGGTGAGGAGTGTGGTCCAGATGGGGAGGCCGATGGGGGTGGCCATGCCTTCGCCGGCGTTCTTCAGGAAGCCGTTCCAGCTGGCCGAAAAACCTTCGTACATGCGGCAGTGGGCGAAGTTGGCGCCTTGGACGAGTTCGGTGCGTTCGCCGGCGCGGCGCAGGGCGCGGGCGAGTTTGAGCCCGTCGTGGAGGGATGATTTCAGGGATTCATGGCCGCCGATGCGGGTGTAGGCGGCGCGATCGACGAGCTGGAGTTGCCCGCAGCCCGCGGCCATGGCGGGCAGGCGGGTGAAGGCGCGGCCCATGGCTGGCAGGTAGCCGGCGAGCAGCAGGTTGATGATGGGGACGGTGAGTGCCTCGCCCAGGGTGCCGATGACCTGGCGCGGCACGCCGGAGACCATGGCGCAGCGGGTGCGGGCGGCGTGGCCGAGCATGGCCGCGGCTGCGCCTGGTTCGAGGCGTACGTCGGCATCGAGGAAGAGCAGGTGGGTGCCGGTGGCGCGTTCGGCGAGGCGGGCGCAGGCGTGGACCTTGCCAGCCCAGTCCTCCGGCAACGGGGGCGCCTGTTCGAGGCGCAGGCGCGGGTCGCGGGCCGCGATCTCCCGCACGATGGCGGGGGTGGCGTCGCGGGAGTCGTCATCCATGACGATGACTTCGAGCTCGACGCCGGACTGCATCAGCGCGCTTTCGACGCAGGCGCGGATATTGTGCTCCTCGTCGCGCGCGGGGATGAGGATGGAGAGTTTCGCCCCGGCAGGCACGGCGCCATGGGGCGCCTGGAGAAGCACCAGGTTGACGGTCGCCATCGCAGCCGGGATGGCGGCGAGCAGCAGGATGATGTCGGGCAGGGTCACGGCTCTCCGTCCCCGGCCATGTGCCTTGCGTCGAAGCGTTTGCCCCGGATGGCGGCGCGGGTGCGGTGCCAGAGTTGATAGATGCCGCCCACGCCTTCTTTCCCCCGTATTACCGTTTTGAAAGCTTGAGCATCGCGCGTGATGGCGGATGCCGCCAGCCTGTCCATGGTGGATTCGAGCGCCAGGCGCAGGACTTCGGCGCGCTCCACTCGCCCCAGGGCTGCGAGGGTTGCAGCGGCGATGGGCGTGCCAAAGGCCGCCAGCGCCTCGGGGCGCTTCTCGTTCCAGAACACGTATTCCAGCGCGAGCGGCAGGAACACCGCCTGCGGCGCGACCTCGGCCAGCCGGATGATGCCGGGCGTGAACGGCACCGGGCGTTCGCGCACGTCGTGGAAGCGGCCGGCGGCGTGGACCCAGAGCAGGTGTCCGGGCGTCTTCAGCACCTGCGCCGCGGTGCGCAGGAAGGTGACGGCGCCACGTGCGCTTTCGCCATCCACACCGAACACGCCGAGCCGCTTCATGAAGCCGTAGCGCTCAAGGGCGGCCGCATCCATTGGCGTATAGACGTGCCGGCCATCGAGCAGGCTTTGCACGATCAGCATCGGCCCCATACCATCCCACCAGGAGGGATGGTTCACCATGATGACCAGCGGTGCCTCGGGCAGCGGGTCCGGCGGCATGCCCCAGAGGGGCACCCGCAGCGCGCCCATGCTTTCGCGAAAGCTGCGGCGGAAGACGGCATGGAAGAATGCCATCCGCCAAGCTGAGCGTTTCGCGACGGGCGAGGGCTCGGGCATCATGCCAACTGCCGAGCGCTGGAACAGGCACAGCCGATAGTTCGGCGAGGCAAGCCGCTGGTGGCCCACAAAAAATTACAGCGGTCATGCTTCATGACCGCCTCCATCATTCCGCGGCTTGCGGCAGCATCGCCTCGCGCCGGCCGGCGAGTTCGGCGGCGTCGCTCATGCCGAGGCCACCGGCGTCCCGATCCATGGAATCGGCCGCGATCCAGCCGGACATCATCACCATCGGCATTCCGGGCCCGGGATGCGCGGCGCCACCGGCGAGATACAGGCCGCGAATGTTGCGCGCGCGATTGCCCGGCTTGAACGCGCCGAGATACGCACCGTGCGAGGCGAGGCCGTAGATCGCCCCCTCCAGCACGCGGTACCGCTCATGGATATCGACGGGCGTGAGCGCGTGCTCGACGACGATGCGCTCCTCGATATCCTCGAGGCCGGCGGTGCGCTTCAGCTTGTCCAGGATGGTCTGGCGATACGCTGGGAACAGTTTTGACCAGTCATGCTCGGGGCGAAGGTGCGGCGTGTGGACCAGCACATACAGCGCCTCGCCGCCCTCGGGCGCCACGGACGGGTCGGTGCCGGAGGGCGCGGCCAGGTAGGCTGTGGGGTCGGGCGCCGGGACGCCCCGCTTATAGATGGCGTCGAACTCCTCCTCCGCGTCGCGGGAGAAGACGAAGTCGTGGTGGCCGAGGTGGTCGTAGCGCTTGTTCAGGCCGAGGTAGAGCACCACGCCGGAGCACGCCGGCTGGAACCCCTTCTTGCCGTAGCTCGCGCCCTCAGTGCCCTTCACCAACTCGGTGTAGGTGCGGATCGCGTCCATGTTGGAGATGACGGCGTCGCAGGGGAAACGCTCGCCATTCACGGTCACGCTTTTGACCGCGCCACCCACGACCTCGATGCCGCTCACGTCGGAATCGGTGCGCAAATCGGCACCGAGATCGCCGGCGAGCTTCGCCAGGCCCTCGGCAACGGCGCGGGTGCCGCCTTCGGGATACCAGACGCCCTCGGCGGCCTGCATGTCGCCGATGCCGGCGATGACAGCCGGCGCCATATAGGGGTTGGAGCCGACATACTGGCAGAAATGGTCGAGCATCTGCGCGAGGCGCCCATCCGACACATTGCCGCGGATCAGCTTCGCGACGGTCTTGCCCATGCGCAGCTTGAGCAAATCCTTCAGCACGGCGATCGTGAAATTCGCCTTGAGGTCCATCGTGTCGCGCACGCCCTCGACCGACTTCCAGAAGTAGAAGCGTTCGCTGATTGCGTGCAGGTCCTGGGAGATCTTCTGGAAGGATTTGTAGCCCTCGCCGGTGCCCTGGCCGGGGGCGAATTCATCCATGCTGCGGGCCATCGCTTCGACATTGGCCATCAGGTCGATCTGCGAGCCGTCCTCGAAAAAGCAGCGCCATTGCGGGTCGAGGCGGATCAGCGGCAGTTCCTTCGCCTGGTCCCGCCCGGCCTCGGCAAAGATGCGGCGCAGCACGCGTGGCACGGTCAGGATCGTGGGGCCCATGTCGAAGCGAAACCGGCCGCTGCCATCGGGGGCGGGCAGGCTCAGCACGGCCGCCTTGCCGCCGAGCCAGGGGTTCTTGTCGAACAGGGTGACCTGATGCCCACGCGCCTGCGCGACCGCGGCGGCGGAGAGACCACCCAAGCCACCGCCGATGACGACAACCTTGCTCATGTTCGCTCCTTCAGACCGTGAGCGCGGGTTCGACGCGCAGGCCCAGATCCTGGCCGACGAGATTGGCCGTGATCCGCGCGCCCTCGTAGATCACTGGCAACCCGCTGCCGGGATGGGTGCCGCCGCCGACCAGGTAGACACCTTCCGCATCGGCAAACCGGTTGCCGGGGCGAAAGCACAGCATCTGCCGCAGATCATGCGAAAGGTTGAAGGTCGCACCATACCCGACCGCATAATCATCGTGCCACATCTGCGGCGTCACGTTGTGTTCGTAGCGGATGCGCTGCTCGATATCGGGGATGCCGAGCGCCTTCAGGCGTTCGATCGCCAACGCCCGGTAACGCGGCGCCTCCGCGCTCCAATCCGCGCCATGGCGAAGGTTCGGCACCGGTATCAGGACGTAGAGCGCGGAGTGGCCAGGCGGCGCCATGGTGGCATCGGTGACGACGGGATTCTGCACATAGACCGAGGGCATCTCGGGAATGATGCCGCCTTCGATCTCGGCGATGTTCCGCTTGTAGTCGGTCGCCAGCAGGATGGAGTGGTGCGCCAGCTGCGGGAAGGTGCCCTCGACGCCGAGGTACAGCATGAAGGTCGAACAGGAATAGCGCGCCTTTGCGATGCGCTTGTCGGTCCAGCGGCGGCGAACTGCATTCGGGATCAGCTTCGGCACCGCATGGGCGAAGTCGCCGTTGATCACCACCGCATCGGCGGCATGGCGGGTGCCGCCAACCTCCACCCCCACCGCGCGCCGGCCGGCGAAGGCGATGGAGTCGATCGGCGTGGAAAGCTTGATCTCAACCCCCAGGCGCTCCGCCACGCGCGCCATCGCGGCAGAGACCTCGCCGCAGCCACCGCGGGGGTGGAACACGCCGTGCTCGTATTCGAGAAAGCTGAGGATGGTGAACAGCGAGGGGCAGCGGAACGGGCTCATGCCCAGGTATTTGGTCTGGAAGCTGAAGGCCAGCCGCACCCTCGGATCGGTGAAATGCGCCCCGAGGTCCGCATCCACGCTCCGGTAGGGCCGCATCAGGCGCAGCGCCTTGAACATATCCACCCCAAGCAGATCCTTCTTGGAATGGAAGGCACGCTCCAGCACCGGGCGGAACCGCTCCAGCTTGGCGCGGTTCTCGGCCATGAACCGCCCGAGGTTGCGCGAATCATGGGGCGACAGCTTCGCAATCTCGGCGGCCATGCGCGTGAGGTCGGCGGTCGCATCGATGGTGACGCGCGGCTCGCCCTCGAAGATCAGGCGGTACATCGGGTCGAGGCGAAGCAGCTCCACCTCATCCTCCAGCCGGGTGCCGCAGGCCTCGAAAATCTCCTCGAGAATGCGCGGATAGAGGAAGAAGGTGGGACCAAGGTCGAAGCGATAGCCCTCCGGCGTGGTCAGAACCCGCGTGCGGCCGCCGACGACGGCGTCTTTCTCATAGAGCGTGACCTGAGCGC
>JAQGHV010000016.1 GCA_028288785.1 Rhodospirillales bacterium | reverse complement strand
CGGCAGGCCGCCACTCAGCGTGGCCAGGGCAAAACTGTTCTGCTCGGCGCTTTGTTGAAGGGGCGGGGCCGAGGCGCGCTGCTGCGCCACCACGACCTCCTGTTGCGCGACATCGAGGCCGGTGGCGGTGCCGGCCTCCAGGCGTTGGCGCAGGATGACCAGGATGTTCTCGGCCGCGCGAAGGTTCTCGCGCTGGATGGCGAGGCGGGCGGTCGCGCCGAGATACGCGAAGTAACCGTTCGCGACGGAAGACTGGGTGCTCAGCGTCACCGCGCCGATATTGTAGGCATTGGCGAGGGCATTCGATCGGGCGCTTTCCAGGCGAGACTGCAGGCGGCCCCAGAAATCGATCTCCCAACTCGCGCTCAGCGAGGCGCCGAAGGCGTTCCCTGCCTGCCCCGAGGAGCCGAGATTGCGGTTGGTGCTGCGGCTCCGCTGTACCGAGCCATCGGCATCGACCAGGGGCAGCAGCCCGGCGCCGGTGATGCGGGTGAAGGCATCGGCCTGGCGCAGCCGCGCGACGGCGATGGCGATGTCCTGGTTCGCCGCCATCGCCTGTCCCATCAGGCGATCGAGCGTCGGTGCGCCAAAGCCACGCCACCAGGCGGGATCATCCGAGCGCGGCCCGCCGGCACCGGCCATCACGAACTCGGCCGGCGGGGTGATGCCGCTGGCAGGACGCGCGGTCTCGAGGGCGCACCCACCCAAAGCAACGGCAGCGGCGAGAAGCACGGCGCGCCGGCTGGCGGCATTGGTCTTCGGTCGGGTAATAACGATCAACTCCATTGCGTCGTCCGTGTTGGGCAAGATCAAAGCACTCGCACCTGGCTGACGCCCGTGTTGTTTCGGCCAAGGCCCCCGTGCAGGCCAGTATCTTAGTGAAACCAAGCTCCAGGCGTTGGTTTCGCCGGCGTCTCAAGCATCCGCCGATCTGCCTTATACTTGTAGTGAACGCCGAAAATGCGGCGCCGTGGAGGCGGGGAGCATCGCGGCTCATACCGCTCAGGGCTCCAGGCCAAGCCCGATCCGTCAGATATGGGGTTCGCGAGGCAGCGTGCCATCAACGCTCGGCGCAATCTCGGCGGGCCTCACGCTTGGGGGCAAGAACCAGGACTGTACGCCCACCATCCAGCGGGAAGGCCGCCAAGCCTGTAAAGGCGGCAAGCAGCATCGCCTTGGCAGCGGCCGCCAACAGGGCTCCGGCCGGATGCCGGTCGAGCCGGATCGCACGCCCCCTGCGCGGGGGCGAAATGCCGCTCGGCGAACGCGCGCTCCCAGGCTCGCCAGGAATAAGGCCGCCCGCATTAATCCGCGTTTCGTGCTTCGGCTCTACGGATCGCGCTGGTTCGCGCCGCGCGGGCTTGCACGGAGGCTTCATGCAGACCGATCAGCCCCTGGTGACCGACGCCGCCTGCGTCGCGAGCCTCCGGGAACTCGCGCTGCGGTGCCTGGAGCCGAATGGGCGCAAGAATTCCGGGCTGCGCCAGGCGATCGAGCAGCATCTCGCCACCGGACTGCCGATCTACGAGGCGGAGATGCAGGCGCTGCACGGGCGCTTTCCTCTGCGACGCGCAGCAGGACCGGGTGCTGAGCGAGAACCGGCTCCTCGCGCAGAACACCCTGCAGGAGGTGATGTCGCTGCTGACCCGCGCAGCGGCCGAACACGCCCAGTCCGGACAGGTGATCGCCGATGCCGGGCGCTGCCTCGACGATGATTCGACCCGTCTTGCCGCCGTCGTCACCGCGCTCCTCTCCGAGCCCGAGGCGATGTCGCGGCGCCGTGAGATCCTCGGGCGGCGCCTGGACGCCGCGACGCGCCAGATCGGTAGCCTGGAGCGGCGCTGTCGGTCGCCTGGCGCGAGGCGACGGTCGATTCGCTCACCGAACTGCTGAACCGCCGCGCCTTCGATGCCGCCCTGCAGCGCGTGACCCAGCAGGCCTCCGCGCCCCGCGCATCGCTGGCGATGCTCATGGTCGATGTCGACAACTTCAAGCGCATCAACGACAGCTGGGGCCACCAGGTCGGCGACGCCGTGCTGCGCGTGGTGGCGAACAAGCTGCAGCAATCCTCCCGCGAGAGCGACACCATCGCGCGCTATGGCGGAGAGGAATTCGTGATGCTGCTGCCCAAGGCGCCGCTGCACGAGGCGACGCTGGTGGCCGACCGTATTCGGATCGCCGTGTCCGCCCGCAACCTCACGCTGCGCGACACCGACAAGGTCATCGGCACCGTCACCGTTTCCGCCGGCGTCGCGATCTACCGACCAAACGAGCCGGTCGCAAACTTCCTCAAGCGCGCCGATGCGGCGCTGATCCAGGCGAAGCAGTCCGGCCGCAACCGGGTGATCACGCTGGAACGCGCGATGGCGTGAGCGGCGCGCGTCAGCCGCGACCGGCCAGCGCGGCCAGGGTCGCGGCCTGGCCGACCCCACTCGCCGGTCCGCCGAGGGCGCTGTCGGCGACGGCGATGCCATCGCCATCGCCGTGCAGCCGTGCCTCGAGCAGGCTGGTGTACAGCGCCTCCAGGCGTGCCGCCCGTGCGGCAGTTGAGGCATCGAGCGCCAGGGTCCCAGCGCCACGTGCCAGGGCCACCGCGACGAGGGCGCGCAGCAGCAGCGCCAGCGACAGCGTATCCTCGGCCGCGATGCCGGCGACCGCCGGAAGCTCCGCCATGGCGCGGCGGCCCTGCAACTCGACCGCGACGCTCACGACGCCCAGCGCTGCGAGGGCGCGGGTGAGCGCCGCCGCTTCCCCCAGCGCGGCCAGTCCCATGATGGCGGCGGCCTGATCCGCCGCAGTGCCGTAGAGGCCGCGCTCGAGTCCACCGCCGAGTGACTCGCGCTGTTCCAGCGCGAGCAGGCGGTCGCGCGAAGGTGGCTCGCCCAGGACTTCCTCCGCCACCACCAGGAACCCTGCGTCGAGGGCGGCCAGTGCCGGGGCGGCGTGAAGTTCGGCCATCAGGCGTGCCACGAAGCCGCGCAGCGCCGCACGCTCGGCTGCCGCCATCGGGGCGAGCGTGTCCTCGGCATGCGTGAGCCGGCGCGCGACGGCGAGCAGCGCGACGCCGCGCCCGCGCGCCTGCCCTAGGCCGCGGCGCCGTTGGCTGGTTGGCAGCGCGGCGGCGTCACTGTCGAGCAGCAGGCGTTCCTCGGCGACGCTGAAGGCAGCCTCGGCTTTGGTGGTATCGATCGCCATTGCCGCGTCCGCCGGCCAATTCGTCATCCGCGCGCCGCTTGGCGCAGTCGCCACGCGGTCCGCTGCGATGGACCCGGGCGCGTGGCGCAACACCAGCCAGTGCGCGGCGGCGTCCTCGCGCACCGAGAGCTTCGCATTCATGACATCGCCGGGTGCGACCGGCCGAACCTCCAAGCGCATGCTGGATGCACCAAGCTGGCGCAGCGTGATCGCCGCGACCGGCCCCTCGCGCAGCGTCACCATGCCCGGCGTGAGGTCTGCCACCACACCATCCACCCGCACCTCGGTGAAGGCGCCGCCATCGCTGATGCCGTCGCAGGCCGTGACGAGGCGCAGGCGGCGCGGCGCCACGCCCGGCGCCAGATTGAACCGCGCCGTGACGCCGAGCCATGGGGAGGCCGCACGGATCTCATAGGTGTAGCTCAGCCGCCCGACCGCGCGCGGCGTGCCGCCGAACCGCCCCGGCGCCGCGATAGCGCTGACCTGGGTGAGGCGCACGACGCCCGGTGTGGTCGTCACCTGCACCTCGACAATCGCATCCTCGACGTCCAGGCAATGCGAGCGCCCCCAGAGGCGGAATTCGATCATCGCGCCGCCATGCTGGATGCCGGGGCCGGATGTGCCGCGCATGCGCTGGCGCAGCACGCCCTGCCGCAGATTGCCGAAGAACTCATGCGTCGCCGTCCGGATGTCCAGGCGTTCCGGATCATCGCTGGCCACCATCAGCGGCAGACGGCCCATGGCACGGATGAGCGTCCCGCCCTCCGCCATCGCCATCAGGCAGGCCGCCAGCTCGCCCGCGAGTTCGGGGCTTTCCCGAACGAGGGCCGGGTGCGTCATCGCCTCCGCCGCGAGCGCGGACTCGAAGGCACCGGCCGCGGCCTCGCCCGCCTCACCGGCGATGCCGCGAAGCAGGGCGCCGTCATGGCCGATGTCGCACGCGAAATCGCGCAGCAGGTGCGCCAGCAGCAATGCCGCCACCGGCGCCGCCCGCCTGTCGATTTCGATCGCCGCCCCGCTTTTCCGCATGCGCAAGTCTCGCA
>JAQGHV010000028.1 GCA_028288785.1 Rhodospirillales bacterium | reverse complement strand
CCAGTGCTTCCAGCACGTAGCGGCCATGGCCGGCGGCGATGTCGAGCACGCGGATCGGCATGCCCTGTTCGGCCACGCGCTCCATGGCGGCGCGGATCAACTCCTCCACATGCGTCTTGCGCGCTCGGATGCCAGTCCAGCCGGGCGAGTCGAGGTAGTTGCGATCCATGAAGCGGCCGATCGCCCCGGAGCCGCGCGCCTCATTGCGATAGACGTAGTCCAGGGTGGAGCCGGAATCGAAGCCGGTGGAATGGCCGAGCGCAATGCCCTCGGACAGCGTGCCGCCCATTCGCAGCGAGGCCCGCGTCACCGACCAGTAGAGGCCACGCGGCGACAGTGCGGGCAGCGGCGAGGCGAGTGCGTCGGCCTCGTCGCGGGTGAAGCCCGTGCGGTCGGCATCGAGCAGGGAAGGGCGGTTCAGCGGCTCCGCGAAGCGCTCCAGCAGGAAGCGCCGCGCAGGGATCAAAGCCTTCGCGCGATCGAGTTCGCCGAGCGTGTCGTGGAAGAAGCCCGGCAGGATGTGGCGTTCCTTGATCGGCGTCCCCAGGCGCTCGAAGAAGCGGTGCTGCGGCTCATGGTGCACGACCCAGTCCGCGCCCGAAATCAGCAGCTGCGTCGGTATCGTGATGGCGCGCGCATCCCGCGACCACGCGCTCGGCTGCGGCATAAAGGGCGAGCAGGATGTTGACCGCGATCGGCCGGCTGATCAGCGGATCGGCGCGGTAAGACGCGATGCGCTCGGGGTCGTGCGTCAGGTATTGCGGCTTCACGTAGGAGTTCACGAAGAACAGCCCGCGCAGCTTGTGCATCAGCTTCAGCCCGGCCCGCGCGAAGGGTACGTAGAGCTTCACCTTGAACGCCGGCGAGGCGAGGATCATCGCGCGGATACGCGGTGCGTAGTCATGCGCCCAGGTCGCGATCAGCACGGCACCGACGCTCTGGGCGATGAGGGCCATGTCCTCGATGGCGAAGCCGTGGGTGGCGGTGATGTGGTCGGCAAAACCCTGCACGTCGCGCACGGAGTGGGCGAGGCTCGGGCTGTGGCCTCGCTGGCCCGGGGAGCGACCATGGCCACGCGCATCCCAGGCGAAGAAGGCGAACTCTGGCAGGTCCAGCTCCGACGGCAGATGCGCCATGCGGCCGCCATGCTCATGCCCGCGATGGAACAGCAGGACGGCCCCGCGCGCGGTGGGTGCCGTGGCGGGCCAGTGGCGGTAGGTGAGCGTGACGCCGTCATGGGTGGTGAAGCCGTGATCCTCGACGGGGCGCATGGGGCTTCCTTGAGGGGCAATCGCGGGGGTGAGGACGACGTGTTCCGCAAGCCCCGAGGCGACGCGCTTCACGGTGGTGACGAGCAGCAGAACTGCGAGCAGCGGCATGATCCAGAAGGCGAAGGCAGGCATGGTTCCGAGCAGCCCGACCCCAGCCCCAGCGCACCGAAGACCAGCGCGCGGTCGCTCTTTCCGAGCGGTCCGTCGTAGCGGCGCGTGGGGCCGAGCACGCCGGCGAATTCAGAGATGACCGAGAGCACCACCACGGCGCCGACCCAGCCGGGCGTGAACGGCGCGACGAGCGCGAATGGCGCGAACAGCGCCGCGTCGCAGACGACGTCGGCCAACTCGTTCAGATAGCCGCGGAGATTGGACTTCTGGCCATGCTCACGCGCCAGCATGCCGTCCACGGCGTTCAACGCCATGCGCAGGAACAGCCAGACCGGCAACAGCAGGAACACCGCTGACGGGCCGCCCTTCGCGGCGAGCGACCAGCCGAGCAGCACCGAGCCGAGCGCGGCCACCAACGTGACCTGGTTCGCGGTGATGCCGGCCGCGGCCATCCGCCGCACCATCGGGCGCAGCAGTGCCTGGAAGCGCGGTTTCAGCGTGTAGAGGCTCATCTCACGGAAGTTCCCAGGGCGCGCACCGCGGCTTCGCTTCGCGCGGCGACTTCCGCCCAGCCGGTGCGGTCCTGCGCCACATCGGCGAAGTGGAGCGGCGCGCCGATGCGCAGCCGCAGCTTGCCCGGACGCGGGAAGCGCCGAACGGCCGGCCAGGCGGCGAAGGCGCCCTCGATATGGCAGGGAACGACGGGCACCTGGCTGCCGGCGACGAATGCCCCAAGCCCCGGCTGGAAACTGCCCATGGCGCCGTCCCGGCTGCGGGTGCCCTCGGGGAACAGGATGTAGACCAGCTCATCCTCGATGAGACGCGCGCGCATCGTCTCCAGCTCCTTCGCGCGTGCGCTTGCGCCAGACGGGGAAGGCATTCAGCGCGTAGGCGGCGAAGGCCGAGCTGGCGCCGGAGGTGAAGAAGGTGTCGCCGGCGGCGAGCGCATGGGCCCGCCGCGCCGCTGGCCCCCGCAGCACCGCGCCGAGCGTCAGCGCATCGAGATGGCTGCTGTGGTTCGCGACGAGAACGAAGGGCGGCGGCGGCAGGTTCTCGCGCCCGGTCACCTCCAACCGGTGCAGCACCGCGAGATGCGCGCGCACCAGGCTCCGCCAGGCGTATTGCAGCACCAGGCTGCCCAGGCCCGTCTCGCGCCCATGGCTGCGCAGCCGCTGCTTCGTGGTGAGGCCGAGGTCCGGCGCGGGCTTGAGGTCCCAGCTCATGGACCGCCGGTGAGCAGGCGCGTCGGCTGCCCCTCGCCGATGCCGATGACGTAGTGGAGCAGGTGGAACGTCGCGGGTGCGACGAGCAACAGGGAGTTGAAGCGGTCCAGCACGCCGCCATGCCGGGGGATGATGTTGCCCATGTCCTTGATCGCGAGGTCGCGCTTGATCGAGGAGAGCATCAGGTCGCCGAACTGGCCGAAATGCTGACCAGCGCACCGAACAGGACCAACAGCGGCAGGCTGTCCATCGGCGAGCCCACGAAGATCGGTCGGCCAACGAGCGTGACCAGGGCCGTGGTGCAGACCAGCGCGCCGACCGCGCCCGCGATGGTTTTGTTCGGGCTGGTCGCGGGCAGCAGCTTGCGCCGGCCGAACAGCTTGCCCGTGGTGAAGGCCGCCACGTCGTTCAGCCCCACCGCGAGGACGAGCAGCAGCAGCAGCGGCTGGGCCCGAGGGTCGTTCGCCATGAAGCCGAGATGAGCGAGGCCCGCGCCGAACAGCATATAGGCGAAGATCGCGAGCGCGGTGCGCTGGATATAGCCCGCCGGCCGGTCCTGCGGGATGGAGGCGACGGAAATCACGCCCACCATCAGGGGCCAAAGCGCGACGAAGAAGCCGTACCAATGGTCGAGTGCGGCGAAGTTCGCAGCCAGGATGCCGATGGCGACGACCGCGGTGAGCAAATGCTCGCGGAACAGTCCCGTGGCCCGGTCATACTCACGCAGGCAGGCGAGGCCCAGCAGGGTCACCGCGGCGATCGTCCACTCCCGGCCGAGCACGATGGGCACGATGATCATCGGCAGCAGCACCGCCCAGGATCCGAGCCGCAGCCACAACTCTCGCCGGAAAGCGGGCGTACCGCGGCCGGCCAGCGTGAGGGCGCCGATCACGGCGGCGGCCAGCGCCATGACAGCGATGGTCGCCGCGATGATGCCACTGGTGACCGAGTGTTCGAATCCTGGCGCGAGGAAGTTCATCCCGGCAGCATGCCGGGTTCGTTCCAAATACGAAAGGATCAGTCGAGGGATGAGCGAAGGGCTGAGGCGCAAGCCGCTCGATCGAATCTACCGCCCCGGCCTTCGTTCGATTGCCGCCCCGTCGCTGCTCCGGTCGGGATTTCCCGCCGGCCAGCCGACACGCCCAAGCCCCGGCAGCTTCAATGCCGGCCGGCGAATATCGAGGCCCGCCACCGCGCCGAGGATGTTGATCTCGATGCCCTCCACCCAGCCAATCGTCACGCCGGCATAGCCACCGAGCGTCAGGCGAATGCCGGTCCCCGAGCCCGTGAGATAGAGCCAGCGGCCATCGAAGGGATAGTCCTTGCCAATGGCATTCGGCGGCAGGACCACGTCGGCCTCCGGCACGGCGGCCAGCACGGCGGCAACGAAGGTGTTCGAGTTCGGGCCCGGCCAAGCGCGATAATCCCCGCGGTTCCGCCAAGTGTAGGCGGCGATCGCGGCCTGCATGCGCGGGATGAGCAAAGTCGCCGCAGCGCCATCGGCCGCGAACACCACCTCCGGGGCGCGCCCGAACCACCGCCCATCCGCTACAAAACCGTTCACGCGGATGGGGGCGTCGCCCCATGCCGTGTAGTCGTACCTGGTGTAGGCCCCCGCGCCCTCCGGCTTGATGACGATCCAGCTATGGACGGCGACGATGCCGCGCCAGCTGACGGTCGGTGCCGCGAATATCCTGACCACCGCCGAGGTGTGACGATCAGGGCGCGGCAGGTGGGCGATGCTGGACCGGTCGGCGTTCCACCAACCCGCCCCGATCCCGTTCCTTTGGTAGAGCAGCGCTGAAATCCCGACGGGGAGCAGGTACAGCAGCGCGAAAAGGCAAAGCCCAATTTTCATGATCGTCATGCGCGATGCAGATTGGCGGCCAGGGGCCTCCTGGCAAGGACGCAGGGCTGAGGGAGGAGGCGGGGGAAAGAATTCCCCCGGCCCCCTTCTTTTATTTTTGTGACTTAGGACCGCTCAAGCGGCGTAGCGGTTGCGCGGCGGTTCGAGGCCGAGGTTCTCCCGCAGCGTCGCGCCGGCATATTCGTGGCGGAACATGCCGCGCGCGCAGCTCCGGCAGCACGAGGGCTACGAACTCGTCCAGGCCCAGCGGCAGGACCGGCGGGCACAGGTTGAAGCCATCAGCAGCCTCGCCCGCTACCCAGGCCTCCATGTCGTCGACGATGTCCCTGGCCGTGCCGATCAGCACACGGCCAGCGAACCCGGCAGCAATGCGGGTGTAGAGCTGGCGGATGCTGAGGTCCTCGCGCCGCGCCAAGGCGAGCAGGTTCTTCGACATGCTCTTGATCAGCGGGCTGGCCGGCTCCGGCACCGGGCCGTCGACCGGATGGCCCGTCAGGTCGCCGAACTGGCTGTAGAGGTAGGACAGGCCGAGCGCGGGATCGACCAGGCCGTTCAGCAGGTCGTACTGCTCCTGCGCCTCGGCCCGCGTGCGGCCGATGAACAGGGTGACGCCAGGCATGATCTTCACCCTCCGCCCGATCGAAGCCGTCCGCGCGGTGATGCCGCGCGGCTCCATCTCCGGCGCCGGGGTCAGGCTGGGCCTGACCCAGCCGGCGGTGAGCCGCCTGATGCGCGACATGCAGGAGGTGCTGAACCTGAAACTGTTCCTGCGTCGCAGGAACTCGATCGCCGCCACCGCCGAGGCCACGCTGCTGTTCGAGGAGGTGCAGCGCAGCTTCGTCAGCCTGCACCGCATCGAGCGCACGGCGCAGGAGTTCAAGTGCGCTTGGCACGGCAGCCTGCGCATCTCCGCGATGGCGGGGCCTGCGCATGGCTTCCTCCCAGGGCTGGTGGCGCGCTTCCTCAGCGAGCAGCCGGACACGTTCGTCGCACTCCACAACCACATCACCACGACGACGCTGGAGCGGGTCTCGCTGCGGCAGTTCGACATCGGGATAGCCTATGCGCCGCCTGATTGTCCGGGGCTGGAGATCGAGCGCCTGCCGTCGCTGGAGGCGGTGTGCGCGCTGCCGGCCGACCACGCGCTGGCGCCGAAGGAGGTCATCACGCTGGAGGATCTGCGCGGGCAGAACCTGCTCACCCTCGGTACCGGCAGCCAGATCGCGATACGCCTCGACGCCATGCTGCGCCTCGCTGGCATTCTCGCGCCGGAGCTGGCAGAGTCCACGGCGCCGGAGGTGCTGTGCCGCCTGGTCGGGCAGGGGTGGGCATCGCGCTGGCCGATCCCTTCACGGGTGCTGCGGTGCGCGACCCGGCGGTGGCGGTGCGGCGATTCGTGCCGCGCGTCGATTACGGCGCGGCCCTGATCTACCCCACCGGGGTGCCGCGCTCGCCGGCGGTGGAGTGGTTCGCCGCGGCAGTGCGCGAGGGTGCAACCATGGCGCGGCTGCTGCCAGCATAGCACGTGCGCATACAGGCTGGTCTGGGCATCCTGGCCGCCTCACCCTCCGGTCGCTCGCTTCGGCGACCGTCGCTTCCATTGGCAATCGGGCGGCGCCAGGCGCGGGCCACGGCGCGGTTTCGCCGCGAGGAAGGGTGTGATCATGGCTCGGCACGACAAGATGAAGCTCGGCATGTCGATGCGGGGACTGGGCTATCACCCGGCCGCGTGGCGGCACCCCGACATGCCCGCCGACGGCACGCTGCGCTTCGAGCACTATGCGCGCAACGCGATTACCGCCGAGCGCGGGCTATTCGATATGATTTTCTTCGCCGATGGTATCGGCCTGCGCGAACGCGACGAGCCGCGCGGCTCACTCGCACGCTCCGGCTACGAGCTGGTCGAGATGGAGCCGATGACCTTGCTGCCGGCGCTCGCGGTGGTGCTGGAACATCCTGCTGCCCTACTTCCCCGCCCCAATGGAGGAGGTGTTCGAGCTTCTGGTGCCGGAGTTGCCGCGGCGCGGCCTTTTCCATTTCCATACCGAGTATGAAGCGGCCACGCTCCGCGAGAATCCGGGTCTGGCGAACCCGGTGCATCCGGCAACGAAGTAAGGGGGCCCATGTCAGCCAACGCGCCGACGCCGATGCCGCGTCTGTTCTACTCGGCCGGCTCGCCCTACGCCCGGATCTGCCGCATGGCGCTGCGCGAGGGCGGCCTGACCGGGCGGGTGCAGGAGGTCGCGACCACGCTGCGCGACCCCGCGGCGCCCCTGCTGCCCCATAGCCCGGCCGGCCGGGTGCCGGCCCTCGTGCTCGAGGATGGCACAACGCTCACGGAAACGACCCTCGTCCTCGAATGGCTCGATCGCCTGGGGAGCAGGCCGGCGATGCTGCCCGACGATGCGATGAGCCTGGCCGCGTATGGGCGCGTGCTGGGCCTGCTCGACGGCATCGCGGTATGGAACCGGGAATTGCGGCGTCCGGTTCATGAACGCAGCCCGTCCGTGATCGCCTTGGAGACGGTTCGGGCGAGCCGCATTGCCGACGCGCTGGAAGGCGCGGTTCAGCGCGCTGCTTACCAGCGGATCGATGCGGGGTACCTCGCCCTCACTGCCGTGCTGGGATACGCGGAGCGCCGCCACACGGTGTGGGCTTGGCGTGAAGGCCGGCCGTCGCTTGGGGCATGGTTCGATCTCGCATCTCAGCGCGATGCGTTCGGCGAGACGCTGCCGCCCGTCGGCGGCATCTGAGACCCAGCCCGGGGCCCACGTCCTCGTCTGCCTGGGCCGACAGCGCCGACGAACGGCGCTCTACGCGGCGGTGGCCGTGGGCCGGTGCGCGCGGAGGAAGCTGCGGATATGGCGCACCACCATGGGAACGCGCTCCTTCGGTTGCTTCCAGGGATAGAGGCTCACCTGCGCGTTCGGCGCCAGGCCCGCCGCCTCCATGGCGACGGCGTAGGGGTGGGCGGGAACGTCGTCGGGCAGGATCAGCACCGGTGTCTGGCAGGTGCTGACGAAGTCACGCGTCACGGTGAAGACGAAGTCTGAATTCGCACGGTACATCCGGGTCAGGAAGGTATCGACCATGCTCATCGTGATCGCCGGGTTGCGGGCGCAGAGGTGCGGGCCCCAGCCGGCCATGTTGTTGTCGTAGAACAGGTCGGGCAGCTCCGGCCGGGCGCCGCTCGGCTGCGCCAGCACCGCGGCGGGAATGCGGCCCGGTGCACGGCGGAGCAGGTTCCAGATGAAGGGGCCGCCGATGCAGAAGCCCAGCACCAGGAAGGTGTCGATGCCCAGGTGGCCCATCAGGCCCAGCTGGTCGTCGGCATAGGCATCCCAGGGCCGATCCACCTCCAGCGGGCCAGAGGATTTGCCGCCATTGGCGTTGCGCAGGTCCATCGTGATGCAGCGGTACTCGGCCGCGAATTCCGCCATCGGGTTGAACGGGGATTTTGCATCGAGGTTGGCGATGGTCGCGTTCAGGCCGCCCCCAGGCAGGATGAGGAGCGGAAAGCCGGTCCCGGCCTCCTCGTAATGGATGCGGACGTCACCCTTCTCGTAGAACGGCATGGCATTCCCTTTCCTGCCCGTCGCGGCGCGCCCAATGGCGTATCCCGTCCGCGGCTGCCGCTCAATCCTGCTGCCTACCGGCGAACTTCTTGGGCCTGACATCTGCGTCACACTGCCTTGGCGATGAGCGGGGCCACCGCCGCGCCCATGTCGTGCATGCCGACGCGGGTACCGCCCGCCTCCATGGTGTCGCCAGTGCACAATGGGGCGGAGAGAACGCGGCGGGCAACGGCCTCCATGCGCAACGTGATTGCGGGGTTCCAAGGGTCCACGATTGGCGAAGAACAGGTATGGCGGACAGAAGCGCGAGCCCTGGTCGGCATCCTTCCCGCAGGCACTCTGGCCACGCCGGCGCGCGCCCGGCGCCGCATGGTCATCCGTGACGGTAGCAATGGTCACCCAAGGCTCTTGTCCTGCCTGTCGCGCAAGACCTATCGTTCAGTTCCTGATGCCGGCATGTGCCGGCCCTTGGTCCCGTGCCGTCCGGACATTCGTGCTCGATAGACCGCCGCGCCACCAACCACCGTCACCCCGCCGCAGAAGGACCCTTACCCATGCCGCTCGAAAACCACACCGCCCCGGATATCACGCTCGCCGACGCACGCCACAAGGCGCGCGTCGACCTTGCTGCGGCGCATCGCCTGGCCGTCCGCGACGGCTTCCATGAGGGCATTTTCAACCACTTCACCCTGCGGGTACCCGGCAGCACCAACCGCTACTACCAGATCCCCTTCGGCCTGCACTGGAGCGAGGTGAACGCATCCTGCTTCATGGAAGTGGATTATGACGGAGAGGTATGCGCCGGCGAAGGCATCGTCGAACGCTCCGCCTATTGCATCCATGCACCGCTGCATCGGCTGCTGGATGGCGCCGCCGCGGTGTTCCACACCCACATGCCCTTCACCAGCGCGCTGGCACGGCTGGAGGATCCGCAGATTTTGCCGATCGGGCAGACCGAACTCGGGACCATGATGCGCACCGCCTACGACGCGACCTACACCGGCCCGGCTTTCGATCCGGCCGAGGGCGAGCGCCTGGCCGGCGTGATCGGCGACAAGACCGTGCTGATCATGGCGAACCACGGCGTGGCCACCGTCGGCAAGACGGTCGCCGAGGCCTATGATCGCCTCTACTACATGGAGCGCGTGGCGCAGGTGCAGCTCTACGCCATGTGGACCAACCGCCCGCTCAAGCGCCTGCCGGAGGAGGTTGTGGACCACACGATCAACACCTATCGCGGCACCACGAAATACGGCGACCGCGCCAATGCCGAGTGGCATTTCGACGCGCTGAAGCGGATCCTCGACCGTACGGAGCCCGACTACAAGAACTGACGGCTTTCGTCAGGGGTTCGGGTGGTGCGGGAAGCTCCCGTGGCATCCACCCCTAGCGCTGGATGCCACCGACCTTGCGCGGGTTCGCGCCGGAGCCGCCATCGCCATCGCCGCTGGCGAGAACGCGCGAGCCCGGAGGAATGCATCGTCATGATGGATGCCGGCGCGGTCGACTTCATGCAGCCGAGCGTCACTAAGATCGGCGGCATCGGCCCTTGGATGCGGGTGGCGCGAGAGGCCGCCGCGCGCGGCGTCGCGATCATGCCGCATAGCCTGTATTTCGGCGCCGGCCTGCTCGCCACGCGGCACATGGCCGCGGCGCTGCCGGGCGAGTGCATGGTCGAGCTCATGTATCGCGACCTCGCCGAAAACCCCTTCGCCGCGGCGCTGCAGCCGCGGGATGGCGGCTTCGTTCTGCCGGACGGGCCGGGCCTCGGCTGCGAACCGGACGAAGGAGCGGTGCGGCGCCATCTGCAGACCAACTGAGGCCTCGCCGCAGGGCGGAACGTCCCGCTCGACCAATTCCTCAACAATGCAGCGCCGACCCATCCCAACGGGGTCGAGATCGACGCGCCGGTCGCTCCCGAACTGGCGGCCCACATCGATCGACACCTCAAACTCTACCGCCCGCATCTGCCTGGTGCGGATAGAGGCGACGCCTTGTTCCCTGGACCCGGTGGCGCGCTGAAGTCCGCTACCGCCGTGGCAAGCGGCGTGGCGGATCTGGTGCGCGAGCACTGCGGCGTACCTTTCGTGCTCAGCGATGTCCGTCACTTGGCGGCGACGATGATCCGGGAAGACGATCCGAATGGCGGGGCGGTCGCACAACGCCTGCTGGGCACAAGGATATCAAAACTCAGGAGCACATGTACGGACACGTAGCGACTCGCCCAGCGCCCAAGAGGTGGTCGGAAGTCGTTGAGCGGTCGATCGACAAAGACAGCCCTCCCAGGCCCCCTCGCAAACGCTGACCAGGATGCACCGCGAGATCGAAGGGAGCTTGGCTTTGGAGAATGTACGCAGTCCGGTGGGCGCGGCTCGTAGGAGGCGTGGACGTCCTTCGGAGACTTATCCCGAGGAACGCCGCGCCATGCGCTTCGAGGCTCGGCCTGCCCTTGATCAAGCGGCGTGGACGGCGGCCAGATCAACGTCGGCCGACATCTTCGAAGACGCTGGAAGCGCGGCCCATCTCCGCGGCGCCACGCAGCAGAACAGGGTTCATGCCTGGGGGCGTTTCCTGACCTTCCTCGACCTGGAAGGCGCGTTGGATCGAGAGGTGCCACCGGAGACGCGGCCGACGCGCGAGCGTATCGGCGCCTGGATCCGCCTCATGCGACCGATGCAATGCGCGAGCACGACGCAGCGCATGCTGCTCTAGGTGTTTGATCCCAGGGTTTGATGGTGCAGTCTTCTCCCCTGAGTGGAAGGACGCACTATGGGCCAACTTCTCCACGGCAGCGCCACGACGACTGAGGCAATCCGTCGAGCGATACAGCATAG
>JAQGHV010000027.1 GCA_028288785.1 Rhodospirillales bacterium | reverse complement strand
CCGTCGCCACCACCGGCAGCGCCGATGCGCGCCTGGCGGTGAAGATCGCCCACACGATCAAGGGCTGGGTTGCGAATGGCGAGATGCTGCCGGCGCGGGCCCGGCCGATCCGCTACGGCGATGTGCTCGTGCTGGTGCGCAAGCGCAGTGGCGCCTTCATCCCGACCCTCGTGCGCACGCTGAAGGAGCTCGGCGTCGCGGTGGGTGGGCTGGACCGGCTGGTGCTGGTCAATCAGATCGCCGTGCAGGATCTGCTGGCCCTGGCCGACGCGCTGCTACTGCCCGATGACGACCTGCAACTCGCCGGCGCGCTGAAAAGCCCGATCTTTGGCCTGAGCGAGGATGACCTGTTCACCCTGGCCCATGGCCGCACCGGCAGCCTTGCCGTGGCGCTCGCCAGGCATCGCGCGGGTGCGAGCGCGCTGGGTCGCGCGGCGGACCTGTTCACCCACCTTGCGCAGCGCGCCGATTTCACCGGGCCGCACACCCTGTTCGCCGAAGTGCTGGGCGAGCATGGCGGAAGGGCGCGGCTGTTGGCGCGGCTCGGGCCCGACGCGGTGGATGCGATCGACGAGTTCCTCGGCACCGCGCTCGCGCATGAGCGGGCCCATCCGCCGAGCCTGCAGCTCTTCGTGCAGTGGCTGCGCCAGGGTGGCGCCATGGTGAAGCGCGAACAGGATGCCGGCCTCGACCAGGTGCGCATCATGACCGTGCACAACGCCAAGGGTTTGCAGGCGCCGATCGTGATCCTGCCCGACACCATCGGGCCGGGTGCGACGGATCGTGGCGTACGCTGGGGCGATGATTTCGACGGCACCAAGCTGCCCTACTGGGCGCCGAATGCGAGCTTCCACGTGCCGCCCTATCGCGACCTTCTCGATGCCGAGCGCGCGGCCGCGGAGCGTGAATCCCACCGCCTGCTTTATGTGGCGTTGACCCGAGCGGAGGACCGGCTGCTGATCGCCGGCTGGCAGGGCAAGACGCGGCCGCAGGGCTGCTGGTACGACCTGATTGCCGAAGGGTTTTCGCGGCTGCCGGAACTGGAGCAGGCGCCGGATGGCGTGCTGCGCTACGCGTCGGCGCAGACCGCACCGCCGCGTACCGAAGCGGCGGCGGCGGCCGCGCAATCCTGCGTCTTGCCGGAATGGGCGCTGCGCCCGGCTCCGCCCGAAGGCGTCGAGGAGGCCCTTTCACCCTCCGCCTTGCCGGGGGAGGATGAGGGGCCCGTAGCCAACCCACGCGCCGCAAACGACCCGACCGGGCAGCGCTTCCGGCGTGGCCGGCTGGTCCATGCCCTGCTGCAGCATCTGCCGGACCAGCCACCCGAACGCTGGGAAGCGACGGCGCGGAGCTACCTCGACCGCTCCGGTGGCGGCCTCACGCCGGAGGAGCGCGCGGAGGTCGCGGCCGAGGTGCTGGCCTTGCTGCGTCACCCGGATTGCGCGGCGGCTTTCGCGCCCGGCAGCCTTGCGGAGGCGCCGCTGGCGGGGCGGGTGCGCGGGCGGCTGATCGCGGGGCAGGTGGATCGCCTGGTGGTGACTTCCGGTCGCATCCTCGTGGTGGACTTCAAGACCAACCGGCCCCCGCCCGTGCGGGAGGAGGAAGTGGCGCCCCTGTACCTGCGCCAGATGGCCGCCTATCGCGCCCTGCTCCGCGCCGCCTATCCCGATCGCGAGGTGGCTTGCGTGCTGATCTGGACCTATGGTGCGACAGTCATGCCGCTGCCGCCCACCATGCTCGATGCGCATGAGCCTTGACCGCAGGCCAAAGCGTACCGATTTGCGACAATACGGGGCGCCTCGCCCCATCGAGAGAGGGACTGCCATGTCCGAAAATACCATTGCCGTGACAGATGAGAGCTTCAAGCAGGATGTGCTGGAAGCGGTCGGCCCGGTGCTCGTGGACTTTTGGGCCGAGTGGTGTGGGCCGTGCCGTGCTGTCGCACCTGCGCTTGATGAGATCGCCAAGGAGTTCGCGGGCAAGCTCAGAGTCGCGAAGGTGAACATCGACGACAACCCGATCACGCCGAATGATTTCGCCGTGCGCGGCATTCCGACGATGATCCTGTTCAAGGATGGCAAGGCGGTCGAGACCAAGGTCGGCGCCATGCCCAAGAGCCAGCTCCGCGACTGGGTCGCGGGCGCCATCGCTTAAGGGTCGTACGCCGCAGACGCGAGACATGCTGCGAAGGCGCGGCCCCCGCGTGGTTGCTGGTGCCTCGCCCCGTCTTATCTGGCAGGGCATGAGATACCTGCTTCTCCTCGCCCTGCTGCTGCCCGGATGCGCCTGGGCTCAGGCGGAAGGCGTGGTGCAGTCGGAACGCGCCCGGTTCCGGGTGACCACGCTGCTTCGTGGGCTGGAGAATCCCTGGGGCGGCGCCTTTCTTCCGGATGGCCGATTGCTGGTCACGGAACGCCCTGGGCGGATGCGGCTGCTCGCGCCCGACGGCACGTTGTCCCGTCCGCTCGATGGCGTGCCTGCCGTCGAGGCACGCGGCCAGGGCGGCTTGCTCGACGTTGCCCTGGCACCCGATTTCGCGACGACGCGTGAGATCTGGTTCTGCCAGGCTGCACTGACGAATGAAGGCGCGCTGACGCGCTTCGTCCGCGCCCGGCTCAGCGCCGATGCGCGCGGGCTGGAGGCGGTTATACCAGTGCTGGACGCAACCCCTGGCCAGACCAGAGGGCGAAACCACTTCGGCTGCCGCATCGCTTTCGCAGCGGACGGACGCCACGTCTTCCTCGCGACTGGTGAACGCTATGAACGCGATCGCGCCCAGCGGATGAACGATCTCGGCGGCAAGATCCTGCGGCTGACGCGGGATGGGGGTATTCCCGCCGACAACCCCTTTGTCGGGCAGGCCGGCGCGCGCGGCGAGATTTGGTCGCTCGGCCATCGCAACCCGCAGGGCCTGGCGATCAACCCCGCGACGGGGGCCGTGTTCGAAGCGGAGTTCGGCGCGCGTGGCGGTGACGAGGTCAACCTCATCGAGCGTGGCCGGAACTATGGCTGGCCGCTGGTGACGCACAGTATCGACTATGATGGCAGCGTGATCTCGGAGCGACGTTCCGCGCCAGGCTTCGAGGACCCATTGCGCGCATGGGTGCCCTCGATCAATCCGTCCGGCATCGCCTTCTACGACGGCGCAGCGATGCCCGGCTGGCGTGGCAGCCTGCTGATGGCCGGGTTGAGCGGGCAGCTCATCCGGCTCGGCATCGAGAACAATCGGATCACCAGCGAGGAACGGCTGCTTCCCCGCATAGCGCGCTTCCGGCATGTGGTGGTTTCGCCCGATGGCCGCGTGCACATCCTGACCGATGAACGGGATGGCCGCGTGCTGCGGCTGGATCCGCTGTAAGGACAGCGATTCTTTGTGCCCTCAAGCGGCGGGCGCACGCTTCGCGTGCTTGCCTCGCCGGACGACCGGCGGCGCCCGTTCGGGTTGAGGCCCGAAGGCCTGGGCGCTGGGAGCGCGGCGCTGCGTAGCACGATGGCAGGGCACTCCCTTGGTAAGGGAGAGGCCGACGGGCTCGCGAAGCGGACCGTGTGTCGAGTGGTGGGGCTGTGGATTGGTACCAGCGGCCTGCCTGATCTCCATCCTTGACGGGACGCTATCCAGCCTGCGCCCGACGCTCCTCGGCGCTCAAGCCGCCCCGGCACCACACGCCAGGATCGCGGCCGCCAGATCTTCCCCTGCCCACCCCACGGATTTGAAGACGGTGACTTGGTCCGGCGTCTCCCGGCCGGCAACCTCGCCGCGGCATAGTTCGGCGAGTTCCGCCACCACATGCGCCTCGGTGATCGTGCCCTCGGCTATCGCCTGGAGCAGGTCGCCGGCCTCCGCGAGGGCGCCGGCGCGGGTGTCCACCACCAGCCGCGCGCGGGCCAGCGCCGCGCCATCGGCCTCCCGCATATCGGGGCGATAGGCGCCGACGAGGTCGAGATGAACGCCCGGTCCGAGATCGCCGCCACGCACCAGCGGCTCGGTGGCAAGTGTGGCGCAGGCGATGATATCAGCCGCCGCAAGGTCGGGCCGCACGACGGCGCGTGCCGGGTGGCCATGCTCGGCAAGACGTCGGGCCAGCGCTTCAGCATTCTCGGCGCGGCGGCTCCAGATCACGATGTCGATGATCGGGAACTGGGCACTATAGGCCCCGGCCAGGGCATGCGCCACCTTCCCGCTGCCGAGCAGCAACAGGCGCGCCGCGTCTGGCCGAGCCAAGTGGCGGGCGGCGAGCACGCTGGTCGCCGCCGTTCGCCGATCGGTCAGCATGCCGCCATCGAGCATGGCGCGCGGCGCGCCCGTCGCGGCATCGGACAGGAGGTAGACGGCGTTCACCGCCGCCTCGCCGCGCGCCGCATTGCCTGGGGCGACATGGACAATCTTGACACCGGTATGCCCGCCCGCGCGCCAGGCCGGCATCAGCAGCAGCGAGGTCTCGCCCACCGCATGGCGATGGCGGAGCGGCGCCGCGCAGCCCTCGCGGAACATCGCGTCCAGCGCATCGATGAGCGCGCCCCAGGGCAGCCGCCGCGCAACCTCAGCGGCATCGAGCATCAACATGGCATCACTCCTCGGGTCGGCGGCCCGGCTCTTGCTAGACTCGAACTCGGATGAGATCGAGCCTTTCCCTACACAGATGCCCTGGCGCGCGCCGTGCCGCTTTGCTAGGCGGGTGCCTGTGCGGCGGGCGGTTGGCGATTGCCCCCGCCGCGCCCATGGCGCAGCATTGGTGGATTGGGGAGGTCCGGTGGCCGCGTCGCGTCGACGGACAATGAACAGGAGACACGCATGACCTTCTTCGGCCAAACCCTTAAGGCTGGGTTGCGCGCTGCTGCCTTCGCTGTGGCCGCGCTCGCCGCGGCACCGGCAGTGGCGCAGGCGCCTGCCCAGGCAACCGGCACGCTCGACGCGATCCGTGCCCGAGGCTCGCTGATTTGCGGCGTGACTACCGGCCTCGCGGGTTTCGCCCAGCCGGACAGCCAGGGCGTGTGGCGCGGCTTCGATGTCGATTATTGCCGCGCGCTGGCCGTCGCGATCTTCAACGACGTGAGCAAGGTGCGTTACGTGCCGACCACGGCGCAGGTCCGCTTCACGGCGCTGCAATCCGGCGAAGTCGACGTGCTGTTCCGCAACACGACCTGGACACTGACGCGCGACACATCGCTCGGCCTCGATATTCCGGCGATTAATTTCTATGACGGCCAGGGCTTCATGGTGAAGCGCAGCGCCAACGTCACCAGCGCGCGCCAGCTCGACGGCGCCACCATCTGCGTGCAGCCCGGCACCACCACCGAGCAGAATCTCAGCGACTGGGCGCGCAGCGCCCGCATCCGCTTCACCCCCGTGGTGATCGAACGGCTGGAGGACAATGTCGCCGCCTACCTCACCGGGCGCTGCGATGCCTTTACGACGGATGTCTCTGGCCTCGCCGCCACGCGCTCCGCCCAGTCGCAGCCGAACGACCATGTCATCCTGCCCGACGTGATCAGCAAGGAACCGCTCGGCCCGTTGGTACGCCATGGCGACCAACGCTTCGCCGACCTAGTCCGCTGGCTGCATTTCGGCCTGATCACGGCGGAAGAATACGAGATCACCGCCGCCAATGTCGTGCAGGCCTCGACCACCGACACGCGCCCCGATGTGCAGCGTCTGCTGGGCCGCACCAGCGAACTCGGCCAGATGCTTGGGGTCGATAATCGCTGGATGGTGAACATTCTCCGTGTCACCGGCAACTATGGCGAGATTTTCACGCGCAACCTGACGCCGCTCGGGCTGCAGCGTGGACCGAACGCGCTATGGACGACGCCGGGCGGCCTGCAATACGCGCCGCCCTTCCGTTGACCTGACCGGGCGCGGACCCTTCGCTGGGTCCGCGCCCACTTTTGTTGAAGAGGGGGTTGCTCCATGTCCGACGCGACCGTTGATCCGCGCTTCAAGCGCACCGCCCCGCGGCGGCCGATGAAACTATCCTGGTCGGATGAGCGCGTGCGCGCGATCTTCTGGCAGGTGCTCGTCGTGGGCATCATCGTGGCGATCATCTGGTGGCTGGTGAGCAACACGCAGCGCAACCTCGAAGTGCGGCGCATCGCGACCGGCTTCGGCTTCCTCCAGCGCGAGGCCGGGCTGCCGATCGCCGAGCACCTGATCGACTACAGCCCGACCGACAACTACCTTCGTGCCTTGATCGTGGGTGTCCTCAACACGCTGAAGGTCGCCATCGTCGGCATCTTTCTCGCGACCATATTCGGCACGCTGATCGGCATCGCGCGGCTATCCAGGAACTGGCTCGTTGCCAAGATCGCCGGCATCTACGTCGAGGTCATCCGCGACCTGCCGCTGCTGCTGCAATTGCTGTTCTGGTACACGATCCTGCAGGGGCTCCCGGGGCCGCGCCAGGCGATGAACCCGATCGACGGCGTGTTCCTCTCGAACCGCGGCCTGCTATTGCCCTGGATCCAGTGGGAGGGTGCCCATACCGCGGCGCTGCTCGCCGCCGTCATCGGCGGCGTGCTGACCTGGATGTATTCCCGCTTGATGCGCGCAAGGCAGATGGCCGACGGCCAGCCGCGCCGGGTCTGGCCGCTTGGCCTGTTGCTGGTCCTGGGCCTCCCCGTCGCGACCTGGGCACTGCTCGGCGCCCCCTTCAAGCCGGATGTGCCTTCGCTGCAGGGCTTCAACTTCCGCGGTGGCATGCTGATGAGCCCGGAGTACTTCGCGCTCCTCGTCGGCCTCGTCACCTACACCTCCGGCTTCATCGCGGAGATCGTGCGCGCCGGCATCCAATCCGTGCAGCATGGCCAGTGGGAAGCGGCGCAGGCGCTTGGGCTCAAGCCTGGCGTGGTTCTCAAGCAGATCGTGTTGCCGCAGGCGCTGCGGGTGATCGTGCCGCCCATGACCAGCCAATACCTGAACATCACGAAGAATTCCTCGCTCGCGGTGGCCATCGGCTACCAGGACATCGTGAGCATCGCGAACACGACGCTGAACCAGACCGGGCAGGCGATCGAGGGCATCGCGATCATCATGGCCGTCTATCTCTCGATCAGCCTCTCGATCAGCCTGTTCATGAACTGGTACAATTCAAAGATCGCATTGGTGGAGCGCTGAGCCATGGCATCGGACACGACCCTGACGCCGGTCACCATTCCGGCCGCACCGATCGAAGCCCGTAACGCACCTATTTCGGTTGTGGGGCCGGTCGCCTGGGCCCGCGCCAACCTGTTCTCCGGCCCCGTGTCCACGGCGGTGACGCTGGCGCTCGGCTACCTCATCATCCGCTGGGCGATCGGCTTCATCGACTGGGCGTTCATCAACGCTGTCTGGTCGGTGCCGAACAACCAGACCCAGGCCTGCCGGGACGCACGTGGCGTCGGCGCCTGCTGGGCCGTGGTGACGGAGAAGCACCGCTTCATCCTGTTCGGCACCTACCCCTATGAGGAGCATTGGCGCCCGGCGCTTGCCTGCGTGGTCTTCGTGGGCCTCTACATCGTCTCCGCGATGCGCCGCTTCTGGCGCAAGGAGCTGGCACTGATATGGATCGCGGCGCTCACCACCATCGGCGTGTTGATGTGGGGCGGCGTGCTGGGTATGCCCTACGTCGCGCAGGAGCGCTGGGGCGGGCTGCCGATCACGCTGATCCTTTCGACCTTCGGGCTGGCCTTCGCCTTCCCGCTCGCGATCATGGTCGCACTCGGCCGCCGCTCACGGATGCCGGCCATCAAGGCAATCTGCGTGCTGTACGTGGAGCTTATCCGCGGCGTGCCGCTGATCTCGCTGCTGTTCATGGCGAGCGTTATGTTTCCGCTGTTCCTCCCCGAGGGGATGAACATCGACAAGCTGCTGCGCGCGCAGATTGCCATCATCCTGTTCGCCGGCGCCTACCTGGCCGAGGTGGTTCGCGCCGGTCTGCAAGCACTGCCGAAGGGCCAGTACGAAGCCGCCGACGCACTTGGCCTCAGCTACTGGAACAAGACCGGGTTCATCATCCTGCCGCAGGCGCTGCGCATGGTGATCCCGCCGCTGGTCAACACCTTCATCGGCTTCTTCAAGGACACTTCGCTGGTGCTGATCATCGGCATCTTCGACCTGCTGACCGCAGGCAAGACCGCGATCGTCGAGCCCGCCTGGCAGGGCTTTGGGGTCGAGGTCTACATCACGATCGGGCTGATCTACTTCGCCTTCTGCTTCGCGATGTCGAAGTACAGCCAAAGCCTCGAGACTGAACTCAACCAACATCGCCGCCGCTGATCTTCGGGAGACGACAATCATGAGTGCAGCCATCGAAACCGTCGCCTCCGCCGCCAGGCTCGACGCGCCGCCCGCCATTTTCATGGACCGGGTCAACAAGTGGTTCGGCTCGCTGCATGTCCTGCGCGACATCTCGCTCGACGTGGCCCACGGCGAGCGGGTGGTGGTGTGCGGGCCCTCGGGCTCCGGCAAGTCCACGCTGATCCGGTGCATCAACCGGCTGGAGACGCATCAGGAGGGTCACATCCTGGTCGATGGCATCGAGCTGACGGATGACGTCCGAGCGCTCGACGCCATCCGCCGCGAGGTCGGCATGGTGTTCCAGAGCTTCAACCTGTTCCCGCATCTCACCGTCCTGGAGAACTGCACTCTGGCGCCCATCTGGGTGCGCCGGATGCCGAAGCGCGAGGCCGAGGAACTCGCGATGGAGTATCTCAACAAGGTGAAGATCCCGGAGCAGGCGAAGAAGTATCCGGGCCAGCTTTCGGGCGGCCAGCAACAGCGCGTGGCGATCGCCCGCGCGCTGTGCATGAAGCCGAAGATCATGCTGTTCGACGAGCCGACCTCGGCCCTGGACCCCGAGATGATCAAGGAAGTGCTGGATACCATGGTGCTGCTGGCGGACACCGGCATGACCATGATCTGCGTGACCCACGAGATGGGTTTTGCGCGGCAGGTGGCCGACCGCGTCGTGTTCATGGACCAGGGCGAGATCGTGGAGCTCGGCACGCCTGAGACCATGTTCAACAACCCGCAGACCGAACGCCTCAAGCTGTTCCTGAGTCAGATTCTTCGGGGCCATTAAGAGGCCCCGACGAATCTGACTTCTTTTGTGCCCTCAAGCGGCGGGCGGCGCCTCCGGCGGCTTGCCTTGCCGGACTGTCGGCGCGACCATTCAGGCTTGCGGCGCTGAGCGTCGTTTTTACCCTCAAGCGCCGGCGCCAGCACGAGGCGGCGCCATCAGCCGTTGAGACAGCCGAGTTCCGCCTCACCCCGCCGGCGCGGTCAGCGCGACGCCCTGCTCGGCGTAGTAGCGCGCGGCACCGGGGTGGAACGGGAGGATCGCATTGCTGCGGGCATTGGCGGCGCGCGTGCCGATCGCGCTGGGGTGGATCGACACGCGCGGGTCCTCTGCGGTCAGGGCGGCGCGGGTGAGCGCATAGGCGGCGTCGGCCGGCAT
Source organism: Rhodospirillales bacterium (assembly GCA_028288785.1). Classification (GTDB taxonomy): domain Bacteria; phylum Pseudomonadota; class Alphaproteobacteria; order Acetobacterales; family Acetobacteraceae; genus Plastoroseomonas. The sequence continues at coordinate 4,695 of JAQGHV010000027.1, read as the reverse complement.
CGATCGGTTACCGACCACGAAGTTCCATGCGGAGAAGGTCAGCACCGGCCCCGACTGGCCGCGATAGGTGCCCGCCGGCACCGTCGATTCCGCCATGTACGGCAGCCGGCGCCGCGCTTCCGCAAGCTCCTGCGGCGTCAGGCCGAAGATCACCGCCGCACTCCGGTCGGCCACCATGGTGAGCGAGGGGATCGGCACCGCCGCCCCCTGCCAGAGCGCGTCGATCTCGCCGCGCAGCAGTGCCTCGACGAGCGCCGCGGGATCGCCGCTGACTACCACCGGCTCGATGCCCGCGACCGCGGCCGCCACCCGGAAGTAGCCCTCCGCCGGGCCGCGCTCCGGCCCCGCGCCGACCCGCTTGCCGGCGAGGTCGCGAATGTTGCGCAGGCCCGAGGCTGCGGGCGCCGCCGCCATGAAGGACGTCTCGTACATCGGGAACAGCGCGCGGATCGCCACATGACGCCGCCCGCCGGCATTGGGCGCTCCGTCCAGCGCGTCCCAGACGCTGCCGAGGAAGGCGGTGCCGATGGCGTTCGCATCATCCTCGACGGCGCCGAGGTTCTGCAGCGACCCCGCGCTCTGCCGCACGACCGTCGCGATATCAGCGCGCGCGAGGTGTCGCGCGAGACCTTCGCCGTATGGGAGGAAGGCGCTGCCGGGACCGGCGGTCCAGAGCGCGATCGGCGCTTGCGCCTGAGCCTGGGCCTGCGCCACACCCGGCACGAGTGCTGCCAGAGCCATCAAATCGCGACGCCGCATGGGCCATCCTCCGTCATATCAGCGTTGTCCGTCATTACCCTTCGGCGATGCGCTTGGTCGGGTGGGAGAACGTCATCCCCGCGCCGCAAAATCGATGCGCGGATCGACCAGCGTGTAGCAGAAATCGCCCACGATCTGCATCACCAGCCCCATCAGGGTGAAGATGTAGAGCGTCGCGAACATCACCGGATAATCCCGCCGGATCGCCGCCTCGAAGCCCAGCAGGCCCAATCCGTCCAGCGAGAACACGATCTCCACCAGCAGCGCGCCACTGAACAGGATGCCGATGAAGGCGGCGGGAAATCCCGCGATGATCAGCAGCATCGCGTTGCGGAAGATGTGGCCATACAGCACGCGCTGCTCGCCGGCGCCCTTGGCCCGCGCGGTCACCACGTATTGCTTGTTCACCTCATCGAGAAAGCTGTTCTTGGTCAGCATCGTGAGGCCCGCGAAGCCGCCGATCACCAGCGCCAGCGTCGGCAGGGCCATGTGCCAGGCATAGTCGAGCGCGCGGTGCCAAAACGGCCACTCGGCACTCCCCTGCGAGGTGAGGCCGCGCAGGGGAAAGATCTGCAGGAAGCTGCCGCCGGCGAAAAACACCACCAGCAGGATGGCGAACAGGAATCCCGGGATCGCATAGCCGACCAGCACGATGCCCGACGTCGCGACATCGAAGCGGGAGCCATCGCGCACCGCCTTGCGGATGCCGAGCGGGATGGAGACCAGGTAGATGATCAGAGTCGACCACAGCCCGAGCGAAATCGAGACCGGCATCTTCTCCGCCAGCAACGTCACCACCGGCCGGTCCTGGAACAACGATCGTCCGAAATCGAAGGTGAGGTAGCCGCGCAACATCTCGAGGAAACGCACATGCGCCGGTTTGTCGAAGCCGAAGGCGCGCTCGATCTCGGCGACCACGGCGGGGTCGAGCCCCCGCGCGCCGCGATAGCTGCCGGTGGGCGCGTCGCCACTGCCGCTGCCCTGCTGGCGAGGCTGCTGGCGAACCTCGCCGCCGCCCTCGCCGGTCAGGCGGCCCAGTGTGTTCCCCTGGCCTTTCAGCTCCGCCAGCATCTGCTCCACCGGGCCGCCGGGGGCGAACTGCACGACGGCGAAGTTGATCAGGATGATGCCGAACAGCGTCGGGATGACCAGCAGCAGGCGGCGGAACAGGTAGGCGGCCAAGGCGGGGTATCCTCATCTAAACCAGCGGCACGAGCTTATACCGGCGGCACGAACGTTTCGCTCGTGCCGAGCGGCCGAATGGCCGCCGCCGGCAGCCCGGCGAGCCAAGCGGCCGGAGGCCACGCCCGGCGCTTGAGGACAGGCACAACGCTCTAGCGCCGCCCGAACATCTTCTCGAACGCCGCCTTGTCGAGTTTCAGCCAGGTCGGCCGGCCATGGCTACAGGTGTTCGCGCGCGGCGTTGCCTCCATCTGCCGCAGCAGCGCATTCATCTCGGCGGGGGCCAGGCGACGCCCGGCGCGGATCGAGCCGTGGCAGGCGAGGCGGGCGATGGCTGCGTCGAGGCGCCTCTCCAGCGCCATCGCGCTATCCCATTCGGCCAGTTCCTCGGCGAGGTCGTGCAGCAGCGGCGCCGGTTCAGGGGCGCCGAGCAAGGCGGGCATGGCGCGCACCAGCACGGCGCCGGCGCCAAAACCCTCCAGCTCCAGCCCGAGCGCGGCCAGCATGGGTGCGGCATCGACCAGCCGCGCAGCATCCGCCTGGGCCATTTCGACCACGGCGGGGATGAGCAAAGCCTGCGCGCGGACCGAGCCCTCGCGCCGCTGGGCGCCGAGCGCTTCCTGCGTCAGGCGCTCATGCGCGGCGTGCTGGTCGATGAGGATCAGCGCGCCATCGGGCGCCTCGGCGACGATGTAGGTCTCCATGAGCTGCGCGATGGCGCGGCCCAGCGGGTGGCTCGGATCGGGTGCCTCCCATGTGGCGGCAAGGGTCGGGGGCGGCATCGGCATGCCCAGGCGCGGCTGCGCCCAAGGTGTGGCGCGCTGTCCCGTGGGCGCTTGCGCCTCGGCCCAACCGCGGCCCACCACATCCGGCTGCGCCCATGGCTCAGCTTCGGCCGACGCATGTGCGTTGGCCCAAGCCGAGACACGCCCGGCCGCCCATGGCGCGTTGCGGTTCGCACCATGCCCCAGCTGGGGTCCGGCCATTGAAGCCCCACCCGCCTCGCTCGCGCCCGCACCTGAGGCCAAGGCACGGCGCACGGCGGAGATGAGGGCGCCGCGCACCTGGTCGGCGCGCTGGAAGCGTAGCTCCGTCTTCATCGGATGGACGTTCACATCCACCGCATCCGGCGGCAGGGTCAGGAAGATGGCGCCGACCGGGTGGCGGCCATAGGCGATCACGTCGCGGAAGGCGACGCGGAGCGCGACGCGCAGAAGCGGATCCCGCACCGGGCGACGATTCACGACCAGATGCTGTTCCGCCGCCGTCGCTCGGGTATGCGCGGGGAGTGCGACGAAACCCTCGATCTCCAGCTCGTCGTGTTCGCCCGCGACCGGCACGGCGGCTGCGGCGAAATCCGCCCCAAGCAGGTCGCGCAGGCGCTGGGCGCGGTCGGTGGCGGGGAGGGCCAGCACGGCGCGGCCATCCGCCTCCAGGCTGAACGCCACCTCCGGCCAGCCCATGGCCAAGCGCTTGACCGCATCGGTCACGGCCTCGCCCTCGACGCGCGGCGACTTCAGGAATTTGCGCCGCGCCGGGGTGGCGAAGAACAGGTCGCGCACCTCCACGCGGGTGCCGGGCGCGCCGGCGGCGGGGGTCACGGCGCCGACATGGCCGCCCTCGACGCCGATCGCATGCGCCGGCGCACCCACCAGCCGCGAGGTGATGGAGAGTCGCGCCACGGCGCCGATCGAGGGCAGCGCCTCGCCGCGAAAACCCAGCGTCGCGATGCGGAACAGCAGCCCTTCCTCGGCGAGCTTGGAGGTAGCGTGGCGCTCGATGCAAAGGGCGAGGTCTTCGGGGCCCATGCCCGCGCCGTCATCCTCGACGAGGATGCGGTCGATGCCGCCGCCCTCGATGGTGATGCGCAGGCGCCGCGCGCCGGCATCGAGCGCGTTCTCCACCAGCTCCTTCACGGCGGCGGCGGGGCGTTCGACGACCTCGCCGGCGGCGATGCGGTTGGCGGTGGTTTCAGGAAGGCGGCGAATCCGCATGGGTGCAGTCTATGCCACTCGCGGCGTCGCCGCGAGGTTTACGCCCTCACCCCTTCACCGCCTCGATCGCCGCCAGCATCGCCGCCGTCGCGGGGTGCGCGGGCGGGGCGCCGCCCTCCAGCGCCGTCAGGATCGGGCCGGCGAGTTGCTTGCCGAGTTCCACGCCCCATTGGTCGAAGGCGTTGATGCCCCAAAACGCCCCAAGGCAGGCGACCTTGTGCTCATACAGCGCCACCAGCGCCCCCAGCGAGGCCGGATCCAGCCTCGGCAGCAGCAGCGTCACCGACGGCCGGTCGCCCGGGAACACCCGGTGCGGTACCAGCGCCGCAATCTCCGGCTCGCTTCGCCCGGCTGCACGCATCTCGGCCGTGACGCTCGCGGCGTTGCGGCCCTGCAGCAGCGCCTCCGCCTGGGCCAGCCCGTTCGCCAGCAGGATGCGGTGGCTGGCGGCCTCGGCATGGTCCGGGCGCGCGACCAGGATGAACTCGGCCGGGATCACCCGCGTTCCCTGGTGCAGCATCTGGATGAAGCTGTGCTGCGCGTTGGTGCCGGGCTCCCCGAACACCACGGCGCCGGTCGCGTGCGGTACCAGCGCTCCATCAAGCCCGACCCGCTTGCCGAGGCTCTCCATCTCCAACTGCTGCAGATGCGCCGGCAGGCGGCCAAGGCGCTCATCATAAGGCAGCACCGCGCGCGACGTGTACCCCATGGCGTTGCCGTGCCAGACATCGACCAGCGCGAGGAGCAGCGGCAGGTTCTC
>JAQGHV010000019.1 GCA_028288785.1 Rhodospirillales bacterium | reverse complement strand
CGCTGTTCGGCATCCAGAGCTGGGCCGCGCCGCCCAAGGACCAGGAAGAGATCGCGCCCGCCTTCGCGCACCACGCCGCGGAGACATTGCCGTTCGCCGAGGAGCAGGGGCTGCGGTTGCGCCTGATCGCCCGCGATGGCTGGGGCCTGCGTTCGCCGGTTTCAGGTGCCTAGCCCTGCTTCTATGCGGACGCGATCCTGGCACCTGGCACCTGGCACCTGGCGCCCGCGTGCCGATGCCCGAGCAGCACGAGGAACGCGCGGCCTACATCGTGGCGGGTAGCGTCTCGGTCGCCCGCGTGTGGTTCGAGGCGGGGCGGAAGCTGCTGTTACGAGCGTAGGATTCAATGGTCCTGACGGCCGGCGAGACCGGCGCGCGGTTTCTGCTGCTGGGCGGCGCCGCGATGGATGGGCCGCGCTACATCCTCTGGAACTTCGTCTCCTCCCGCCGCGACCGGATCAAGCAGGCGAAATCGGACTGGCAGGCAGGGCGCTTCGGCAAGGTTCGCGGCGACGAGGCCGAGTTCATCCAGCTGCCGGTGGTGCGCGGATAGGGCTGGGCTTACCGCCCGATCCGACGTTCCAGGAGCGTCGCGACGGCCGTTTGGTCGGGGTCGTCGGGGCGGCAGGTGGCGGGGATGAGCGGCGTCCGGCCATTCACGCGGCGCAGCAGGGCGGCATGGGTGGAACAGGCAAGGCGCGCCTTCATCTGGCGCTCGGTAGCGGCCCGAAGCGCCTGCTCGTCGGCCGGGAAGCTTGCCAGGACCTGCATGGCGGCGGGGGCCTGGCCAGCATAGATCCGGCACAGGGCAGCGCGCGCAAGCTCGGTCGCGGGGTGCGGCCGGCCCGGGCTGAAGCGGGACCAGGCGGCGGCATCGGCGATGGGCACCGCGGGGCAAGCGTTATCGGCCGCACGGCGCATCGCGGCGGCGTCTGCGGCCAAGCGCCGGCCATCCCAGGCGAAGGGCACGAGCGGCTCGATATCGGCGCCGAGGCTACCGATGTAGTCCCAGAAATCATGGGCAGGGTCGGCGATGCGCATCGCCGTGCTATTGGGGGATTGCAGCCGCAGGTTCTCCGGTGAACGCTTGCCGAGCGGGATGTCGCCGGCATGGGTGAGACCCCGCGCGGTACGTGCGAAGACGTGCAGCGTCCAGCAGCAGTAGGCGCCGCCGGACCAGCCCGTGATGCCCATGAGTTGGGGCGTGTCGGGGGCAGGGCGGAGCGGTGGGTCCAGCACCACAAAGCCGCTGGATCGCGCTTGCCACAGAATCCGGCCGCCGCGGATAAGCCGCAGCTGCGCCCGAGCATCCGGCCCGGAAACTGGGCGGCGCATCTCGACCTGCCCGGAAGCGCCGAAATCGAGCAGCACTTGGCCGAACGCCGGGGGCGCCAGCAGCACGGCAAGCATGAAGGCGCGGATCATTATCCGCCGCGTTCCTGCCGCTTGGCGCGCTGCCAGAGGTCTTCCATTTCCTCCAGCGAGGCTTCGCCGGGGGTGCGGCCTTCCTCGGCCAGTGTTGCCTCGATGACCCCGAAGCGGCGCTCGAATTTGCGGTTGGCGCCGCGCAGGCAGGCCTCGGCATCCAGGTCGAGTTTGCGGGCGAGGTTCGCCAGCACGAACAGCATGTCGCCCACCTCGTCGGCGAGCCGGGCGGGATCCGAGCCAGGCAGTTCGGCGCGGAGTTCAGCGGCCTCCTCCTCAAGCTTGTCGAGCACGGCCTCGGCGTCCGGCCAGTCGAAGCCCACACGGCCGGCGCGGCGGGTGAGCTTCTGTGCACGGGTCAGGGCAGGGAGGGCGAGGGGGATGCCCGCCAGGGTGCCCGCCTCAGCCCGCGCTGCTCGCTCGCCGGCTTTCTGTGCCTCCCAGGCCTGGGTCTGCTCCTCGGCAGTTCGGGCATCAGCGGCGCCGAAGACGTGCGGATGGCGAAGGACCATTTTCCTGTGAATATTTTCCGCGATGTCGGAGAAGGAAAAAGTGTCTTCTTCTTCAGCCATTTGTGCGTGGTAGACGGTCTGGAAGAGTAGGTCGCCAAGCTCATCGAGCAGTGCCGGACGGTCGCCGCGCTGGATCGCATCCTCGACCTCATAGGCTTCCTCGATCGTATAGGGTGCGATCGTTGCAAAATCCTGAACCTGGTCCCACGGGCATCCGCCGGCCGGGTCGCGCAGCCGCGCCATGGTGGTGAGCAGGCGTTCTAGGGCCTCGGCAGGGGACGATTTGCTGGGCATGGCGGGCCTTCTGCAGGGGGCGGTGGACGCTACCGGATTGAGCGACAACGAAAGACTAAACGGCACGTGTTATCCACACCAACCTGTTGCCGCATAAGATATATTATGGAAAGAAATTCTATGGGGGATAAGCCTGTGGGGTAACGTGAGCTCACAGCTCCTCAACGCTCGCGACACCAGGCAGCACCTTCATGGCCTGCATCAGGCGCGGCCCGACGTTGAAGCGGCCAGGCAAAGCGACCTCAACCTCCTGCCCCACACCCGTCATCGGCACGAGCACAACGCGGCCCTTGCCCGGGCCTTCGCGCGCCAGCAGCACGCGGATGTGCTCCACCGCCGCGGTCTGGTCTAGCCAGAGGCGGATGCCCTGGGCGATGCCGGCCGCCGCCTTATCCAGGCTCTCGACGTCTTGGGCGGTCAGACGCAGCGCCTCGCCCTCCATCTTCGCCTCGGCCGTCACCAGGATGGCGCGGCCCTCCACGAGCAGCTCGCGGGACCGGTTCAGCACCTCGGAGAAGAAGGTCACCTCGAAGCCGCCATTGGCGTCGGACAGGCGAACCCAGGCCATGCGGCTACCGGTCTTCGTCGTGCGCTCCTTGGCATTCACCACCGTGCCCGCGAGCTTCATGCGGGTCGTCCCGCTCCGCGCCCGGTCGGCGATCGAGGCCGATCCGACGACGCCCAGGCGCTTGAGGGTAACCTTGTAGGTATCCAGAGGATGCGCCGAGAGGTGGAAGCCAACCGCCTCGGCCTCGTAGGCAAGTTTCTCCAGCAACGGCCAGTCCGGGATGGCAGGCAGCCGGATTGGCTCCTTCCGTTGCGATTCAGCTCCGAAAAGAGCGATCTGGCCGCTGTCGCGTTCCTCGGCGGCGGATTGCGCGCGCCGGAGTAGAACCTCCGCCCCCGCGACCAGGCTCGCGCGATTGGCTGATAGCGCGTCGAAAGCGCCGGCTTTGCCGAGGTTCTCGAGCTGCATCTTGTTCAGCAGGCGCGGGTCGACCCGGCCAGTGAAGTCCGACAGCGACTGGAACGCCCCCCCCGCCTCGCGCGCCTTGCACAGCTCCCGCATCGCCGCCTCGCCGACCCGCTTGACGCCGGCGAGCGCGAACCGAATGGCCGGCTTACCTTCGACCGTGTTCTCGGCGACGAAGTCGTGCTCGCTCTTGTTGATATCGGGCGGCAGCACGGGGATGCCGAGCCGCGACGCCTCTTGCATGTGGCCAGCGAGACGGTCGGTGTTCGACACGTCGAGCGACATCGACGCCGCGAGGAAGGCGACCGTATGGTTCGCCTTCAGCCAGGCGGTCTGGTAGCTGACCAGGGCGTAGGCGGCGGCGTGGGATTTGTTGAAGCCGTAATCCGCGAACCGTTCCATCAGGTCGAAGATCTCGCCGGCCTTCTCGGCCGTCACACCCCGTTCCGTGGCACCCTTGGCGAAGATCTCGCGCTGGGTCGCCATTTCCGAACGGATCTTCTTGCCCATCGCGCGCCGCAGCAGGTCGGCGGCGCCGAGCGAATAACCCGCCAGATCCTGCGCGATCTGCATCACCTGCTCCTGGTAGACCATGATCCCATAGGTCTCGGAGAGGATGTGGTGGATGGCCGGATGCGGACTGGCCCAGGCCTCGCCGGCCTTGCGCTGGCAGTACGAGGGGATGTTCGCCATCGGGCCGGGGCGATAGAGCGCGACGGCGGCGATCAAATCCTCGAACCGGTCGACCCGCATCTGCCGGAGGCAGTCGCGCATCCCCTGCCCTTCGAACTGGAACACGCCCGCCGCGTCGCCCTTGCGGAGCATGGTGTAGGTCGGCTCGTCGTCCAGCGGGATGGTGGCGATGTCGACCACGATCCCCTTGCCGGCTAGGATCTCGAGCGTCTTCTCAATGACGGTGAGCGTCTTCAGGCCGAGGAAGTCGAACTTCACCAGGCTCGCCTGCTCGACGTATTTCATCGAGTACTGCGTCACCAGCATCTGCATCTCGGTCCGCGCGTCGCGGTAGAGAGGAACAATGCCGATCAGCGGCTCGCGCCCGATGACCACGCCAGCGGCATGGGTCGAGGCATTGCGGTAAAGCCCCTCCAACTGCAGGGCAATGTCGAGAAGGCGCGCGATCTGCTCGTCGCTGTCACGGGCCTGGCGCAGCTTCTCCTCGCCGGCGATCGCCTCGCTGAGGGTAACGGGCTTGGCCGGGTTGAACGGGATCAGCGTCGCGATCTTGTCGACCTGGCCATAGGGCAGCCCGAGCACGCGTCCAACGTCACGCACCGCCGCCTTGGCCTGCAGCTTGCCGAAGGTGATGATCTGCGCGACGCGGTCATAGCCATATTGATCAACGACATACTCGATGACCTTGTCACGCTTCTCCTGGCAGAAATCGATGTCGAAGTCGGGCATCGACACGCGTTCGGGGTTCAGGAACCGCTCGAAGAGCAGGCCGAAGCGCAGCGGATCAAGGTCGGTGATCAGCAATGCCCAGGCGGCGACGGACCCCGCGCCCGAGCCACGGCCGGGGCCCACGGGGATCTTGTTTGCCTTCGCCCAGCCGATGAAGTCGGCCACGATCAGGAAGTAGCCGGCGAACCCCATGCGCTCGATGACGCTAAGCTCGAAGTCGAGGCGCTGGACGTAGGTCTCGCGTGGTGCCGAAAGGCCGGCCTCCCCCAGCGCCGTAAGCCGGGCTTCGAGGCCCACTTCGGCATTGGCGCGCAGAGTCTCGGCCTCGGTCTTGCCGGGCGTCACCTTGGGGCAGATCGGCAGGGCCGGCTTCTTCGTCTCTGCCATGACCGCACTGAGGCGGGCGATGGCGACGGTGTTGTCGCAGGCGTCCGGCAGGTCCGAGAACAGCGCACGCATCGCGGCGGCCGGCTTGAACCAGTGCTCCGGCGTCACCCGGCGGCGATCCTGTTCCGCCATGGTGCGCGACGCCGCGATGCAGAGCAGCGCGTCATGTGCCTCATGGGTCTTGGTTTCGGCGAAGTAGATGTCGTTGGCAGCCACGATCGGCAGTCGCGCCGCGTCGGCGAGGCTGAGCAGACCGGGTTCGATAAGCCGTTCGATGTCGAGCCCGTGGCGGTGGAGCTCGACGGCGACACGACCGGAGAAGGCTTCGGAAAACTGTGCCAGCAGCCGCGCCGCGGCGTCGCGCCGACCCTCGCC
>JAQGHV010000362.1 GCA_028288785.1 Rhodospirillales bacterium | reverse complement strand
GGTCTGTCGCCGGGTGCCCGCAAGCCCCATCGTCGTCTACTTCGACAGCAGCCGACGTTCCTTGGGTGGCGGCGTTCTGGCGCTGTGCGAGATTAGAGGGCCGGTGAGGCAGCGCCGTCGCCTGACTGCTTGGTGGCGGATCCAAGGGCGGCGGAACGTGTCGCGAAAGCCGCGGTTCTAGGAAACGTAGTTCGGCATCGGTCAGGATACTCGCTTAGTGCAGACGCGCGTGGCTGTGCCGCCGCCGAGTGGTCGGGGGCCATACCAAAAAATGTCGCCACAAGCCTCGCAACTCGAAGGAACCAAGAACGCCCCATACATCCGCCCCTGACCGCGCATACTGCTGCGGGTAGTCTATGTGCGAGGGGGCCGCAATGAAACTGACGCCAAAGGGCTGAGCCGGCAGGGCCTTCACTTGGTCTGGCCTCGCCTTCAGGACACCTCGACCCATGCCGCCCCGAGAAGTCCCCAGCCTGCCAAGGCCATCTGCTTTCGGTACGGCGGCCCCAAGTTCGGGCGATGCGTTGGCCCCCATCCCCGCCTGCTGAAGAGGCAAGGCGCAACGGACTAGCCGCGTGAACCTGCTCGACACCATCGCTTGGGCTCCCCCAGGGGTTCGATGCAACCATGAGCGTGGTCTTTCAACCTGTATTCCGTCACCTCCAGGCAGCAGGTGATCCGCGATCTTGTCTGAGCGTGGAGGGATAGTGCCGGAGACATGCCGCTGCTGTCCGACGCTCAAAGGGCGCGACGCTGAGGCCGTGGCGCCGCACGGCGAGGTTCGAACCTTCGGCACCATGGCCACCATTCATGACGCTGGCGTGACGTCGCACAGATCGCGCGTTGTTTGTGCCAGTGCCTGCGTATTGACAGGAGCCAAATCAAGCGCAGGCTCCCGCATCGGGGTTAGAAGCGCGCAAGTCGCCCGCCTCGAGTGAAGGTTCTTCGGGAGGGAACAATATGAAGCGGCGCACGCTCATCGGCGGGTTGGCTCTGGCATCCTCCGTCCTACCACCGGCATCTGCGCAGGATGCCGCGTGGCCCACCCGCCCGATCCGCCTGGTCGTCGGCTGGCCGCCGGGTGGGTCTGTGGACATTCTCGCCCGCCTGCTTCAGTCGCGGCTGCAGGCAGTCCTGGGCCAGCCCGTGCTGGTCGAGAACAGGGCCGGCGCCACGGGCTCGGTCGGGGCGGCAGAGGCCGCCCGTGCGCCCGCCGATGGTCATACCTGGCTTGTCGTCGTGGATAGCCACGCGATCGTCCCATCCATCATGACACTGCCCTACGATACGCGGCGGGATTTCGCGCCGGTGACCCTGATCGGGCGTGGGCCGCTGGTCGTCACCAGCCATCCATCAGCGCCGTGGTCCAGCTTTCCCGAACTCGTGAGATTCGCGCGCAGCAGGCCCCGCGGAGCGATCCACTACGCAACGGCCGGCATTGGCACGATGATGCACGTGGCGATGGTGCAGCTTTGCAATCTCGCTGACATCCAGCTCACCCATGTCCCTTATCGGGGCGGGGCGCCGGCGCTGCAGGACGCCTTGGGCGGACAGGTACCGCTTTTCGTGACCAATGCCCCTGTCGGCGGGCCTCATGTGCGCAGCGGTGCCCTGAAGGGACTTGGTGTTACCACGCGCGCGGCATGGCGCGACCTGCCTGGCGTTCCGAGCTTCCACGAACTTGGCTTCGACGGCTTCGAAGCGCCGACCTGGTGGGGGGTATTCGCGCCGACGGGGGTACCAGTGCATATCACCCGGCGGATGGAAAACGCATTGTCCGGCGTGCTTGCGGAGCCTGAGCTCCGAGCACGGGTCGAGGCCCAGGGCATGGATGTGCTCGCCGCACCGGCCGATGATTTCGCCTCCTTCCTGGACACGGAAATGGCGCGCTGGGCGCGCGTTGTGCGCGAGAATGGCATCCGCGTTGATGGCTGAACGGTTCTCAGTCCGGTTTGAGCAGCTGCCCAGATGTGCAACCTCTACTCCGTCACCTCCACACAACAGGCGATCCGCGATCTTGTCCGAGCGTGGAAGGACAGCGCGGGAAACATGCCGCCGCTGCCGGGCGTGTTCCCCGACTACCGCGCGCCGATCGTGCGCAACCAGCCGGAGGGGCGGGAACTGACCATGGTGCGCTGGGGCATGCCTTCGCCGACCTTCGCCTTGAAGGGCCGCAACAGTGATCCCGGCGTGACCAATGTGCGGAATGCAACCTCGCCGCATTGGCGCCGGTGGCTGGGGCCGGAGAACCGCTGCGTCGTCCCTTTCAACAGCTTTTCGGAGCACGAGCTGTTGCCGGATGGCAGTCGACCACCGGTGTGGTTTGCCCTCTCCGCGGACCGGCCGATCGCCTTCTTTGCCGGGATATGGACCCGCTGGACCAGCGTGCGGAAGGTGAAGGAGGGCGAGACGACGAACGACCTTTTTGCCTTTCTCACCACCGAAGCGAATGCAGAAGTCGGGGCCGTTCACCCCAAGGCGATGCCGGTGATCCTCACCACGCCTGCGGAAGTGGACATCTGGCTTGGCGCAGCCACAGCCCAGGCTCTCACCCTCCAGCGGCCGCTGCCGGATGGAGCGTTGATGGTGGTTGC
>JAQGHV010000315.1 GCA_028288785.1 Rhodospirillales bacterium | reverse complement strand
GCGAGGCGAAAGGGGCTCGCGGCTTCGGGCCAGATCACCGCGACGCGGGCGCCGGGGGCGCTTGCATCCAGCGATTGCAGCCCGGCGGCGGTGAGATCGAGGTAGCGGCGGAAGATCGGCATGCGCTGGTCCTCGCGCCACTTTACCTCCTGCGCGACATTGCCCTGCACGAGCAGCAGCTGGAGGTCCTGGGGCGGTGGTTCTGCCGGCGCCAGGCGCAGAGCCCCGAGCCCGGCCATCCCGGCGAGCGCCACGCCGCCGCCTGCCACCCAGCGCCAGCCAAGCACCGGCAATCCGGCCAGCAGGATGGTCGCGAGGGACAGCCCGTACACGCCGACATAGGCCGCGCCCTGGACCGGCAGCGCCGCGAAGGCCCAGACGCTGCCCATCGGATTCCAGGGGAAGCCGCCGAACGGGATCACGCCGCGGAGCAGCTCGGCCAGCACCCAGGCGCCCGCGAATACCAACAGCCGGGGCGCGCCCGCGGGTGCCAGTCGCGCCAGGCCGGCGGGGATGGCCACAAAGGCTCCGAACGGCAGGGCCAGGGCCGGCACCGCGATCGGCACCAGCCACCAGTACCGATCGGCCTCGGTGAGGATGGCGTAGGTGATCCAGTAGAGCCCGCCGATCCCCTGCCCCCACCCCCAGAACAGCCCGATCAGCGCTGCCCCACGCCAGGACGGCGCGCGCCCAACCAGGATCAGCAGCCCCGGAATGGACACCAGCAGCACCGGTACGGCATGCACCGGCGGCAACGCCAGGGCCGCAATCAACCCGAGCCCGAAGGCGATGCCCAACGATTTCATAAGAGACGTCCTGCTGGCACTCGCCCCCATGTTCGGGAACCAAGTGATAAAAAGAAAAGAATGGGCGTGCGGGGGAAATTCTTTTCCCCCGCTCTCGCTCCCCCGTAAAGCACTGCCCCCAAGACATTTCCAGCGGAGTGCTCTAGCAAGCGCGCCATGCTGGACCGCCTCCCCGACACGCCGCATCCGCGCACCTGGCTCGCGTTGTTCTGCGTGCTGTTGTGGCTGCCGGGGTTTTTCACCATCCCGCCGGGCGATCGCGACGAGAGCCGATTCGCGCAGGCGACCCGCCAGATGGTGGACACGGGCGACTATGTGCGCATTCGCCTCGGCGATGAGGAGCGCAACAAGAAGCCGGCTGGCATTCATTGGGCGCAGGCCGCCATCGTGCATGGCTTGGAGGCCGCGGGCCTCGGCGGGCGGGCCGACATCTGGGCCTATCGCGGCGCCAGCTTTCTGGGTGCGCTGCTTGCGGTGCTCGCGTGTTTCCAGTGGGGCCGCGCGTTGGTCGGACGGCGGGCGGCCTTCGTCGGCGCCGCGCTGCTCTCGACGGCGCTGGTGCTGGTGGTCGAGGTGCATATTGCCAAGACCGATGCGGCGCTGCTTGCCTCGATCACCGCCGCAATGGGTCTGATGGGCGCGGCCTACCTGGCGCCGGGCAGCTTTTCCGCACGGCGGGCGGCGGCGTTCTGGGTGGCGCTCGGCGTCGGCATCCTGCTCAAGGGGCCGATCGCGCCGATGGTGCCGCTGCTGTCGGGGCTGTCGCTGTTCCTGATGGATCGCGGCTGGCGCAACGGCACGCCGTGGTTTCGCGCGTTGCGCCCGGCCTGGGGCGTGCCGCTGATGCTGACCTGCGCCGCGCCCTGGTTCATCGCCATCGGCATCGCGACCGAGGGGCGCTTCTTCGCCGAGGCGGTGGGCGAGGACATGCTCGGCAAGGTCGGCGCCGGCGGTGAGCGGCATTGGGGCCCGCCGGGCTTCTACATCGCGATCTTCGGAGTGACGGCGTTCCCGGCCGCGTTCTTCGTGCTGCAGGCGCTGCCCGCCGCCTGGGCGCAGCGGGTGCAGCCGCCGGTGCGCTTCCTGCTGGCCTGGGCAGTGCCGGTCTGGCTGGTGTTCGAGGCGGTGGCGACCAAGCTGCCGCACTACGCCTTGCCCGCCTACCCCGCACTAATGTTGCTGGCGGCGCGCTGGATGCTGGACCCGCTCGCGACGAAACCGCGCGCCTGGCTGCGGTGGTTGGCACTTGCCGCATTGTGGGGCGTGGCGCTGGTGCTGCCGCTGGCGCTGATCGGCATGATCTGGTGGGCAGACGGCAATCGCATCGACGTCTTCGCGGTACTCGCGCTTGCGGCGGGCGTGCTGCTCGCGGTGGTGGTTACGCGGGAAGCATGGGCGGGGCGCTGGGTGCGTGCCGCGCTGTCGGCCGTGATCCTGGCGATCCCGTTCTACGGCGCCATCCTGGAAGGCGCGCTGCCGCGGATCAGTTCGGTTTGGCTGGCGCCACGCGTTGCCGCCGCGCTGAATCGCGCCGATCCGGCGCTGCCGATCCCGGTGCCCCCTGGGCGCTTCGGCATCGCCGGCTACCACGAGCCGTCGCTGCTGTTCGCGACGGGCGGTGCCACGGCGCTGCTGCGCGACGGCACCGCGGCGGCCGCGTTCCTGGCGGAGTCGCCGCGCCGCACCGTGGCGGTCAGCGATCGCGACGAGGTGCGCTTCCGGGCCGAAGCCACGCGCCTGGGCCTGCGGCCGCGCGAGATGGGACTGGTAACTGGGATCAACATCAGCCGTGGGCGCTGGCTTACGCTGCAACTGTATGGGGTCGAGTAGATGGTCGCCTGGATGATCCAGGTGCTGGGCGATTGGGGCCTGCCCGGCATCTTTTTCCTGATGGTGCTGGAGAACGTTTTTCCGCCCATCCCCTCCGAGGTGATCATGGCGCTCGCCGGCTTCAACGTGGCGCAGGGCCGGTTGACCTTCGTCGGCGTGGTGGCTGCGGGCATCCTCGGGACGCTGGTCGGCAATGCCGCCTGGTACGAGGTGGCGCGCGCCATCGGCGTGGAGCGGGTGCGGCCCCTGATCGACCGCTACGGCAAGTGGTTCGCGATCTCGCCCGAGGATTTCCGCCAGGCCGAGCATGTGCTGGGGAAATACGGACCCTTCGCCATCTGCTTCGGGCGGCTGCTGCCGGGGATCCGCACGCTGATCTCGGTGCCGGCCGGGCTGATCGGGATTCCGCGGCCGGTTTTTTATGGCTGGACGGCGCTGGGCACCGGCGTGTGGCTCAGCTTCCTGACAGGCGCGGGGATGGTGCTGGAGGACCACTACGACAAGATCGACAAGTGGGTGGAGCCGCTCGGCTATGTCGTGGTGGCACTGTTGGTGGGTGGGTACCTGGCGCACCTGGTGCGCGTGTGGTTGCGGAGCCGCAAGACCAGCTGAGGGGCGACGCGGTGCCAAACGCCGCGTCGGCAGGGGGCGGCCCCGACGCGGCGCCGTCCCCAAAAACACGCCGGAATTCTGGCGCTGCGTGCGCGTGAATCATTCCGAAACCTGGCCAGAGAAAGCCGCCTGAAGGCGGCTCCCGTTTGGTGAGACTGCCCTGCCTCAGGCGCTTCGACTCTCAGCGCGGCGGATCACCGGGACGTCTCGGCGGCGGTGCTGCGGGCCGAGCTGCCGGTGCAGGTGCCGGCGATGCGGGTGCAGCACGCGGCGGTGGCGGCGGTGGCGCGGCTTGACGCTGAGGCGGCGGGCTCGCGATCGCCGGCGGCGGCGGCCGGAAGGCGGGCT
>JAQGHV010000312.1 GCA_028288785.1 Rhodospirillales bacterium | reverse complement strand
CCGTTTTGATGGCGCCACAGGATGGCCGCCATCGTGCGCCGCAGGTCACCGGGTGGTGTCTTTCCTTTGGGCCGGCACCCCTCCACCAAGGGCTCGAGCAGCGCCCACTGATTGTCGTCCAGCATGGATTCCTCCTGCTCAAAGGAGGCAAAACGCAAGCTCCGAGCACAGGTTCAAGCGACAACAGGCCCTAATGGACGCGGCGCGGCGCCATGGCGCGACCCTGTTGGGACAGACCCGCGCCGGGGCGCTCACAAAGCTCGCCGATGGCTGGCGGGTGGAGACCAACCGGGGGCCGATCGAGGCGCGGGAAGTAGTGATCGCGACCAATGGCTATACCGGCGGGCTGACGCCGGACCTGAAGCGGCGGTTGATCCCAGTGGCGTCCCACATCATCGCGACCGAGGTGCTGGACCCCGAACTGGCGGCGAGCCTGATCCCCAAGAAGCGCACCCTTGCCGATAGTCGGCGCGTGCTCTGCTATTACCGGATGTCGCCGGATGGATCTTGGGTGATCTTCGGGGGCCGCGCGCGCTTCACGCAGGTGACGCCGGAAGTCTCGGCACCGCTGATGCGCGCGATGATGTTGGAGCGTTGGCCGCAGTTGAAGGGCGTGCGCGTAACGCGCGCCTGGACCGGCAATGTGGCGTTCGCCTTCGACCATCTTCCGCATATGGGGCAGACCGAGAAGGGCCTGCACTACGCGCTCGGCTGCAACGGATCCGGCGTGGCGATCCTGTCCTATCTCGGCGCGGACATCGGCAAGAAGATTTTGGGCAATGCGAACAAAGTGCCGTCCTTCGATGGATGGGATTTTCCGACGCGGCCGTTCTATTCGGGCAACCCGTGGTTCCTGCCCGCGATCGGCAGCTGGTACCGGTTCCGCGATTGGCTCGACCGTCGGCTGGTGTAGGCGCTACCCGCCCACGATCCCAGGGCGGGCCGCGGCGTGATGTTCCTTCAGGATGCGGTCTTCGGTCGCGTCGATTTCCTTCAGCACCACATCGTAGCCCCACAAATCAGCGAGGTGCTGCAGCACGGCCTTGGCTTCTTCCGCGTGGAGAAGCTGCCGCTCCAGCACGCGGTGATGGAGGATGAGCCGCCGGTCGCCGGCCAGGTCCACATCCATGACGTGGATGTCCGGGTCCATGCGGCCGATATCATACTGCCGCGCGAGCGCGCGCCGCAGCCGCCGGTACCCGCGCTCATCGTGGATGGCCGCGACGCGCATCGCATCCTCGTCTTCATCATCGGCCAGGTGGAACAAGCGAAGTTCTCGCATCAGCCGTGGCGAGAGAAATTGCGAGATGAAGCTTTCGTCGCGGAACGCCGCCCAGCCTTCGCGGAGGATGCCCATGCCGTCGCCCTTGCCGGCGAAATCGGTGAACCACTCGCGGTCCTCGGCCGTCGGCGTTTCGGCGATGCGGTGGATGTCGTTCATCATCGCGAACCCCAGCGCATAAGGGTTGAAGCCGCTGTAGCGCTGGTCGTCGTAGTTCGGCTGGAACACCACGTTGGTGTGGCTCTGCAGGAATTCGAGGTAGTGGCCGTCGGTGATGCGGCCCTGTTGGTGCAGGCGCGTGAGGATGCGGTAGTGCACGTAGGTGGCGCAGCCCTCGTTCATCACCTTGGTCTGCATCTGCGGATAGAAGTACTGCGAGACCTGCCGGACGATGCGCAGGATTTCACGCTGCCAAGACGCAAGTCGCGGCGCCGACTTTTCAAGGAAATAGAGGATGTTCTCCTGCGGCAGTTCGAGCAGCGCGCGCCGGCGTTCCTCCTCCGCGCGGCGGGCCGGGGTGCCGGCGGCGGGGATCGTGGTGCGCCAGACGTCGTTGTAGATCGCCGCCTCATGTGCGCGGCGCTCGCGGGCGCGCTTTTCCTCCGAGGCGAGGTCGGGCGCGCGGCGCCGCGGCGAGCGGAAGATGCCGTGCGATTGCAGAGCATGCGCGGCATCCAGCATGCGTTCCACGGCGGGCGCGCCGTAGCGGTCCTCGCATTCCGCGACGTAGCCGCGGGCGAATTCCAGGTAGTCGAGGATGCCGTGCGCGTCCGTCCATTGGCGGAACAGCGTGTTGTTCTTGAAGAAGTGGTTGTGGCCGAAGGCGGCGTGCGCGATCACCAGCGTCTGCATCAGCGCCGTGTTCTCCTCCATGATGTAGGAGATGCAGGGCGAGGAGTTGATGACGATCTCATAGGCGAGACCCTGAAAGCCCTTGCGGTACAGGCCTTCGTGGCGCGCGAAGCGCTTGCCGAAAGACCAGTGCTTGTACAGCACCGGCATCCCGTTCGCGGCATAGGCGTCGAGCATCTGCTCTGCCGAAATCACCTCGATGCGGTTTGGATAGGTGTCCAGCCCGAGCTCCTTGCGCGCGATCTCTTCGCAGGCATCGTGGATGCGCCGGACCGTGTCGAAATCCCATTCGGCGCCCGTAAACAGCAGGTTATCCACGCCGTTTATGACCGTGCTCATGGGCTTGCCGCGGCGTTGGCGCCGCCCTTGCGGAACAGGTCGCGGAAGACCGGGTAGATGTCCTTGCGGTGGCGCACCTTGCGCATTGCGATAGCCAGGCCGTCGCCGCGTAACGAGGTGTAGAGCCGCCAAAGATCGGTTTCGCGCGGGATGAAGCCGATCGGACCGTGATCGCCTTCGCGGCCGACTTCCAAATACGCGTAGTACTGGCATGCCGGCAGGATGTCGCTCGCGAGCAGCCCGGCGGTCTTGTCGTTGTCGGAGGCGGTATTGTCGCCGTCGCTCGCCTGCGCAGCGTAGATGTTCCAATCCTCGGGACTGAAGCGCGCCTTCAGCACGCGCCGCATCTCGACCAGCGCCGTGGAAACGACGGTGCCGCCGGTTTCGGGGCTGCGGAAGAAGGTGTCCTCGTCGACCTCCTTCGCCTCGTGCGTATGGCGGATGAACACGACCTCCACATGCTTGTAGCGGCGCTTCAGGAACACGTAGAGCAGCAGGTAAAAGCGCTTTGCCAAGTCCTTCATGCCTTCGGTCATGGAGCCGGAGACATCCATCAGGCAGAACATCACCGCCTGCGCGATCGGGCGTGGCGCCGGCGCGAATTGCCGGTACCGAACGTCCAGGGGGTCGATATAGGGAATGCGGAGGGTGCGCGTGCGTAGGCGTGCGATTTCCACCCGCAGCGCCTCGGCGCGTTCGACGGCGCCGGCCTCCTCGGCCTGACGTGCCTGTTCCTCCAGCGCGTCGAAGGCTTCGGGCTTGGGGCGCTTCAGCGCGATGCGACGCGACATCGCGTTGCGCATGGTGCGAGACAGCGCGAGGTTTGCTGGCGATCCAGATGAGGAATATCCCGCGCGACGGAAGCCCGAGACCTCGCCCACCACCATGCGCTTCTTCGCCAAATCCGGCAGTTCCAGATCCTCCAGGAACAGGTCGAGAAACTCCTCCTGGGTCAGCGCGAAGCGGAACTCATCTTCGCCGGAGCCCTGGTCACTGCCTTCACTGCCGCTGCCGCCACCACCGCCCCTGGGGCGAGGAATGCGGTCGCCCTCGGCGTATTCCTTGTTGCCAGGCAGCACGTGTTCGCGGTTGCCGCCGCCTGACCGCCGCAGGCCGGGTTCCTTCACGCCGGAAGCCGGGATCGAGACCTCGCCGCCGCGTTCCATATCCTTCATGCCGCGGCCGCTGATGCTGTCGCGCACCGCGTCCTGGATCTGCTCCTTCGCACGGCGAAGGAAGCGCTGCCGGTTCGCGAGGCTCTTGCCGCCGGGGTTCCGGCGGCGATCAACGATGTGCATGGCGTTCTTTCCGGAGTCCTCCTCCTTAGCCCGACTGCTTCACGCGCATGTACCATTCCACCAGGCGCCGCACCTGGCGCTCCGTATAGCCACGCGACGTCATGCGCTCCACGAACTCGCTGTGCTTGCGCTCCGTCTCGTTATCCTTCTTGGAGCCGAAGCTGATGACCGGCAGCAGCTCCTCCACCTGGCTGAACATGCGCCGCTCGATCACCTCGCGCAGCTTCTCGTAGCTCGTCCACGACGGGTTGCGCCCGGAGTTGGCTGCGCGGGTGCGGAGGGCGAACTTCACCACCTCGTTGCGAAAATCCTTCGGGTTGGCGATGCCCGCCGGCTTCTCGATCTTGGTCAGCTCCTGGTTCAGTGCGTCCCGGTTCAGAAGCTGCCCGGTGTCAGGATCCTTGAAGTCCTGGTCCTCGATCCAGGCGTCGGCGTAGTTCACGTAGCGGTCGAACAGGTTCTGGCCGTAGTCGTGATAGCTCTCGAGGTAGGCCTTCTGGATCTCGTTGCCGATGAACTCGGCGTAGCGCGGCGCCAGCTCGCCCTTGATGAATTCGAGGTAGCGCTTCTCGGTCTCGTCGGCGAATTGCTCGCGCCGGATCGCCTGTTCCAGCACGTACATGAGGTGGACGGGATCGGCCGCGATCTCGTTGGTGTCGTGGTTGAAGGTCGCGGCGAGTACCTTGAAGGCGAAGCGGGTGGAGATGCCATCCATGCCCTCGTCACCGCCGGCGGCGTCGCGGTACTCCTGCAGGCTGCGCGCGCGCGGGTCGGTCTCCTTCAGGCTCTCGCCGTCATAGACGCGCATCTTGGCGAACAGGCCGCTATTCTCGTGCTTGCGCAGGCGCGAAAGCACCGAGAAGCGCGCCAGCATTTCCAGCGTACCAGGTGCGCAGGGGTTCTTCGCCAGCTCGCTGGTTCGCAACAGCTTTTCGTAGATGTGCTCCTCCTCCGAAACGCGGAGGCAGTACGGCACCTTGATCACGTAGATACGGTCGATGAAGGCTTCGTTGTTGCGGTTGTTTCGGAACGCCTGCCACTCCGCCTCGTTCGAGTGGGCCATGATGATGCCCTGGAACGGGATGCCACCGATGTTCTCGGTGCCGATGTAGCTGCCCTCCTGCGTGGCGGTTAGCAGGGGGTGGAGCATCTTGATCGGCGCCTTGAACATCTCGACGAACTCAAGCATCCCCTGGTTCGCGCGGTTCAACCCGCCCGAGAAGCTATAGGCGTCGGGGTCGTTCTGCGCGTGCAGTTCCAACTTGCGGATATCGACCTTGCCCACGAGCGAGGAGATGTCCTGGTTGTTCTCGTCGCCCGGCTCGGTCTTGGCGATGGCGATCTGTCGCAGGCGGGAGGGGCTCAGCCGCACCACCCGGAAGCGCGAGATGTCGCCGCGGAACTCATCGAGGCGCTTGACCGCCCAGGGGCTCATGAAGCCGGTCAGCCGCCGGCGTGGAATGCCGTAACGGTCCTCCAGCAACGGCCCGAACTTCTCCGGGTCGAACAGGCCGAGCGGGGTCTCGAAGACCGGGCTGATCTCGTCGCCGGCCTTGAGCGCATAGACAGGATGCACCTCGATCAGCGCCTTCAACCGTTCGGCAAGGGAGGATTTGCCGCCGCCCACCGGACCGAGCAGGTAGAGGATCTGCTTGCGCTCCTCGAGACCCTGCGCGGCGTGGCGGAAGAAGCCTACGATGCGCTCGATGGTCTCCTCCATGCCGTAGAACTCGGCGAAGGCGGGATAGCGGCGGATGGTGCGGTTGAGAAAGATGCGACCGAGGAGTGGGTCCTTGGCGGTGTCGATCAATTCCGGCTCGCCGATCGCGGCGAGGATGCGTTCCGGCGCGGTCGCGAACATCATCGGATCGGACCGGCAGCCTTGCAGGAAATCGTCGAGCGACATGTCGGCGTCGCGTCGCTGGTCGTAGCCTCGGGCATACTGGACGAAAACGTCGTCGGACGGATGCATGCGATAGCTCCTCGCCAAAATTCAGGCGTCTGTTGACTACGTCCACACGACCGGTTTCGTTTCTCTCCCTTGGACTTTTTGAAAACAAACCATCGTGCAGGCGCCCGGCAATCTGCCGGCAGGAAGACATTGTAGATCGGGCGCTGGTGGCAAATTCAAGGCTTTCCGTCGGCACTGTTACGTTCGCCGCTCGCCGTGTCCGGAAAGACGCTGTTCTTCATGCCGGATGGACAAGCGCGACGCACGGCGCGACACGTGTTCAACGCATGAAGCGATGGGGGGATGCAATGAGCCAACAAGGAAGCGGCCGGGTCGCACTGGTGACCGGCGCCGGCCAGGGGATCGGGCGCGCCTGCGCGCTGGGCCTGCTGCGCAACGGCTATTCGGTCGCCCTCGCCGGGCGGAAGACGGACACGTTGAACGAGACGATCTCGCTGGCTGGGGAAGCAAGCGGGAACGCCCTGGCTGTTGCGACCGACGTGGGTGACCCCGCCGCCGTTGCCGCGCTGTTCAAGGCCATCGGCGAGCGCTTCGGCCGGCTCGACTTGGTCTTCAACAATGCCGGAACCAACGCCCCGGGCACCCTGTTCGAGGATCTCAGCTTCGAGAAGTGGTCCGAGGTGGTGCAGGTGAACCTCACCGGCACCTTCCTGGTGGCCCAGGCCGCCTTCCGGATGATGAAGGCCCAGTCACCGCAAGGCGGGCGCATCATCAACAACGGGTCGATCTCGGCGCACGCGCCGCGGCCGGACAGCGCCCCCTACACGGCGACCAAGCACGCCGTCACCGGCCTGACCAAGTCGATCAGCCTCGACGGGCGCAAATACGACATCCGTTGTGGCCAGATCGATATCGGCAATGCCGCCACGCCCATGACCCAGCGGATGCAGCGCGGCGTGAAGCAGGCCGATGGCGAAATGAAGGTCGAGCCTACGATGGACGTGGAGGCGGTCTCGACCACGCTGCTCTACATGGACAGCCTGCCGAAGGACGCCCACGTCCAGTTCGTCACTGTCATGGCCGACAAGATGCCGTTCGTCGGCCGCGGCTGACCCCCCGAACCACGCCGGAGAGCACCGATGGACGGCATGAGCATGGACGGCATGGACAAGTTCGGGATCGGCCAGCCGGTCCGCCGGAAGGAGGACAAGCGCCTCCTCACCGGCGGCGGAACCTATACCGACGACATCAACCTGCCCGGCCAGGCCCATGCCGCCATCCTCCGCAGCCCGCACGCCCATGCCCGCATCGTCTCCATCGACACCGCGGCCGCCGCTGCCATGCCGGGCATCGTCGCCATCCTGACCGGGAGGGAGGTGCTCGAGGATGAGCTCGGCCTGCTGCCGGTGCAGGTCGATGTTCCCGGCGCCGGGGGCAGCAAGATGTTCGCCCCCCCGCGCCAGATCCTTCAGACCGAGTTCGTGCGCTTCGTGGGCGACCCGGTCGCGCTCATCATCGCCGAGAGCCGCCATACCGCGATCGAGGCGATGGAAGCCATCGACGTCAAGTACGAGCTGCTGCCCTCCGTCACCGACACGGCCCGGGCGCTTGACGCCGATGCGGCCGTGATCTGGCCGGAGAACGGCACCAACCTTTGCGTCCACTGGGATAGCGGCCGCGCCGCCGAGGCCGATGCCGGCATCGCAGCGGCCGAGACGGTCGTGTCCATCGACCT
>JAQGHV010000290.1 GCA_028288785.1 Rhodospirillales bacterium | reverse complement strand
AGCCATTATTGCTTGATTGCCACCGCAGGTTCGACTGTGACCTATTCCAAAATCGGGAGACTACCATCATGCGTATCAAATCCTTGCTCGCGCGCGATCTGACAACCACCGAGGTGGTGACCGTCCCGCCCAGCATGCCCGTGACTTCGCTCGCACGACTGCTCGCGGACAGGGGCATATCGTCCGCCCCAGTGACATCGCCGGAGGGCAAGCTGCTGGGGATCGTAACGGAGGCCGATTTACTCCGGCGCCTTGCCGGTGCCGAGGATGCTCCTGTGAGTTGGTTACGTGGTCTGTTCGGCAACGCTGAGCGACAGGCTGACACCTACGCCCGTACCCACGGGTTGGTCGCGGCCGATGTCATGACCAAGGATGTCATCACTGTCGCACCGGACGCGACCGCCGAGCATTGCGCTCACCTGATGGAGGAGCACCGCATCAAGCGGCTGCCCGTGGTGCAGGAAGGCCGCCTTCTCGGCATCGTATCCCGAGCGGATCTTTTGCGTGTTGTACTGGAAGCGCCCGAGCGCGCCGGCAGCAGCCAGACAGCTGACGCGTCCATTCGGGCCGCCCTGCGCGCCGAGTTGCGCGATCAACCGTGGGCAGGAAGCCTCTATGCAGCCAGCGAAGTCAAGGATGGCGTGGTAACGCTCTTCGGCTTCGTTCAAAGCGACGCGGTGCGTCGTGGCCGTTGCGTGTTGGCTGGCCGCATCCAGGGAGTCGTCCGCGTGGACGACAAGATGATCAACTCCCCCGGTCTCCTACCTGGTGAATTTGTTTAGCACCGCCTTGTTGAACTGATGCTTCTTGTCAGCAGTCAGGCGCAGACCTTTTGGTCGCGCCGGGTTCTGACGCGGCATGCAGCCTGACAAGAGAGGAGGCTTGGAAGCGTCTCGACCGGTGCGGGCGAAATGAGCCTGCCGTGACAGAGCCCATGCCCAGATCCGTGAATGATCATCCAGCGAGGAGTGCTCGATCTTTGGCAAAAACGATGAAGGCCGCCGTGTTTATCGAACCCGGCAGGATTGCCCTTCGGGAGAAGCCGGTGCCTGAGGTCGGGCCGCTCGACGCCCTGCTGCGCGTAACCACCACCACGATATGCGGCACTGATGTGCACATTTTGAGGGGTGAGTATCCGGTCGATCGGGGGCGTACCATTGGCCATGAGCCGGTAGGCGTGATTGAGCGTCTGGGTTCAGGGGTTAGCGGCTACCGCGAGGGTCAGCGAGTCATCTCGGGCGCCATTACGCCGAGCGGCTGGAGCAATGCTTGCCAATGTGGCCGCAGCAGCCAGGACGGCGCCGGAACAAAACATGGTTGGAAAGCGCTAGGAGGATGGCGCCTCGGCAACACCATCGATGGCTGCCAAGCCGAGTACGTCCTGATCCCCGACGCCATGGTGAACCTGGCGCCGGTGCCCGAGGACCTCAGCGACGAGCAGGTATTGATGTGCCCGGACATCATGTCCACCGGTTTCGCTGGTGCCCAAAGCGGTGCAGTGGAAGTCGGCGACACGGTAGCAGTGTTCGCGCAGGGCCCTATCGGCCTCTGTGCCACCGCAGCCGCCAAATTGATGGGTGCCACGACGATCATTGCGATCGACCAGGTGCCCGAACGGCTGGCGATGGCAAAACGTCTCGGCGCTGACCATGTGATTGACTTCTCACATCTCGATCCGGTGGAGGAGGTGATGCGGCTCACCGACGGCCGCGGCTGCGACGTGGCTGTCGAGGCGCTGGGAACCCCGGCAACCTTCGAGGCCTGCATGCGCGTGCTGCGGCCGGGCGGAACGCTGTCCTCTCTCGGCGTCTACTCCTCCGATCTGCGCATCCCTCTGGATGCCTTTGCCGCAGGTCTCGGGGATCATCGCATCATCAGCTCTCTTTGCCCGGGAGGCAAAGAGCGGATGCGGCGATTGATGGGAGTGATCGCCTCCGGCCGGGCTGACCTTCGCCCGCTGGTGACCCACCACTTCTCGCTCGATCAGATCGAGGAGGCCTACGAGCTATTCAGCCATCAGAGGGACGGCGTTCTAAAGGTCTCAATAGTCCCTTGATGGCCGACAGGATGTGGCCGCGGCTTAACCGGTCACACCTTGGAAAACTGCCACTTTGCACTGCGCTCAGTCGGGCCGGAGCCACTACGCGCATGTGAACTGGCGAGCAGCGAGAACTGGCAGCGAATGGTGTCTGGGCTGGCCGGTAGCTGAAGGCTTCTCTCTAGGCTTCTCTCTGCTCGGCGACCGAACAGACGCTTAGGACGCGCCTCCATGCTGCTCACGTCACCAGCGGAACCCGAATCCAACCGCAATCTCGCCTTCGGGGCGCCGCCGGAGCGGGCCATTGATCCGGCTGCGCCTAATTTGGCGCGCCTTTGGGATCGCTTAGCGCACCCCAGGGGTTTCGGCCGGACCAGTCAGCGCCTGTGCGCTCGGCGAGCACGACGATTCCAAAGTGATCCACTGGAGCGGTAGCAGGCCTCTGGCATGCCGCTGGTCCCCTCTGCCGAAGAACTGGGGCGACCCTTGCCACCTGAACTCTGCGCGACCAACGCGCAGGAGGCGCGGCTCCGCCTTTTGGATCAACGAGGGCAAGGGCGTTTCCAACTACGGGATCGGCGGGTGCATCGCGCGTCTTGCACGAAGCACCGCAAATGACGAGTTGGCGATGTTCAGCGACTCCACCTTCATGGACGATCTTCTGGGCGTGGCGGACACCTGTGTTTCCCTGCCCCACGTGCTCGGCACACGGGGCGCCTCGCGCCATTTGCTGCCCACGATGGGTGAGGCGGATACGGCGGCGCTGCAACACAGTGCTGCCTTGTTGCCCAATTCGATCCTCGGCGGGCTTGGTGTTGATCGACAACGGGCTGGACGCCTCGCGTCTGGCCGGGCGGTCTCGCCGCTGCCTCGCCCATCGATGCGCCGCTTCGCCCTGCTCGCCTGGGTGCTGCTCGGCCTTGCCGGTGGGGCAGGTCTGCTCGGCTTTGGCCTAGCTGTGTCGGCCCGATGGGTTTGGACGGCGGCGGCCGGTGGCATGCGGGAAGATGCCGCCACCACCCTCAACGAAGCATGCTGACGGGTGAGCCGCTGCCGGTGACTTTCGCGCGGGGCGCCGCGCTGCGAAGTGGCAGCATCAATGCCGGCGGTGTGTTCCGGATGCGGGCGGCAAGCGATGCCTCCGCCAGTACCTATGCTGCCATCGCCCGGTTGACGCAGCAGGCGCAGGCGGAACGCGCGCCGCTAGTCCGGCTCGCCGACCGCTGGGCCATCGGCTTCGTAGGCCTGACAATCGTCATTGCCGGTGGCGCCTGGGCGCTGACCGGTGAGGCCATGCGTGCCCTGGCGGTGCTGGTCGTCGCCACGCCTTGCCCGCTGATCCTGGCGGCGCCGGTCGCGCTGATGGCGGGAATTGGGCGGGCGGCGCGCCGCGGAATCGTGGTCAAGGGCGGCAGCGCGCTGGAGCGTTTGGCACGCGTTCGGACGGTGCTGTTCGACAAGACCGGGACCCTGACGCCCGGCCATCCGCAACTAGCAGCCGTGGACGCCGACCCCGCACTCGGGCGGGATGCCGCGCTTCGGCTTGCGGCAGCTCTGGCACAAGGCTCCTCCGACCCGGTTTCGGCGGTGCTGGTGGCGGCCGCGGTGGCAGCCGGCCTCGACCTACCGCAACCCATCGACCTGCGCGAGGTGCCCGGTGGCGGCGTGTTCGGCCAAGTGGAGGGACACGCGCTCGCCCTCGGTTCCGAGGGATTTCTGCGCGATGCCGGCATCGGCACCGCAGCGGGGTTTGGTCTGGCCGGTCAGTTGTCGGCGGGCGTCGTCGCTTGGCTGGCGGTTGATGGGCTTGCCGTTGCAGCCTTCGTGCTGGTCGATGGCCTGAGGCCGGAATCCCCCGCGGTGCGCCCGCTGCGTACGCTGGGTGTCCGAAGGATCATGCTGCTCACCGGCGACCGTACGGCGGCGGCCGCGATCGGCTTGGCGCTGCGGCTGGATGCGGTGCTGGCCGAGCAGTCGCCGACCGACAAGATCGCCGCGGTGCGTGCCGCGGCGCGGCGGCGCCGACCGCGATGGTGGGCGATGGCGTAAACGACGCCCCGGCGCTGGCGGCGGCCGATGTCGGCATCGCCATGGGGGCCGCCGGCACCGCAGCGGCGGCGGAAGCGGGCGACGTCGTGCTGCTGGTCGACCGGGTGGACCGCGTGGCGGAGGCCATCGCTATCGCCCAGCGGTCCCGCCGTATCGCGCTGCTGGCCATCGGCATCGGCACGGGGTTGTCCGTCATCGCCATGATGGTCGCAGCCGCGGGGTATCTGACACCGCTTGCCGGGGTGGTGGTGCAGGAGGTGATCGACGTGCTGGCAATCCTGTTCGCTCTGAGGGCGCTGCGGCCTGGGCGCGATGAAGGCATTGCACCGGCGCTGTCGCTCGCCGCCGGCCTGGCCGAGCGACAGGCCGAGCACGTCGGGCTGCGGCGGCTGGTGAAGAAGCTGCGCGAAGCGGGCGAGGCGATCGACACGACGCCAAAGGCCTTGCCGGCCATCGTGTCATTGGAGGCGCGGCTGCGTGCTGAGTTGCTGCCGCATCAGCGGGAGGAAGAGCGGGCGCTCTACCCGGCGGCGGAGGCGCCAGCCGAGTTCGCGCGCCCAGCGAATAGGCTTCGCGTAGGTCCGGCGCCCCGGCGTGTAGCACTACGGTGTCCAGAGGCAGACGGATCAAGCAATTTTATCTATACTTAAACGTCTGCTTGGCGACATGATCCGCTGTTGAGTGCCAAGGAAATCAGCGTGAGCGTCTATTTACTGCATGCCTTCCCAGCCGCACCCGAGCATTGCACCTCTTCCGGTTCGCGTCCCCGCGGCGTGTGCAGCACGGTTGTCGATGGCCATCGCGCTCACCTGGCCTCCGTCGCAATCGAGCAGACGGTGCCTGCAGGCACCAGCATTATGGCGGAGGAAGAACCGGCCTCCCATTTCTTCAACGTGACATCGCGGACTGTCCGACTGTTCAAGGGCCTGCCTGATGAGCGTCGCCAGATCATCGGCTTTGCCCGCGCGGGCAACTTCCTCGGGCTCGTCCCAGCCAACCGCTATACGGTGTCGGCTGAGGCGTGGACGCGGTCACCCTGTGCCGGGTTCCGCGGGCCCGATTGCAGTCTCTTGCCGGCAACTTCCCTGTGCTCGAACATCTGATGCTGGAGGCAGCAATGCTTGAGCTCGCTGCGGTGCCGGAGGGCATGCTGCTACTGGGCCGCAAGACGGCGCCCGAGCGGGTCGCCTCCTTCCCGCTCGGACGGGCCGCCGGTGGTGTGCCATTCCCGCTGCCGTCGCGGGTGGACATCCAGCTGCTGCAGCCCCACAGGCTCGTCGCGATCGCAGCGGGCGAAGCCTGATGATCTCGCTCCTGTGGCTCATCCCCGTCACCCTTGCACTCGGGCTTGGCGGGCTGTGGGTATTCTCCTGGACGGTGCGCTCGGGACAGTACGACGACCTGGACGCCGCCGCGCACCGAATTCTGCACGACGATTAGAGCCGCAACGTGCCGCTGGCGACGCCGCCGGCGCCGCGCGCCTGCACCGCAAGCTCCCATTGGCCACCCTTCGGGGCCGTCACCCAGGCGCTCCATACCCCATCGTGCCGCGCCGCGAAGGTCACCGGCAGGTCGTCGCGCGCATGGGTCGCACGTTGCAGGGTGCCGGTCAGCGCCTCAACCTCGGCGAAACTGCCGTCGGGTCCACGCAGCCGCGCCTCGACCTCCACCGCGGCCGCGCCACGCCGGGTGATCCGCAGCTCCAGCACCGGCGCAGGGCCAGTGGGCAGAACATAGGAACCGGCTTGGCGATGCGGCGCCCCGGCAACTAGGCCAGGGTCACTGGCCGCGGCGACCATCGATAGCGCCACCGCTGGCAGCAGCAACAGGCAGAACCCCCCGACAAAGGCCCAGGGGATCCAGCCATCGCGGCCTTGCCAGGGCACCATCACTCGCCGCCGCCGAAGCTGCGGACATAGACCACCAGCTTGCGGATAGCATCGGCCGGTAACCGGCCCCCAAAGGCCGGCATCACTCCGGAGTGGGGGGCATGGATAGTCTGGTACACTTGGTCCCTGGAGCCGCCGTGGAGCCAAACGGCGTCGCGGAGGTTTGGCGCGCCGACCACCTGGTTGCCCTCCCCGCGCTCGCCGTGGCAGGCGACGCAGTTCTCGGCAAAAACCGGCGCGGCGCGCGCGGCAGCGGCGGCATCATGCGGCGTGCCGGACAGGCTCCAGACATACTGCACCATGTCGAGGATCTGCGGCCGCTCCAGGATTCCCAGCTGGCCGAAGGCGGGCATCTGCGAGCTGCGCGTCTCCTCATTGCCTGGCCAGCGGATGCCAACTTGCACCGTGCGCTCGATGGCCTCGGGCGTGCCGCCCCAAAGCCAGTCACGGTCGCGAAGGCTGGGGAAGCCCGCCTGCCCCTGCCCGTCACGACCATGGCAGGCGGCGCACTGGGTGCCGAAAGCGGCCGTGCCAGCGGCGATGCCGAAGCTGCGCAGCGCCGGGTCGGCCTCGATCTCGGCGTAGCTCGCCTGCTCGAACCGCGCCTGGATCGCCGGCTCCTGCGCTGTGGCGCGCCCGGCGTCGTCGCGCAGCGTTGCGCGCGCGCTCCAGCCCAGAAGCCCCGCCCTGCCCTGCTCTCCGCCGTGTGACAGCCAGGGAATGCTCGGATAGGCGACAAGCACCCACAGCGAGGCGAGCAGGGTGGTGACGTAAAACACCGTCCAGACGCGCGGCGGGTTGGAATCAAGCTCGCGGATGCCGTCGAACGAGAGCGGGCCGTGGCGCTCCGGCGCGTCCGGGTTGACCTCGGGCGTTCCGCTCGCCGGGTCGGGCAAGGCAGGGCCGGGCAGCGGGAAACCGGGCGTCTGAGAGGTCATGGTGCTTCCCCCGGCCGTGCCGGCGCCTCATCGTCGAGGATCATTCGGCCCTGGTCGCGCGCGCTTCGTCGGCCGGCGGGCGTCAGCAGCCAGAGCGCTATGCCCGCAAAGACCGTGATGAAGATCAGCATGGTGCCGATGCGCAGGATGGTGATCAGGTCCATCGTCATCGCAGGAGCGCCGGGTCGGGCGCACGCCAGTCGAACTCGACCAGCGTGCCGAGCATCTGCAGGTAGGCCACGAGCGCGGTCATCTCGGTCGGCCGGCCTGGCCCGGCGAAGGCGCGCTGCGCGGCGTTGGGGTAACGGGCGGCGAAGGCGGCGCCGTCCGCATCGGGATCGTTCTGGGTCACCAGGTCGGTGGCGGCCTGGGCGATCTGGTCGGGCGTGTAGGGCACGCCGACGGTCCGGTTCGTCGCGACATGGCGGGCGTATTCGGCCGGGTTTAGGAGCCGGGTCGCCAGGAAGGCGTAGGAGGGCATGATGCTCTCCGGCACCAGGGACCGTGGCGCCGCAAGGTGTCGTGCATGCCACTCATCGGAGTAGCGGTTGCCGATCCGCGCGAGGTCCGGCCCTGTCCGCTTGCTGCCCCACTGGAAAGGATGATCGAAGGCGCTCTCGGCGGCCAGGCTGTAGGCGCCGTAGCGCTCCACCTCGTCGCGGAACGGGCGGATCTGCTGCGAATGGCAAGTGTAGCAGCCTTCCCGCACATAGATGGAGCGGCCGGCCAACTCGAGCGGCGTATAGGGCCGCATGCCGCGCACCGGCTCGATGACGTTGTCCAGCGCGAATAGCGGCGCGATCTCCACGAGCCCACCCACCGAGCAGACGCCGAGGATGGCGAGGACGAAAACGATAGCGCGGCGCTCGATGCGGCCATGCAGTGCGGCGAAGCGGCGTGAGGGACCTTGGGCCATTGTCGTTACTCCGCCGGGGCCGGGGCGGGCTGGGCGGCGGCAAAAGGCGCCGCCTCCTGCACCGTGCGGACCACGTTCCAGACCATGACCAGGAAGCCCGAAAGGTAGAGAAGTCCCCCCAGCATCCGGATTACGTAGTAGGGCCGGCTGGCCACCACGCTTTCGACGAACGAATAGCGCAGGAAGCCGAGCTCGGTGTAGGCGCGCCACATCAGCCCCTGCAGGACGCCCGAGCCCCACATTGCGGTGACGTAGAGCATGATGCCCGCGAGCGAGAGCCAGTAATGCCACTCAATGGCGGCGGCAGAATGCATCCGCCCCCGCCCCCACAGCCGCGGTACCATGAAATATATGGCACCGAAGGTGATGAAGCCGTTCCAGCCCAGCGCACCGGAATGGACGTGGCTGATCGTCCAGTCGGTGTAGTGCGACAGGCCATTGACAGTACGGATGCCCATCAGCGGCCCCTCGAAGGTGGCGACGCCGTAGAACAGCACGGCGGTGATCATGAAGCGCAGGATCGGGTCGGTCCGCAGCAGGTCCCAGCGGCCCGAGACGGTCATGAAGCCGTTGAGCGTGCTGGCCCAGGAGGGCATCCACAGCATGATGGTGAAGGCCATGCCCAGCGTCTGCACCCAATCCGGCAGCGAGGTGAAATGCAGGTGGTGCGGCCCCGCCCACATGTACATGAACACCAGCGACCAGAAGGAAATGATCGACAGCCGGTAGGACCAGATGGGCGCGTCAGCCTGCTTGGGCAGGAAGTAGTACATGATGCCCAGGAAGCCTGCGGTGAGGAAGAAGCCGACCGCGTTGTGGCCATACCACCACTGCGTCATCGCATCCTGCACCCCGGCAAACAGCGAATAGGAGCGGGCACTGTTCCAGGCGACCGGCACCGCGAGGTTGTTCACGACATGCAGCACGGTGATGGTCGCGATCATCGACAGGTAGAACCAGTTGGCGACGTAGATGTGCGGCTCAGTGCGCCGCAGCAGCGTGCCGATAAAGATGCCGCCATAGGTCAGCCAGATGATTGCCAGCCACAGGTCGGTCATCCATTCCGGCTCGGCGTATTCGCGGCCCTGGGTGACGCCCATGACGTAGCCCAGCGCCGCCATGACGATGAACAGCTGGTAGCCCCAGAACAGGAACTCGGGTGCGAATGTGCCGGGGATGCGGGCGCGGCAGGTGCGCTGCACGACGTAGAGCGAGGTTCCGATCAGGGCGTTGCCACCGAATGCGAAAATCACGCCACTGGTGTGCAGCGGCCGCAGCCGGCCGAAGCTGGTCCACTCCAGGCCGAGGTTCAGCCCGGGAAACACCAGCTGGGAGGCGATGTAGACGCCGACCAGCATTCCGACCACGCCCCAGAACATCGTCGCGATCACGAAGAGCCGCACCACGTCGTCGTCGTACTGCACGTGTCGTGTAGCGGGGCTCGTGGCGGTGATCGTCGTCGAACTCATGCCTCAGGCCCCCCGCATTGCACTGGCATGCTTGCAGGTGTTCACGCCGCTCGCCTTGATCTGGATCAAGGACGTCCGGGTGGCGCGGTGCCACCTTGCTCGCGACAAGGGGCCCCGCAGATGCAGAACACTCCATCGGACCGCGCCGGCGATGTCGGATTGCTGATGCGCTGGGGGCTGTTGATTTTGGCTCTTGTCGTCGGCGGCCTGTTCCTCGCGTCGCGGGCCCTCGATGATTACACGGCGATATTCGGTCTGCTGCTCGCCGCTTTCGGCGGCCTGCTCGCGGTGCGCCTGGTCGTGCGGACATCGCCGTGACCACCGGGGCAGAGAGCACCGCGTTCCGCGCCGTTGATCCCGATGCGCCGGTCGGCTCCCGCGTCGATCCCGCGAGCGCCACGGCCGAACTCGGCGCGACGGGGCCTGCGATCCGCCGGGACGTTCCGCTGACCGCTGGCGTCGGCTGGCTCGCCGCCGGCTGGCGCGACCTGCGCCACAGCCCTGGGCCCTCGCTGGCCGTTGGCGCCCTGTGCGTGCTGATCAGCTGGATGCTGACGGGCGCCATGGCGCTGCTGGACTATGCCGTGCTGGTGCTGCCGATGACCGCGGGCTTCATGTTCGCGGCCCCGTTGCTCGCGGTCGGGCTTTACGAAGGCAGCCGGCGGATCGAGGTGGGCGAGGCGCCGGGCTATGGTGATACCGCCAGGGCGATGCGCCGCAACACCTTCGGCATTGCCTTCATGGGCACGCTGATGATGATGTTCCTGTATGGCTGGCTGCGGGTGGCGACTCTGCTCTTTGCGTTGTTCTTCGGGCTGGAGGCACCGCCGATCGAGCATATCCTCTCACGCGCCTTCCTCTCGCCTGACACCATCCTCTACGGTGCGGCGGGCACGGCGATCGGGGCGGTACTGGCGGCTATCGTCTTCGGCCTCACCGCCGTCAGCCTGCCGATGCTGGTGGACCGCCGCGTGGATGCGGTGACCGCTGCCGCGACCTCCATGCGGGCTTTGACAGCGAACCCCATGACAGCGGCGGTGTGGGCGTTCCTGATCGTCGCCGTGACCTTCGTGGCCGCGCTGCCGGGGTTTCTCGGCTTCATCGTGGCCGTGCCGGTGATCGGCCACGCCACCTGGCATGCGTATCGAGCCCTGGTCGTGGCACCCGACGGGCGGTGATGGCGCAGCTCGCGCTTTGCCTCAATGACCCTGGCGCCCTGGCCGCCGGCGGCGGGCTGGCGGTGCTGTTGGCTGCAATGGCCCTGGCGGGGCTGGCCGGGGGCGTCACCCATTGCGCGGGCATGTGCGCGCCGTTCGTGCTGGCACAGGGCGCGGCGCATGCCGGTCAGCCCGGCGGCGGGGCGATGCTGGCGCGGCTCGCTGGCGCGGCGCTGCTGCCGTATCATCTCGGGCGGATGATCGGCTACGCCGGGCTCGGCGCGCTGGCCGGCAGCACGGCCGGGCTGCTGGCTTTAGCCAGCGGTGCGGCGCGACCGCTGTTGGCGTTGCCGCTGCTGCTCGCGGCCGCATTCATGCTCGCGCAAGGCTGCGGCAAGCTGGCGCGCCCGGGGTGGCTTCCGCGCCTGCCCCTGCCCCGCCTGCCCGCCCGCCTGCAGGCGGTGGCGGGGCGGCTCATGGCTGCGCCCGGCGGCTGGCGCGGCGTCGCATTGGGTCTGCTGCTGTCTGCGCTGCCCTGCGCCATACTGTACGGCGCGCTGGCGGGTGCCGCAGCCAGCGGCAGCGCACTCGGCGGTGCCCTCGCCATGGCCGCTTTCGCCGCGGGGACGGTTCCGGCGCTGATCGGCGTGGGCCTACTGGGGCGGATCTTCGCGCGCCGCTTCGGGCCGGCGCTGCGGCCCGTTACCGCCGCGCTGTTCCTGCTGAACGGGACAATGCTGGGACTGATGGCGGTGCGGGTCGGGGGCGTGCTGTGAACGCCCTCGCGCCTGCCGCCTGCCGCCATTGCGGCACGCCGGTGGGGCCTGCGAGCGGCAGTTATTGCTGCGCTGGCTGCGAGGGCGCCGCAGCCTTGATCGACGGCCTCGGCCTCGATGCTTTCTACCGGCGGCGCAGCGCCACGCCTGGTGCTCAGCGGCCCGATGCCGATGCCGCACCGCCGGCTCTCGCAGCCCATGCCCGCGCGGATGGCGAGGACACCCACGCGTTGGACCTGCTGATCTCCGGCATGAGCTGCGGCGCCTGCGCCTGGTTGCTCGAAGCTGCGCTCGCCGCGGAGCCGGATGTGCTGCGCGCGCGGGTCTCGTTCAGCTCGCAGCGGCTGTCACTGCGCTGGCGCGGGCCTGCCGGGCGGGCCGACGCGCTCGCCCATCTCGTCGCCGCGCTTGGCTTCCGCCCGGCGCCCTGGTCCGCCGCCTGCCTGCAGGCCGAGACCGACCACGAGGCCAAGCGGCTGCTGCGCGCCCTGGGGGTTGCCGCCTTCGGCGCGCTGAATGTCGGCATCATCTCGCTGGCGGTCTGGGCCGGCACGGATATGGATGAGCGGACCCGCTTCCTGCTGCACTGGCTCGCCGCCGCCATCGCCCTACCGGTGATCCTTTATGCCGGCATGCCCTTCCTGCACTCCGCCGCCACGGCGCTGCGGGCGGGCCGGACCAACATGGACGTGGCCGTCAGCATCGCCATCCTCGCCATCGCCGCCATGAGCGTCTCCGAGGCGTGGCGCGGCGGGCGCTTCACCTGGTTCGACAGTGCGACGTCGCTGCTGGTCCTGCTGCTGGCCGGGCGGGTGCTCGACCGTGCGGCGCGACGGCGTGCCGGGCGGGCGGTGGCGGAGCTGCTGGCGCTGCAGGCCGGCGACGTCCACTTGGTTCAGACTGACGGCAGCGTCAGGACCCTGCCCGTCGAGGCCGCCTGCCCGGGCGACCGCGTGCTGGTGGCGAGCGGCGAGCGTCTGCGGCTCGACGGGGTACTGGAGGCGGGCCAAGCCGTGCTCGACGCCTCGGCCACCACGGGAGAGAGCGGGCCGCGCCGGTTCATCGCAGGTGAGGCGCTACCGGCCGCTTCGGTCAATCTTAGCCCTGCCTTTACCCTGCGCGTGACGTGCGCCGCAGCCGACGGCTCGATCGCTCGCCTGGCCGCGCTTATGGATGGGGCCCAGGCGGCGCGCGGCCGCACGGCAATGCTGGCCGACCGGGCGGCACGGCTCTACGTGCCTGCGGTGCTCTGTGCCGCGGCCGGCACGTTCGTGCTGTGGTGGCTGGGGCTCGGCGCGCCCTGGCAGGCCGCACTCGTCAATGCGGTGGCCGTGCTGATCATCACCTGTCCCTGCGGCCTCGCCATCGCCGTACCGGCGGTGCAAGTCGTGGCGGTCGGGGCCCTGTTCCGGCGCGGCGTGCTGGTGCGCTCCGGCGCGGCACTCGAACGGCTCGCGACGGTGGATCACGTCGTGCTGGACAAGACGGGCACGCTGACCCAGGGCCAGCCCACCTTGCTGCCCGATCCCGGCCGGCCTGCGGGGGTACTGTGTAAGGCGGCCGGCTTGGCGCGCGCCAGCCGCCATCCCCTGGCCAGGGCGCTCGTCGTGGCCTGCCCGGCCGCGGTGGTGCCTTCGGGTCAGGTGGTCGAGCTGCCTGGCCAGGGACTGAAACGCGGGGGCGAGCGGCTTGGCAGTGCGGCATACTGCGGCGTGGCGGCCGCAGATGCGCCGCAGGGAACCACGCTCTGGTACCAGGCCACGCCGGGTGTAGCGGCGGTGCCGTTCCACTTCGCAGCAGCGCTGAGGCCCGACACGCGCGAGGCCGTGACGGCGCTGCGCGCGCTGGGGCTCGAGGTGGAACTGCTTTCGGGTGATACGCCCGCCACGACCGCCGCGGCGGCCTCCGCCACAGGTATTGCCATCTGGCATGCGGCAGCCTCGCCGGAGACCAAGGCCGCGCGCATCGCCGCGCTGCAGGCGGCGGGCCGGCGCGTGCTCATGGTGGGAGACGGGATCAACGACGCTGCGGCGCTGGCGACTGCGCAGGCCTCGGCAAGCCTGGAGGATTCAACGGACCTGGCCCAGGCCGTGGCCGATCTTGTCCTGCGCGGCAGCAGGCTGGCGGCACTACCGGAGGCGATCGCCGCAGCGCGGCACGCCATGCACCTGTCCCGGCAGAGCCTGGGCTTCGCGCTCGCCTACAACCTGATCGCGGTGCCGGCCGCAGTGGCCGGTGCAGTAACGCCGCTGGTGGCCGCGCTGGTCATGGCCTCCTCGTCGCTGGCGGTGATCGGCAATGCGCTAAGGGCGGGGAGATGGGGTCGGCCGGTGACACGTGCTCAGCAGATTCTTGGCTGAGTACAACTTCCTGTGCAGCTTAATGTGCTGATCGTCCAAATCCAAGGCGTCCTCATCGAACAGTGGCGCTGGCACTACAACAAGACACGACCGCACTCGGCGCCGGGCTATTGCCCGGCGGTGTCAGAGGCGCTCCTGCCGATGCGAGCTATGCTGCCCGGACTGCGTGCAACTTCACCTTCCCTCTACTCTGTCGCATGCTCGTTCATTCTTGCTTGACACCAAGTTCGACGACGCTCACGGCCGTGGGCGGGAAGCGGCACGTCGTGGTTTGGCCCGGTGCAATCTGCTTTTCTCTTGGGGCAAGTGCGTCTGGCTGGTCCTGGCTCGCCGCCTGTCGCGGGTATTCAGGAGCTATCTCTAAAATGCGACCGCCGGTGATGATGTATCCATCTACCGCAAACGTCGCCTCGACCGCAGCGTCGTAGCTGAGGTTTGCGACATGCAGGAAGATCCTGTCTCCAGTTCGGCTGGCAGCCACGTCCAGGTCCGACGGTGCGCCACTAGCCGCAACCGAGTGATTCCCGTTGTGACGGCCGAACAGCCGCATGACCGAGCCCGCCGGCGTCAGGTAACTGACTCCGCGCGGCACCTGCAGCCGCACCGCCGCGACGGTCCACCGGGTACAGTTGAAATCGGCGACGGTCGCTATCCTTACGCGGGCGCCGTGTCGCTGGTAGGTGTTCAGCGCGCGCGCGTGATAAACGCCGGTCAGCCACTCCTCAAGGATCGGATTGGTGTTGTGAGGAGCAAGGCTCAGATGCCCCTCCGTGACGGCGATCCCCGTATGTGCTCCCTCGGCAGCGATGATGTCCTCGAGCTCAGTAAGCCTGACATCGATCCCGCTGGAGATCTCGAGCAACTCCGCCCAGGCTCGCGCCGGGTCGTCCTGGTAGGCTCGTCCGCGAAGCACCGTGTCCGGCCGCGTGGGCATCTGCTGCATCATGTGAATGGCAATGCAGTCTAGGTACTCGCCGGCACGGCGTATCATGTCACGCGCCCATAGCGAGGGATCGTCACTGCGGCCCCGATCGCCCCAGCCGATCAGCCGGATGGACGGATCACGCGCTCGCATTTCCCGAGCGAATGTGACCGTGTGAGCGATGGCTTCGTCCTTCGTGAAACCTGCGTCTCCGTACGACGTCTCGTTCCCGATTTGCCAAAGCCTGACGTTGTACGATGCCGCTGCGCCGTGTCGGCGGCGCGCCGGATTGTCGGGGTCGTTGCAATACGAAACCCAGTCTGCCGCTTCGTGGGCGTCGCCCGTGCGATTGCCGTCCCGGGCTTGCGCAAACCTGACGTGGCCATCGCTGAGGAAGTTGACGCATAGAATGGGCGCGGCGCCCGCCTGTTGGCAGAGGTCAACGAATTCGGCGGTCCCCACCCGGTTCGTCTCCCAGCCGCCCCATTGGTGATTCCGCATCGGCCGCCGCTCCGCAACCGGCCCAACCGCCTCACGCCAGCGATAATAGCGGCTCAGCAGCCCGCCCCAGCGGATCGCGCCTGGTGCCAGGTCCCGAACGGTGTCGACGAAGTCGCGGCGCCATTGGTCGGCGTCGTGATCCCAGCTCCCCTCGACGGAGCCGTCGGTCACCCCCAGTGGCTCCATGAACTGCATCTGAAGGTAGGGCGAAATCGGGAATAGCAGAGTCGGATCAATACGGACGAGGCCGGGTAAGCGGCCGAGCGCACCTCGCATGGCGTCAGGTGCCGGCTTAGAACCGATGGCCAAGGCCGAAATGGCTGCCGGGAGTTCGCGGCGCTTAGAATCCATTTCTCACTCCCGAGCCGGCTCTTTCGAGACCCGCTTCCAGAGGCTTCTGCTTCTTGAACGAGAATGCAAGGCGGCTACCGATATCTTGGTCGCTTCTGCCGCCTTTTAACGGCTCCAGACTACGTTGGCCAAGAGCAGGCCGGCTGGGTAGCGCAAGGATCCAGTCGCGCCGCCATTCGGTACTTTCCGAAGACCGACGCGACCCTGCCTGGGCCGGCGGCGCGTCGCGCGTGGGGCAACCTACTGCGCCGGCAGCACCGGTGGTGTCCCCAACCTTCCTCTACTGCGTTCCGTGCGGATTCGGTGTGCACCTCCGGCGGCGCCGACCCTGACACGCTCCCCGCTCATCGGCGTGCGCTCGCCCTCCTCCGAGGAGCTGCTGGCTTTCTCGGAGGAAGCGAGGCCAGAAAGATAAACCGAGACGTCCACCGAAGGCGTGGATCCCTATCAGGCCGACATACGCCCGACGAGTTCCAAGCCCCCTCGATCAAGTGCCATCTTCGCTGCTTGGTTGAGCGGTGATGCGCAGGTCTCCCGTCCGGACATCGATGTTCCGATCGAAGGGAAGCGGCAGCACGATCCTGCCCTCTTGATCCATCACCTCGATCTTGCCTCCCGCGCCACCGCTCAATCAGGACCTTGGCTTCCGCCAGCGTGTTGAACCCTCCGTTGAGCAGCTCGTGGGCAGCTTGCCGTCGAAGCTCTCGACGTAACATTTCCCAGGGCTCCCGGCTCATTGAACTCCGTCTTGGCCCAACGCCGTTGATCCACGCCGCACCGCCTGAGCCATGAACCCTTGGCCATTATCCGAACGGATGTCGCCAAGCGTACCGCGGTCGCCGAAGAGGTCCGCCGGCACCTTCGCTACGGTCGCGGTTGGTGGCGGCGCATGCCGCCCGGTGCAACCGGGCGCATCGGGCGCAGTTAGAGGAATTTTGGTGGCAAGCAGCAGAGGAGGCGAAAGTGGCGAGCGAGGCACAGGACGGCAACGGTTCCGATCCGACGCCGAATGCGACTGACATGAACCCGGGCGATGATGCGCCGCCCGGTACCCCTGGAACTGGGGAGGATGTTTGCCTCCAGTGCAGCGGCAAGGGCAAAATCCAAGACGGCGGTGAGTGCCCGAACTGCGGTGGAACGGGCAAGGTGATCAAGGGGGTCGCAGGAGGCTAGCGCGCGCTTGCGGATCCGCACCGGACAGGCCTCAGGGTGCTGGGACAGCGCTCACCGCTCGCGGTCCACCCGTTGGCCCATCGGGCAGCACGCTGGGGCTCATCCGCAAGGGTCGGCAATCCAACGGGAACACGCGGGCGACCCGCTCCCGGCTGAGCCGCGAGCGCGGATTATGTCCCGGAACGGCCATCGCCGCCTCAATGCTGGCCTGCGTCACACGCGAACCGTACGCGCGGAAGCCCCGCCAAACCATCTGTGGCATTAGCCGCGCGCGCCAACCCTGCTGAGCGGCAAGGTCGTTTGTGGAACATGCGGCGGCAGCTTCATCACCAGCGGGCGCGACCACATGGCCCGCAAGGCGATGACCTGCCAGAGGACTTGTGGCAACAAGGTCCGGCTGCGGCAGGGCAAGCTGGAGGTGCAGGTCTTCGACGCCCTGGCTAGCGATCCGATGCGGCCGGACCTTGTCGCGGAGTTCGTGGCCAGCTTCACCGCGGAATGGAATCGCCTTGCCAAGGCGTCCACGAGCGGTGTGGCCGACAAGCAGCGCGAGCTTGAGGGGGTGGAGCGCAAGCTCTCCGGCCTGATCGATGCAATCGCCGATGGGCTTCGCGCGCAGGGCCTGTAGGGCAGGCTGGACGAGCTGGAGCGCCGCCAGGCGGCCGTGGAGGCGGAGTTGAGGCAGGCCAGCCACGTGCAGTCGCGGCCGCGGCTGCATCTCAACTTTGCCGAGGTTTACCGGGCCGGCATCGCCGCGATGCGTGAGGCGATGGCCGTCGACGGCGGCACCGAGGTGATGGAGGCTGCGCGGGCGCTGATCGACCGTCTGGAGGTGCATCCACCGGCCGAAGCCGGTGGCGCGGCGCGCTTGAGTTGGTCGGGCATCTGTCGGCGACGCTGCGAGCCGGCGGTTTCGATGGGGGAGTGGGAGCCCGGAACGGCAAAAGCCCATCCGTGTTGGTGGGTGGGCTTTCTTTGTTCGTGAGTACGTCATCAGGTAATGCGGGAACGCGCAACCGACGACCTCAATACGTGGAGGTAGCGATCTGATCAGCTCCGCAATATTTACGCACCAGTTCTTGAAGACGAAGCGAACCGCTGCTGGCCGGGTTGGATGCTCGGTAGGGCCTGCATCGGCTGAAGCTCAGCCGCCCGGCTCGAGACGCTGGAGGCGAGCCTTCACGATCTTTCAACGGCTGCCGCGGCCGCCGAGGCGCCGCGCGGCCTGATTGATGCTATCGAAGCCTCCCTGGGGGAACGGCGAGGAGTTCGCCACGGTGCCGCCGCATCGCCGCGTGGCGGCTGAGCGAGGTCGCGCTGCCCGGTCGCCAGTGAGAGGTTTGGGTTCCAATACGGATCTGATTCAAGCGCAGTTCCCCAGCGCCGTCGCATGTAGTCCATCTCGGTCTTGAAGCGCTCTGCCTTCTCGCCCGACAGGTCGTCACCGCGCGACGCTGACTCTCTGTGATACAGAACCGCGAAGGGCGTCCATACATTGCGGTACCCGGCCTCGGAGAGGCGCAAGCAGAAATCGACATCGTTGAAGGCGACCTTCAGGTTCTCATCTAACCCGCCGACCTCGAGATAAAGCGCGCGCCGTACGGCAAGGCAGGCGGCAGTGACTGCCGAGGCGCTCCGTAGCATGGCGAGTTGGCCGAAGGCCCCGGGATCGCAGCGCGCCGCGAGCTGATATACATGGGCCGCGACGTTGCCTACCGCCCCAAGTCCAAGCAGCACGCCAGCGTGCTGCACCCGGTCGTCGGGATAGAGAAGCTTCGCGCCCACCGCGCCAATAGCTGGCCGCAAGGCCTGCGCGACCATCTCGCACATCCAGTCTGGATCGATCACCTCAGTGTCGTTGTTGAGGAGCATCAGCACCTCGCCGCGCGCCT
>JAQGHV010000275.1 GCA_028288785.1 Rhodospirillales bacterium | reverse complement strand
GCGCTCGTGCTCGCCTGGCCCGATGACCACACCGAGGAATTCTTGGGCGAAGTGCATGGCGCCTGGGTGTGGCCGCCGCGCGGTGCGCTCGGCTTCGGCTATGACCCGATCTTCGTCCCCAAGGGTGCAGGCGAAACCTTCGGCGAAATGGCGTCGGAGGCGAAGCACGCGATCAGCCATCGCGCGCGCGCCTTCGCATTGCTGCGCGCGGCGTGCCTGCCGGACTGAGGGTGGTAGCTCGGTGAACCGCACGGGGGACGAGCGATGACCGTGATGCCCCCTTGGCGCGCCGAACTGCCGGTTAGGCAGCGGGTCGTGTCGCCGGTAGAAGCCGGCCTTCCGCTGCACCGGAGCGACGCACGCGCATTTCGCCGCGGCACCCCTTTCGGCAGCCTCGATTTGACCCCAATCCCCTACCCGAAGCATCCTTGCAAGAGCGATCGGGGCTGACCCACAAGCCAGCCCCAGTCGACAAAAACAAAAGAAGGGGGTCCGGGGGAATTCTTTCCCCGGCCCTTCCAGGGAGCGAAATCATCATGGCATTCACCCGCCGCGCAGCGCTGTCCGCGCCATTCATCCTCGCAGCTGTATCCGCCCGCGCGCAGATCGCCTTTCCGCAGCGCCCGGTGCGCATGATCGTCCCGTACACGCCGGGCGGTGTCTCCGACATCACTGCGCGCCTGATGTCGGAGCCGTTGTCGGCGGTTTGGGGTCAGCCGGTGCCGGTCGAAAATCGTGCCGGCGCGGATGGCGTGATCGGCACGGACGCCATCGCCAAGGCGGCGCCGGATGGCCACACCTTGGGCCTGGTGTCGGTGGCGCATCCGGTGAACGCGGCCTTCTACCGGTTGCCGTTCGACAGCATCCGCGATTTTTCCTTCGTGACGCAGACCACCTCGACGCCGTTGGTCCTGTGCGCACCCACGTCCTTCGCGCCGAACACTCCGGAGGAACTGGTGGCCTATGCGCGTGCCAATCCTGGCGTGACCTTCGCGGGGACCGGCGGGGTGGTGCGGCTCGCGCCGGTGCTGTTCGCGCAGCGAACCAACACGCGGATGGAATACGTCCCCTATCGCGGCTCGAGCCAGGCGCATCCCGACCTCATCGCGGGCCGGGTGAACATCATGTTCGACACGGTGCCGGCAGCACTCGGGCACATCCGGTCCGGGGCGCTGAAGGCGATCGCGACAACGGGTGCGCGGC
Source organism: Rhodospirillales bacterium (assembly GCA_028288785.1). Taxonomy (GTDB): domain Bacteria; phylum Pseudomonadota; class Alphaproteobacteria; order Acetobacterales; family Acetobacteraceae; genus Plastoroseomonas. The sequence continues at coordinate 24,790 of JAQGHV010000275.1, read as the reverse complement.
GCTCGGCACAGCTGCCGGACGTGCCGACGCTCGGCGAGGCGCTGCTGCCGGGGTTCGAGGCTTCGACCTGGGGCATGGTGATCGCGCCCGCCGGCATATCCGCGGCGGTGCTGGCCAAGCTGCACGCGGATTGCGTGGCGGCGATGGCCAATCCGGTGGTGGTGGACCGCCACCGCACGCTGGGCGCCGATATCGTGACCTCGACGCCGGAGGCCCTGCGCGCCTTCGTGGAGGCTGAGCTTACAAAATGGGGCGAGGCCGCGCGGGCCGCAGGGGTGGAGCTGCAGAACGCGCGCTAAATCACCGCAGGCTGATCCGCGCGCGCGGGTCGGCTTCGCGCCCTTCGATCACATCCAGCGCGGTGCGCAGCACGATCAGCCCGACACGGTCGATGCCGGCGCGCGTGCTGGCACCGGAATGCGGCGTCGCGACCAGGTTCTTCAGCCCCCAGAGCGGCGAGTCCGGCAGCGGCGGCTCCTGTTCGAAGGTGTCTAGCGCAGCGCCGGCGAGAGGCCCGTCGCGGAGTGCGGCGGCCAGTGCCCGCTCATCGACCAGCCCGCCGCGGGCGGTGTTGATGAGGAAGGAACCCGGTCGCATCTGCGCGAAGCTCGCCGCGTTCATCATGTGCCGGGTGGCCGGCGTCAGCGGGCAATGCAGGCTCACGAAATCACTGCCGGCGAGCAGCGCAGCGAGGTCCGGCACGCGGGCCGCACCAGGCGGCATGGGCGCGTCCGCCGCCTTCTTCGGGTCGAGAATCAGCACCGGCATCCGCAGCGGTGCCACCATCGCGATGACAGCGCGCGCGATGTCGCCCAGGCCCACGATGCCGAGCGTGCGGCCCTGGAGCTCTACGCCGCTGGGATAGGGCTTGTCCCAGTGGCCGGTGCGCACGCGGCCATCGAGCCAGGGGATGGCGCGCGCCACCGCGAACATGAGCCCGAAGGCGAGTTCCGCGACCGACTGGCTGTTGGCACCGCGCGCGATGTAGACCGGAATATTATGCCTGGCCGCCGCCGTGAGGTCGATGTTCTCATACCCAACGCCGTGCCGCACGATGACACGCAGGCGGGTGGAGGCGGTGATGACCTGCTCGTTGATCTCGCATTGCCGGACGATGATCGCATCCACCTGCTCGGCCGCGGCGACGGCGGCAGCCTCGGACGACGGCGTGTAGGCTGGGATGGTGACGAGGCGAACGCCGCGCGCCTCGGCTTCGGCGCGGGCGTCGGGGGATAGCGTGGGGCCGGTGATGAGCATGGTGATGGCCACGCCGATCAGCCCGCCGCGAGAAAGTTGAGCAGCATCGCCACGGTCGCTTCCGGCTGTTCCTGCTGCACCCAGTGCCCGGCGCCAGGGATCAGCGCGATGTCGCCCATGCGCGGGCAGGCGGCGCGCATGCGGTCGAGCGCGCCGGGCACCTGCTGCACGCCCCAATCCGAAGCGCCCGAGAAAAAGATCGCCGGCACGTCGATGGTCTTGCCGGCGAAGATCTCCTGCTCCGCCTGGAAGCGGCCGGAGGTGCGCGTGCGGTACCACTGCAACCCGCCCTGGAAGCCAGTGCGGGCGTATTCGCCGGCATAGACGGCGAGCTCTGCATCGGTGAGCCATGCCGCCTCACCGGCGGGCATCGCCTCCGCCACCGCTTCGGGCATGCCGTGGGCCGCATCCATGACGTAGTAAGTGGGCATCTTAGCCAACGCCTCGGCGTTCCAGCCGTCGAGCGGGTGCGGCGCATTGCCCGGCCAATCCGCGCTCTTGTGATGGTAGTAGGCGCGCAGGAACTTCGGCAGCCCTCCGGGCGCATGCATCATGTCGGCATTGGCGTGGCGCTCGGAATAATACCACTGGTAGTGCTTGCGCGGACGCGGCAGCGCAGCCAGCGCGGCGTGGATATCGGTCACCGGCGCCGCACCCGCCACGGGCAAGGGGGGCGCGCCGGGGAATGGCGAGCTCATCAGCGCCACGCGGGTAAAAATATCCGGGCGCAGCATGGTGCACCAGGCCGCGACCGGGGAGCCGAAATCATGGCCGACCACCGCCTCCACCTTCGCGACGCCGAGCGCGGCGAGCAGGCCGACCGCATCGCGCACCAGGTTGAAGACGCGGAAGGGCGTGAGGTCGCCGTCGTAATCGTCGCTCCACCCCGTCGTGCGGCCATAGCCGCGCTGATCGGGCGCGATGACGTGGTAGCCGGCCGCCGCCAGCGGCAGCATCACCTTGCGCCAGGAGAAGGCGAGTTCCGGGAACCCGTGCAGCAAAAGCAACGCCGGGCGGCCGGGAGTCTCGAACCCGGCCTCCAGCACATGTACGCGCAGCCCGTTAATTCCGTCGATGAAGCGCGCCCTGATGGTCTCGGGCAGGGGCAAGGGCGTCACGGGTTGGCCGCCTTCGCGGCCCGGGTTTCACGCGCGTGGCGCAGCAGTGCCAGGCTGCGATACACGCCGTGCACCATCTTGGAATACGGCAGCGCCAGGAACAGCGCGAACACGAGACCCAGATGGATGGCGAGCATCACCCCCATCGCCCCGGTGTGTCGGATGCCCAGCAGCAGCAGCCCGGTCGAGCCCACCAGGAACAACAGGCTCAGCAACGCATACTCGCCGCCAAGCGCCTGCCTCGCGACCGGCACCGGGTCGGTGATGATCTTCAGGCGGATCAGCCCTGCGGTGCCGATGCACAGCAGGATGCCGCCCCAAAACCCGAGCTGTACCGGCAGGCTGAAAAACGAGTGCGGCGAGCGCAGGCCCAGCACGTGGTGGAAGATCGAGCCACTGGTGGTCGCCGCGAAGCACAGCATGAAGCCATAGAACATGGCGTGGTGCAGCCAGCGTTTCTGGCTGGTGAAGGCGTCATCGACATCGTTGCAGCCATGCCCGCCGCCGCCCAGGTTGCGCAGCGTCAGGATGCTCACGCCGGCATCCAGCACGGGCGCCGGGCTGAACCGGCCGCCGGCGCTGCCGGTGCCACGCCAGTAGCGCATCCCGCCCATTCCCATCGCGAAGATCGCGAAGCCGAACGCAGCACCGGCGATGCTCGTCATCAGCCACATCGGGATGACGCGGAAGAAGGCGCCGGGTCCGGTCTGCGCGGTGTAGAGAATCGTGGGGTCGCCGAACGCCATCACGCCGATCAGCACCAGTGCGATGCCGAGTGCCGCGGTCAGCGACAGCAGCGTGCCGTTGCGCTCGAAGACGCGCCCCATCGCCGGCGGCCAGGCGTATTCCGCGTAGGATTCCAGGCGGAGAGTGGCGAGTGTCGCCGGAATGTTCACGCCGAACTGGTGCGGCGGCGCATATTGGCAGGCGTGATAGCAGCCCTTGCAGCCATGGCAGAGGTTGGCCAGGTGCGTGAGGTCGCCGGCGGTGAAATCGCGCCGCATCGCCATGGCGGGGAACACCGCGCAATAGCCTTCGCAGTAACGGCACGAATTGCAGACTTCCATCTGCCGCCGCGCATCGGTGGTGGTCTCAGTTTCTTGCATGTCGTGCGGCCTCCTCACCGGCCAGGCGCCCGAAGACGGTGCCGATCGTCATTCCAAATCCCGCGAGATAGCCCTGGCCCAGGATGTTGCCCGCCATGATCTCGCCCGAGGCGAACAGGTTCGCCGAGGGCTTGCCATCCGCCATCATCACCCGAGCCCGGTCATTCACCTTCACGCCCAGGAAGGTGAAGGTGATGCCTGGACGCAGCGGGTGGCCGTAGAAGGGCGGCTTGTCGATGCGCCGTGCCCAATGGCTTTTCGGTGGCGTCAGACCTTCCGTCCGGCAATCATCCGGCTTCATCGGCGTGAAGGTGCCAGGCTGAACGGAGGCGTTGTAGTCGGCCACGACGCGCTCAAGCTTCTGCGCATCGATACCCAGCTTCCCCGCGAGTTCCATAATGGTGTCGGCGCGCTCGGGTGGGAAGACGCTCGGCAAGTAATTGTGCAGCGCCTGGCTGTCCGTGATGGCGTAGGCGCGCTGGTCGGGCTGCTGCGCGATCAGGCGGCCCCAGATGGCGTAGCGCTTCGGCCAGACATCCTCGCCCTCATCGTAGAAACGCTCGACGTCGCGGTTCACGACGATGGCGAAGGGCACGCAGTCGAGGCGCATCGCCAACCCGCCATCCTCCATCGGTGCGCGTGCGTCATTGGCGACGGCGTGGAACTGCGTGGGGTCGCCGACTTGCTGAATACCCTGCGCGAGGAGGTCCTTGAGGATGGTGCCCTGCGCATAGGGCGTGCCGCGGATCTGGAAGTTGTCTGCCGCGTCGCCCCAGTACTCGCGCAGCCATTCGCGATTGGCCTGGAAACCGCCAGACGACGCAATGAAGGTCTTGCCGCGCACACGCGCCGGGAAGCCGCGATGGGTGATCAGGGCCTCGGTCGCGAAGCCATCCTCGACCACGATGTGCTGCACCTCGCTGTCGTACAGGACCGCGATCCCGAGCGCGTCGGCGGTTCGGTACATGGCGTTAACCAGCGCCTTGCCGCCACCAAGGAAGAAGGCGTTGGTGCGGGAGAGCGATAGCGTGCCGGAGAGCGAGGGCTGGAACACCACGCCGCAATCGCGCAGGAAGCCGGGCGCGTGCTGCGAGGCACGGATCGTCATGCGCGCGAGCGGCTCATCGGTGCGGCCGCCCGTAACGCGGAGCAAATCGTCCCAGTATTCCTCCTCCAGGTAGCTTTCGGTCAGCACATCCGTGGGTACCGGGTGCAGCGCGCGGAGGTTCCGAGTGTGGCGGGAATTGCCGCCGCGCATCTGCCGCGGCGCGTGTTCGATCAACAGGACGGTGGCGCCGGCGCGCCGCGCGGTGATTGCGGCGCTCAGTGCGGCATTGCCGCCACCCACCACCACCACGTCATAGAGCACATCCAGATCAGCCATTCATCATCCCCTGCCCCGTCTAATATTCGCCACGGCCGGGGAATGTCCAGGCAGGGGAGGCTTGGCAGCCCTCCGCGCCACACGCGGGCTTTGCATTGCAGCCCTACCGCGCCACCATCGGGGCAACAGTTGGAGGGACGACTGCATGGCGCCGGGCAATGTCGATGAATTCGACTACGTAATCGTGGGCGCCGGTGCCGCGGGCTGCGTGCTGGCCAACCGGCTCAGCGAGGATGCCGGCTTTACGGTCTGCGTGCTGGAATCGGGGCCACCCGACCGCAATCCCTTCATCCACATCCCCGCCGGCTTCATCAAGACGCTGTTCGACCCCTCCTGCACGTGGCAGTTCAAGACCGAGCCCACGGCCAATACCGGGGGCCGTGCGATCGCGACTACGCAGGGCCGCACGCTTGGCGGCTCGAGTTCGATCAACGGACTGATCTACAATCGCGGCCAGCCGGACGACCTCAACGGCTGGGCGCAGCGCGGCAATCGCGGCTGGGGCTATGCCGACATGCTGCCCTACTTCCTGCGTACCGAGCGGCGCATCGGCCATGGCGAGGCCAGCATCCGTGGCCGCGAGGGCAAGCTGCCGGTGACCGACATGGACTGGTTCCACCCGATGTCGGAAGCCTTCATCCAGGGCGCGATCGCATCGGGCATTCCGCGCAACCCCGACTACAACAGCGGCGACCAGGCCGGCGTCGGCTACTATCAGCGCCTGATCGAGAAGGGCCGGCGGATCAGCGCCGCACGCGCCTTCCTCAAGCCGGTGATGGGCCGCCGCAACCTGGAGGTCCGCACCCATGCCCGCGCCGAGGCGCTCATCCTCGAGGGCAAGCGCGCCGTGGGCATCCGCTACCGCCACGATGTCGATCGCGGCGCACCCGCCCGCGAGGTCCGCGCGCGGCGCGAGGTGATCCTGTCCGCCGGCACGGTGAACACAGCGCGGCTGCTGCAGGTCTCCGGCATCGGGCCAGCAGAATTGCTGGGCGAGATCGGCGTGCCCGTGCAGCACGAGCTTCCCGGCGTGGGTGCGAATTTCCGCGACCATTACGCGGTGCGCTTCGTCATGCGCGCGAAGCGCGGCATGAAGACGCTCAACGAATTGTCAAAGGGTCTCAGCCTCGGCGGCCAGATTGCGCGCTGGGCGCTGCGCAAGCCCTCGATCCTCGCGACCAGCCCCTCGCATGTGCATGTGTTCTGGAACGGCGCCGATGACCCCAAGGCGCCGCCCGACGTGCAATGCGTGTTCACGCCAGGCAGCTACGCCGAGGGCCAGGTCTATGTGCTGGACGACTATCCCGGTGTCACCGCCGGCGCCTGGCAGCATCGCCCGCAAAGCCATGGCCACGTGAAGGCGCGCTCCACCGATGTGTTCCAGGACCCTTCGATCAACCCGAACTACCTGAGCGACCCGCTCGACTGGCCCGTGCTGCTGGGTGGCATGAAGCTGGTGCGGCGGCTGCTGCATCGGCCCGAAATCGGCGCCTATCTCGAAGGCGAGACGCTGCCTGGTGACGGCGTGCAGGGCGAGGATGAACTGCGCGATTACGCGCGGCGCAACGGCTCCACCACCTACCACCTGATCGGCACCGCGAAGATGGGTCCGGCGACCGATCCGATGGCGGTGGTGGACGACACGCTCAGCGTGCATGGCCTCACGGGGCTGCGCGTGGCTGACGCGTCGATCATGCCGGCGATGGTCTCGGCGAACACCTACGCGACGACGCTTGCGATCGCGGAGAAGGCGGCGGACATGATCCGGGGTAGGGCTGCGGCGTCGCTTGCGGCGTGACGTTGTTTGTCTGACCGGTCCCGGCAACAGAATGGGGGGAACGAATTCCCCCAAGACCCCATTTTTTTGTTTTTATGGATTGGTTCTCGCGGCGAGCGCAGCGTTCCTTCGACACTCAGGTGGCGCCCGGGGGAAATTCTTTTCCCCATCCTTTGATACGCGTTGCATCCGCCGGGCCTCCCGCCCCGTAACACTCCCAGCGACCCCGCCCGGGCTCGCGCCATTCGGGAGACAACACCCATGCAGCCTCACTTCCGCGCGCCTCTGCTGGCCGCTGCCATTCTCGTTTCGGCCGGTGCCGCCGAGGCGCAGACGCTGGTTGGCCTGACCGCCGACAACATGCTGGTGCGCATCGATGCGACGACGCGCCGTGCCTCCGCGCCGATGCGCGTGACGGGCGCCGATGGCCGCCTGCTCGGCATCGATGTGCGCCCGTCCAACGGAATGCTTTACGGCCTCACCGACGCGAATCAGATCGTCACGATCGACGCGGCCACCGGCCGCGCGACGCAGGTGAGCCGCCTGTCGACGCCGTTTACGTCAGGGGGCCGCGCCGTCGTGGACTTCAATCCGGTCGCCGATCGCATGCGCCTCATGGGCACGTCGGGGATGAACTTTCGCATCAATGTGGACACTGGCGCCATCGTGACCGATGGCACGCTGAAGTATGCCGACGGCGCCGTGCAGGCCGGCACCACGCCCCGCATTTCGGCCGGCGCTTACACAAACAGCATGGCCGGTGCCACCGCTACCTCGCTGTATACGTTCGATACGTTGCTGCGCACCTACAACTTGCAGGCGCCGCCAAATGACGGCGTGCAGGCTCCGCGCGGCACGCTGCCCGATCTGCCCGCTGGCGTTGCGTTCGACATTCTCGCCAACGGCCAGGGCGGCAACATGGGCTACCTCCTCGCCGCCGGCACGCTGCACAGCGTGGCGCTCGAGACGGGTGCGCCGACGGCGCTGGGTGCCGTGACGGGGCTGCCGCAGTCGGAGATCATCGACATCGCGGCGATGCGTTGAAGCGAGGGCGCTGCCCCCCTGGCAGGGGTCCCGCTTCTTCGCTAGGAAACCTCCGTGAAAAGCGAGACCTCCTTGCCAGACCTTATCCTGCTTGTCGCCGGTGGCGACAGGCGCGCGCTGCGGAGCATCTACCAGCGCGAATCGACAAGGCTGTTCGGCATCGCGAATGCGGTCCTCCGTGACCGCGATGCCGCCGCGGACGCGGTGCATGACGCCTTCGTCCGCATCGCCGGCCGTGCCGGGCAATTTGACGTGACGCGCGGCGCCGCTTCCGCCTGGCTGGGCGCCATCGTGCGCTACGCCGCACTCGACATCGCTCGTGCGCGGGGCCGTGAAATTCCCTCCGACGATCCAGCCCTCGGCGACAGTGCGATCCCGCCGGAAGCGATCGAACTGCTCGACGCGAAGGCGGAAGGTGCCAGGCTGCGCGCCTGCCTCCAGACCCTCGAGGAGCGCATCCGCAACGGCATCATCCTGGCCTTCGTGCACGGCCTTTCGCATGCCGAGGTCGCGGCTCGCCTCAATGAGCCTCTTGGCACGGTAAAGTCCTGGATCCGCCGCGGCTTGCTGCGCCTGCGGGACTGCCTCGCATGACCCCCGAGGAACGCCAGGCGCTGGCGGCCGAGTACGTTCTCGGCACGCTCGATGCCGCGACCGTGCGCATGGTCTCAATGGCGGCAGCTGCCGATCCCATCCTCGCGGAGGAAATTGCCGACTGGGAAGTGGCGCTGGCACCTCTGCAGGATCTGGCACCCCCCGAGGCGCCCCCGCCGGAACTGTGGGAACGGATCGCGCAGACACTCGAACCCACGGCCGCCAAGCGCGCCCCGAGCGGCAGCTCCTCCTGGTTCTGGCCGGCCTGGAGTTTTGGGGCGACGGTGGTGGCGGGCAGCCTCGCCGCCATCCTCCTGGTGCGTCCCGCCGCGCCGCCGGAGCGGATGATGACCGTGCTGCTGTCGAGCCGCGACCAGCCGGCCTGGGTGGTGGAAGCCGATGGCGCCGGGCTGCGCCTCGCGGCGCTCAATCCCCGCGCCGCGCCGGAGGGTCGCACGATGCAGCTCTGGGCGCTGCCGCAGGGCGCGACGGCGCCGACCTCGCTCGGGCTGATCCCGCGCGAATCGGGGCAGGTGCGCGTCTCGGCGAGCCAGATCCGGCCCGAGCCAGGCATGCTCATCGAGATCACGCTGGAACCACCGGGCGGCTCGCCGACCGGGCGTCCCACTGGTCCGGTGCTGTTCATCGGCACGCTGGCGCCCGCGACCGGGACCTGAGGCGCGGAGGCTACGGCTTGGCTGGTTCCGGGCGCGGCTCCCGCGTCCGATCTTCAGGACCGCCTTCGCGCGCAGGATCGCGTTCCGGCGAGACCGGTTGGTCGGCGGGGTCAGGCGCGGTGGGATCACGCGGTACGGGCTCACGCGCCGCAGGCTCACGCGCGGCTGGGGCCGGAGCACGTTCACGTGCCGCTGGTTCGGGCGCACGCTCGCGCGTGGCGGGCAGCACCACGATCGACACACTGCGGGTGCGCGGCACATCGGCCCTCGCCGCGGGGCTGAAATTGGCGCCGTGCGCTTCGGCCCTGATCCGCTCGCGGTCGATGCGGCGCTCCGCCAGCATGCGCGCCACCTCCCGCGCCCGCGCGGCGGCGAGCGTGGTCGTCGTCTGCGCGCCGCCCTCGGCACCCGCATGGCCGAGGACGCAGATATTCCGCTCGGGATCGGCCAAGGCCAGTTCTGCGGCCGCCGCGAGCAGGCTGCGCGCCCCCTCGGCCACTACCGACTGCCCTGGCGCGAAGGGGATCGTGAACACGTCATCCTCCAGCCGTTCGGCGCCGATGCAGTTGAAGGCGCGTGGCTGCGCCACCGCCGGCACCGTGATCAATGCCAGGGATACGATCAGGATAAAGCGTGTCATGCGACCACCAGGATACCGGCTTCAGTGAGTTTCCGCAGCAAAGTAGCTGCAGAGATCGTCGGATGCGCCGCGGATAACTCCTGCTCCGTCACATCCGCACGCGACAGGAGCCACCCCGCCGCCTCGGCCTCGGCGGCGGAGAGCGGCACCGCACCAGCGCTGCCCTTGAGCGCAAACTCCGCGCCGCGCCGCACCGGCTTCGCGCCACGGTCCACGACGCGATAGCTTGGGGCTTCCACATCGGCCGAGCCCGCTGCCGGCGGCGCAATGCCGCGCGCCCCGAGTAGGTCATGCCCTCCGCGTTGGAACCGGAACCCGGTCACGAAACTCTCCAGCACCCCCATGACCTTCGGGTCGCGGCTCAGCTCCCCAAGCCGCTGTCCCAGCAGGTTCGCCCGGCTGGTGAGCGCGAATTTGGCCGCGGCGGTACCGTCTTGGCGCGGCAGCGGCTTGCGGAACTCGGGCTCGTAGAGCACCCGCTCGACCAGGATGTTGAGGAAGTCCATCCCCAGCGGGGCATGCACGCCATAGGCCACATGGACCGACGCCTCGGACAGCGTCATCGCGTCATGATACCAGCCGCGCGGCAGGTACAGCAGGTCGCCCGGCTTCAGCACGATGGTCGCGAGCAGCTTGCCCTTGGCCCGATCGTGATGCTCCTGCGGCTGCCCGCGAAAGGCCGGGTGGCTGATCGGCCATTCGGCACGGCCTTCCCAGATGTACCAGGTCTTCTCGCCCTCGACCTGGACCGCCCAGACATCATGCGTGTCGTAGTGCGAAGCGAAGGCCTTATGCGCCTGCCAGGAAATATAGACGTTCGCCTGGGACTTCCCGAGCCCCGCGCCTTCCAGCGCCTCGCTCACCGAGGCGAGGCCGGGCGTCAGGCTGTCGACATCGTTCAGCACCACGCTGGCGCCGCGCCGGATCCACTCGCGCATCTTGCCGGCATCCGGCTGGAGAACCGGCTGCTGATCGCGCGAGGTGGCGCGCGTGCTGTACTGCGCCGCCGGCACCGGGGCACTGTCGAGCACCATCTTGAGGCTCTGCTCGGTCCAGATATGGGTCATGTCGAGCAGCCGGTTGAGCTGCCGCCAGGACAGCACCTGGGCGAATTTCGCCGCACCGCCGGGGACATGCAGGGGCTGCCGGTCATAGTGATCGGTGAAGAATTTTTCCGGCGTGATCGGCGCCAGGAGTGCATCCAGGGTCATTGCCATAACGTCACCTCAATACCTGCCCTCGTAGAAGAACAACAGGTGAAGCTTGCCCGATACTTCATACCCTTGCTTGCCATCCGACGCCCTTCGATAACAGGGTGATCCGAACAACCATCCGAGGACGCGACAATGCCCGAAGACGGCCGCAGCCTGATGCAGGATACCGCTCGCGCGGAGGTACTGGCCGCCGGCCGCGCTGCCCTCCAGCGCCTGGCACCCGATCTCCCCCCCGCCGCCGCCACCCTCATGGAGCGTCTCCACGCCGCGATTCCGACGACGGAGCTCGCCGGAATCCCGGCCGAGCAGATCGCGGAGGCGACTGCCCACCTGTTCGCCCTGGCACTCGACCGCCAGCCTGGCGAGACGCGGCTGCGCATCCTGGCCCCCGGCCCGGGACGGGGCGCGCGCACGGTGGCGCTGGTCGTCACTGACGACATGCCGTTCCTGGTCGACAGCGTGCTCGCCGCCGTGACGTTGCAGGGCCGCGCCGTCGAGCGCTTCCTCCACCCGGTCCTCGGCATCAGGCGCGAAGGCGGCCGTCTGGTCGGGTTCGAAGCGGGCGGAACCCGCGAAAGCATGATGCATGTGACGCTCAGCCATGCCGGAGCCGGCAGCCAGGATGCGCTGGAGACAGCGCTGGAGCGCTCGCTCGGCGACCTCCGCCGCGCCGTCGCGGACTTCCCGGCGATGCTGGCGCGCCTGCAGGAGGCCGGGACCGAGATCGCGGCGCATGGCCCGGCCGCCGCCTTCATCCGCTGGCTGACTGAGGATAATTTCGTCCTGCTCGGCTACCGGCTTCTCGACGTCGCGCCCGATGGCGCGCTGTCGCTGGCGGAGGGCTCCTCGCTCGGCCTGCTGCGCGACCTGTCGGTCCCGGTGTTCGACGCTCTGCGCGACATTTCGACCGTGCCGGAGGCGGTGCGCGCGGCGGTGGTGGACCGCTCTCCGATCGGCGTTGTGAAGGCCAATATGCGCTCAACGGTGCATCGCCCGCAGCACGCCGATGTGGTGGCGGTCCGGCGGTTCGATGCGGATGGCCAGGTGATCGGCGTCCGGCTGTTCCTCGGCCTGTTCGCGGCCTCCGCCTACAACCGCAACCCGCGCGCGATCCCCTTCCTGTCGGAGAAGGTCGAACGCATCCTGGCCCTCGCCGGCATGGACCCGGAAAGCCATGACGGGCGTGCGCTGCGCAACATCCTCGACACCTGGCCGCGCGACGAGCTGTTCCAGGCCTCCGATACGGAAATCCTGACCGGCGCCGAACGCGCGCTCGACCTGCAGATTCGCCCCCGCGCCGCCATTGTGATCCGCCGCGATCCGTTCGAGCGCTTCATCTCCGCCATCGCCTGGCTCCCGCGCGACATCTTCGACACGCAGCTGCGCGAGCGGGTGGGCGGCATGTTGGCGCGCACCTTCAACGGGCGGCTGTCCGCCTATCACATCGCGCTCGGCGACGCGCCGCTGGCCCGCGTCCACTACGTCATCGGCACCAAGCCGGGCGAGGTGCCGCCGGTCAACGACGCGGCGCTGGAGCGCAGCATCGCCGAGGCGGCGCGCAGCTTCCGCGAACGCATCGCCGATGCCCTCGCCACCGAACATGGCGAGGCCGGCGCCGCCACACTTCTCTCGCGTTGGGCGGAGGCGTTCCCGCCCGCCTACCGGGAGGCCACGGCGGCCTCCCATGCACTTGCCGACATCGCACTCGCCGAGGCCGCGATCGCGAGCGGCAAGCCCGCCGCCACGCTGGAACGCGCGCCCGGTGCGCCGCCGAACACGCTGACCCTGCGCCTGGTCAATCCCGGCGGGGCGCTGCCATTGGCGGATGCGCTGCCGCTGTTCGAGAGCCTGGACCTGCGCGCCATCGAGGAAGTGCCGCACCGGCTGGAACCCCGCGGCAGCGGCGCCATGGCGCTGCACGTCTTCTCGCTCAGTTCGGGCGCGCCCTGCCCCGAGGACCATTACCCGCTGGTGCTCGATGCCTTGGCCCGCCTGCTCGACGGCACGGTAGAGGCGGACGGCTTCAACCGTCTGGTGCTCCGCGCCGGGCTCACCTGGCGCGAGTGCTGGATGCTGCGGGCGATGTACCGCTGGCTCAAGCAGGTGGGCTTCGCCTTCGCGCAGGAAAGCGTGACGGCGGCGCTCGCCGCCCAGCCGGAGGCCGCGCGCATCCTGCTCGACCTGTTTGCGATGCGCTTCGATCCGGAGGCCGGGGATCGCGACGAGACCGCACTGCTCGGTCGCTGGACGGCCATGCTCGACAGCGTCACCAACCCCGATGAGGACCGCATCCTCGGCCGGTTGCGCGGCCTGCTGGACGCCATGCTGCGGACCAATTTCTACCAGCAGAAACCCTACCTCGCCTTCAAGCTCGACAGTGCGCTGGCCGGCGAGATGCCGATGCCGCGTCCCTGGCGCGAGATCTTCGTCCATTCCGCACGGATGGAGGGCTGCCACCTCCGGGCGGGCCCGGTGGCCCGCGGTGGCATCCGCTGGTCCGACCGTCGCGAGGATTTCCGCACCGAAATTCTGGGCCTGATGAAGGCACAGCGGCTCAAGAACGCCATCATCGTGCCGACCGGGGCGAAGGGCGGCTTCATCCTGAAGCAGTCACCCCCCGCAACGGACCGCGAGGCGTTCCTGGCCGAGGGCATCGCCTGCTACAAGACGCTGGTTCGCGCGATGCTCGACCTCGCCGACAACTACGTGGGCGCGGGCGTTGCAACCCCGCCCGGCATCATCCGCCGCGATGGCGACGACCCCTACATCGTCGCCGCCGCCGACAAGGGCACCGCGACCTTCAGCGACATCGCCAACGGCCTCTCCGAGGAATACGGCTTCTGGCTCGGCGACGCCTTCGCATCCGGCGGCTCGCAGGGCTACGACCACAAGGTGATGGGCATTACCGCGCGCGGTGCGTGGGTAATGATCGACCACCATTTCCGCGAGACGCTCGGCCGCTCAGTGCATGATGCGCCATTCAGCATGGTGGGCGTCGGCGACATGTCCGGCGACGTCTTCGGCAACGGGCTGTTGGTGAGCAAGCAGACGCGGCTGCTCGCCGCCTTCGACCACCGCCACATCTTCCTCGACCCCGACCCAGACCCGGCCGCCAGCTTCGCGGAGCGCGAACGGCTGTTCAAGCTGCCGCGCTCCTCCTGGGCGGATTACAACGCCGGGCTGCTCAGCGCCGGCGGCGCGGTCCTGCCGCGCAACGCCAAGACGATCCCGCTGTCGCCGGAGGCGCGCGCCATGCTCGGCATCACGGCGGAGCGAGTGGAGCCCGCAGTGGTCATGCGCGCCATCCTGACCGCGAAGGTGGAACTGCTGTATTTCGGCGGCATCGGCACCTACGTGAAGGCCTCCACCGAATCCCAGGCAGATGCGGGCGACCGCGCCAATGATGCGATCCGCGTCGACGGCGCCGCTGTACGTGCCGGCATCCTGGGCGAGGGCGCCAATCTCGGCGTCACCCAGGCCGGGCGGATCGAGGCGGCGCGCGCTGGCGTGCGCATCAACACCGATGCGCTCGACAACTCCGCCGGCGTTTCCACCTCCGACCACGAGGTGAACATCAAGATCCTGCTGGCGGCGGCGGAAGCCGAGGGCGCGCTCACCCGGCGCCAGCGCGACGACCTTCTCGGCACCATGCAGGACGAGGTCGGCCGGCTGGTGCTGGCGGATAATCACGACCAGTCCCTCGCCGTGACCCTTGAAGCGGAGGCGGGTGCGGAAGCGCTCGCCGCGCAGGGCGCGCTGATTGCGAAGCTGGAGGCGGCCGGATTCCTCGACCGCGCAGTTGCCGGCCTGCCGGACGCGGCGACACTTCGCCGCCGCATCGGCGCCGGGGACGCGCTCACCCGGCCGGAGATTGCGGCACTTCTCCCCTTCGCCAAGCTCTGGCTGATCGAGGCGATCGAGAACTCCGACCTGCCGGACGATCCCGCGCTGACGCCGGTCCTGCTCGGCTATTTCCCGCAGGCCTTGCGCACGGATTACGCCCGCTTCGCCGAATCGCACCGCCTGCGCCGCAACCTGGTCGCGACCGTCATGGGCAATGTCGTGGCCAACCGTCTCGGTTGCGCGGCACTCGCCCGCCTTACGGTCGAGGCCAGCCCGGCCGCTGCGGTGCGCGCCGCTTGGATCGCCAGCGCCTGCTTCTCGCTGGAGGACGCCGTGACCCAGATCGCCAATTGCGCCGCGCCGGAACCCGCCAAGATCGAGGCGCTGCGCACGTTGCGAGGGTTGCAGGAAGGGGCCGCGCACGGGTTGCTGGAGGTCCAAGGCTCGCTCGGCGCCGCCATCGCCGATCTGCGGCCCGGCATCGCCGCGCTTCTGGCCGCCGAACCGGCGCCGGAGGGTAGCGGGTTGCCGCCGATGGTGGCCGCACTCATCGCCGGTGCCCCCCATCTCGTGGCGGCGCCGGCGGTGGTGCGGCTGGCTGCGCGGGCCGGGGTTTCGCCGGATGCGGCGGCGGCGGCCTGGCGTGCGGTTGGGCAGGATTACGCGCTGGATGCGCTGCACGCCGCGGCGGTGGCGGCCCCTTCGCCAGGCGCCTTCGGGGCGCGGGCGCGGGCGCTGCTGCTGGCCGATCTGCTGGCGATCCAGGCGGGTCTCGCGCAGGCGGCGCTGGCCGGCGCCACGCCGCAGGACCAGCAGCCCGAACCTTCCGGTGCTGTCCCGCATGAGCATGCGGCTTCGGCCGCGGTGCTGGCGCGGGAGGCGGCGGCCAGTGGCGACCTCGGCGCCGTGTCGGTGGCGGTCAGGACCCTGTCAATGCTGTTGCGATGACGCGGAGGGCGTTCGCGTGGGCGCTGTATGACTGGGCCAACAGCGCCTTCCCGACCGTCGTCTCCACCTTCGTCATCGCCGCCTATTTCACCCAAGGCATCGCGCCGGACCCGGTGACAGGCCAAGCGCAATGGGGCTGGATGCAGACGCTGGCCGGCCTCACGATCGCGATCCTGGCACCGATCCTGGGGGCGGTGGCGGATGCCGGCGGGCGGCGGCGGCTCATGCTGCTGTGGTGCACCGTGATCTGCGCGGTGGCCACCGCCGCGCTGTGGTTCGCGCGGCCTGAGCCGGGATTTGCGCTGTTTGCGCTGGCCGCTGTCGGCCTCGCCACCATCGCCTTCGAGATCGGCACCGTCTTCTACAATTCCATGCTGCCGCAGGTCGCCTCGCCGACGGAAACTGGGCGCGTCTCCGGCCTCGCCTGGGGGCTGGGCTATGCCGGCGGGCTTTGCTGCCTCGCCTTGTGCCTGGCGCTGGTGCTGCCGGAGAAGGCGCCCTTCGGCCTGGATCGCGCTGCGAGCGAGCCGGTGCGCGCGGCGGCCCTCATCGTCGCCGTCTGGATGCTGGGCTTCGGCTGGCCGGTGCTGTTCGCCCTGCCCGACCCGCCACCACGCGACCGGCCCGGCTGGGCCATAGCGGCCCGCGCCGGGCTCGCCGAGGTGTGGGCGCTGGTGCGCAGCCTGCCGAGTTCCCCCGCACTCGCGCGCTTCATGATCGCGCGGCTGTTCTACACGGATGGGCTGAACACGCTGTTCGCCTTCGGGGCCATCTTCGTGGCCGGCGTCTATGGGCTGAGCTTCGTGGAAATCATGGTCTTCGGCATCGCGCTGAACGTCACCGCCGGGCTGGGCGCGGCCGGCTTCGGGTTGATTGAGGACCGGATCGGCAGCCGCACCACCATCCTCGTGGCGCTAAGCGGGGTGGCGCTGTTCGGCACCGGGCTGTTGCTCGCCTCCGGCACGCTGGCCTTCTGGCTGCTGGCGCTGCCGCTCGGCATCTTTGTGGGTCCGGCGCAGGCGGCGTCCCGCTCGCTGATGGTGCGCATGGCGCCGAGCGACCAGGTCTCCACGCATTTCGGGCTGTTCGCACTGTCCGGGCGCGTGACCGGCTTCCTGGGGCCGGCCGCCTTGGCCATGGTCACCGAGATCACCAGCAGCCAGTGCGCGGGGATGGCGACAGTGATCGTTTTCCTGGTGGTCGGTGGCGCGATCCTGGCCGGGATGCGGGAAACATGATCTGGTGCATTTCGATTCTTTCTCAAAAGAAAATGCACCGCGATGCGCGTTCTTGCCCTGCTGTCCTTCATGCTGCTGTCCGCGTGCGGCGCGACCCAGATGCCGTTGACCTATCGGCCGTCCACCGCACCAGCCGCGGATGCGCGACCGATCGTAGAGGTTGCTGACGTTGTTCTGAGCCGCAACACCGGTCGTGAAGACCCCGTTTGGGTCGGCACCCTTCGTGGTGGATATGGCAATCCGCTGAAGCAGCTTCATGCGGACAGGCCGGTCAACCAAGTGATGCAGCAGGCACTTCGCGACGGCCTCCGGGCCCGCGGGTTGCTGGTGTCGACAGGCGACACGGCGCGTCGGCGTGTGTCGGTCAACCTCACTCAGTTCGATGCCAATCAGTACATGCGCCGGGAAGCGACTGTCGCAATGACCATCGCTGTGGATGACACGGCTTCGGGCCAGACCCGCTGGCGCGACAGCGTCCGGGTCTACGAGGTGGATGGTAGTATCTTTGGCCTGTCAGGCGTGCTGGCGCCGATCGAGGATCTGCATGCCTTGATGCAGCGGGTATTGCAGCAGGCGGTGGATCAGGCACTCGACAATCTCGGTTTTCGCGCCGCCCTGCGCGATTGATCCAGGTGCCCCTTCCGAAGGCGGGGACACTTCGCTATCAGAGCGCTAATCAGGGAGAACAAGTAACAATGACCGGGATCACACGCCGCGCCGCCCTCGCCTCCGCCGCCATCCTCGCCGCACCCGCGACGCTCCGCGCACAGGCCGCGCAGCAACTTGCGATAGCGACCGGCACCACGGGCGGCGTCTATTACCCGCTCGGTGGGGCGCTCGCGAACTACCTATCGCGCGGCATCCCGGGCATGAGCGCCACGGTCGAGGTCACCGGCGGCTCCACCGCGAACTTCCAGCTGCTCGGCGCCAATCGCGTCGGCATGCTGTTCGGCCAGGTCGATGCCGGCGTGGACGCGATGCGCGGCGTCGGTCCGTTCCGTGGCCGCCCGGTCGCGGCGCGAGCCATCGCCGTGCTCTACACCAACCGCATGCAGATCGTGACCACGACCAGCACCGGCGTCCGCTCGATGGGCGACCTTCGCGGCAAGCGCATCTCCACCGGCGCGCCCGGCTCGGCCACCGAGCTGTTTGCCCTCCGCGTCATCGAGGCGGCCGGCCTCAACGTCGCCACCGACTTCCGTGGGCGTGAACGCCTGTCGCCGGCCGAGAGCACCAACGCACTGAAGGACGGCAAGATCGACGCCTACTTCTTCGTCTCGGGCGTGCCGACCAGCGCCATCACCGACCTCGCGGCGACGCCGGGCACCACCCTCCACCTCATCGACCATGCCAACCTGCACGCGGCGATCGTCGAGAAGAACGGGCCGGTCTATTTCCCCGAAGTGATCCCCGCCGGCACCTACCCCGGCCAGACCACCGACAATGCGCAGCTCTCGGTCGCCAACGTGCTCGCGGTGCGCGAGGACATGCCGGCGTCGCTGGTCACGCAGATCCTGACCATCACATGGAACAGCCGCGAAGACTGGGGGCGCGTGCACGCGGAGGCACGTAACTTCAAGCTTGAGGCGCAGAAGACGGCGGCGGCGGGGATTCCGTGGCATCCGGCGGCTGAGGCGTTCTGGCGTGGGGCGGGCGCGACGCTGTAGAAGGCAAGCACCGGGAGAAGGAATTCTCCCGGACCCTCTTCTTCTATTTTTGGCTAAAAAGAGAACCGATCATGGCCGACCTCGATGCCAATACCACCAAGCGCATCGAGGAACTGATCGAGGCGGAAGAAGGGTCGCAGAACAGGTTCACCGGCATCCTCGGCGCGATCGCCGTCGGCACTGCGCTGGCGATGGCCCTGTTCCACCTTTGGGCCGCCTGGGACATCGTGCCCACCTCCGTGCTGCGCTACGTCCATGTTGGCTTCGCGCTGGTGCTCGGCTTCTACCTGTTCCCGGTGAGCAAGCGCTTCCGGCACAAGTTGATGCCGTGGGACATCATCCTCGTCGCGGCCTCCATCTACGTCATCTACTACTTGGTGACCGGCGGCGACGAGCTGCAAGACCGCTACATCTTTCCCGAACCGATGGACGTCATCATCGGCTGGGTGCTGATCGGGCTGGTGCTGGAAGTGTCGCGCCGCGCGACGGGGCCAGTAATGCCCGTCGTGGCGCTTGGCTTCCTGCTCTATGCCTTCTTCGGCAACCACCTGCCGGCGCCCTGGCAGCACCAGGGCTACGGCGGCGAACGCCTGGTGCCGCACCTCACCATCACGCTCGAGGGCATCTTCGGCACCGCGATCGACGTCTCGGCGACGCTGATCATCCTGTTCACCATCTATGGCGCGATCCTGCAGAATTCCGGCGCGGGCAAGTTCTTCGTCGACTTCTCCTTCGCCATCACCGGCGGCAAGCCAGCCTCCGCCGGGCGCACTGTGGTGCTGTCGTCATTCCTGCTAGGTGGGCCGTCGGGCTCGGGCGTGGCCACGACCGTGACGCTCGGCACCGTCGCCTGGCCGATGATGAAGCGTGTGGGCTACCGTGCGGATGATGCCGGCGGGCTGCTCGCGGCGGGTGGACTGGGCGCGATCATCTCACCGCCGGTGCTGGGTGCGGCGGCGTTCCTGATCGCCGAGTACCTGAAGATCGGCTACCTCGACGTGCTGCGCATGGTGGCGATCCCGACCGTGCTCTACTATGCCTCCCTCCTGTTCATGGTGGAGCTCGACCAGCGGCGCATCGCGGCGCGCGTCGGTGCCAGTGCCGCGGCGGCGGCCATGGCCGAGGCGATGCAGGTGGAGCGCGCCGGCGCGCTGGTGCGGCAATACGGATTCCACTTCACCTCGCTGGTCGCGATCGTCGTGTTCATGTCGATTGGCTATTCGCCGACGCTGTCGGTGCTCTACGCGATGGCCGTGGGCGTGGTACTGTCCTACCTGCGGCGGGACAGCGCGCTGACGCCACGCAAGCTGGTGAACACCCTGGCCCAGGGCGCCGTCCAGTCGGTGGGCATTGCGGCGACCTGCGCCTGCGCCGGCATCATCGTCGGCGTCATCACGCTGACCGGGCTGGGGCTGAAATTCTCCGACATCGCGATCCAGGCGGCAGGCGGATCGGTGGTGATCACGGCGCTCTACACCGCGCTGATCGTCTGGGTAGTGGGCCTCGCGGTGCCGGTGACGGCCAGCTACATCATCTGCGCGGTGGTGGCCGCACCCGCGCTGACCAAGCTCGGCGTGCCGGATTATGCGGCGCACATGTTCGTCTTCTACTACGCGGTGCTATCAGAAGTTTCGCCACCGACGGCGCTCTCGCCCTTCGCCGCCGCCGCGATCACCGGCGCCGGCCCGTACCGGACCACATTGCAAGCGTGGAAATACACGCTGCCGGCCTTCCTGCTGCCCTTCGTCTTCGTCACCGATCCCGAGGGCGTGGGCCTGCTGCTGTCCTACACGCCGTCGATGACCTGGGTCGATGTGGTATGGCAGACCTTCCTGGCCGCTGCGGGGCTCGCCACACTTTCCGCCGCCGCGCAGGGTTATGCGATCCGTGTGCTTGCGGTCTGGGAGCGTCTCGCCATGGCCGCCGCCGGCCTGCTGATGATCTTCCCCGCGCTGTTTGAGACGGCCTTCGGTGATGCGCTCCCCGTCCCGCACTGGATCGGCATTGTCCTCGCCCTGGGGATTGTGACCTTCAATGGTCGCGCACTATTCGCACCCAACGGGCGTGCTCTCGTCGCATCACCGCTGGCCAACCGCGACAAAAAGGAAAAATAAAAAAAGGTGCGGGGATTCTTTCCCCCACTGCTTTCTACGTCTAGTTTCACGCATGCGTGTGGTCTGGCTGTGTCTCTTCGCCCTGCTGACCGCCTGCGGCGAAACCGCGACCAGCGACATCCTCCGCGTCCTCGTCTGGCCCATACCAGTCCCTGCCTTCGACAGCACGCCCGAGGACCGCAACGCGCGTGCCCGCTGGGACGAAGCTCCTAGTACGCGCCCCATTCAGGGGCCTTCCGTCGCCCTCACCCTCGGCTCGCGCCGTGCCGTCGCGCGCCTCGTCTCGACCCAGGGCGAGCGGCGCACCTGGCGCAGCAGTGGCGGCGTCGTGGTGGTAACGGAGGGTGCGCGGATCGTCGCGACCTCCGGCCTTTATGATGTGCTGGCGACGACCCGGTTCGAGGGTGCGGACCCGTTGGACAATCCGCGCGCGCTGCTGCTTCGCGAGGGCCGGTCGCGCCGCATCGTCGATCTCATGGGTTCGGACCGCGAACCGGCCGGGATGCGCTTCGGGCTGATCCTGGATTGCGCCCTGCAAGCGCGAGAGGAAGCGGATGCGCTGCTGGTCGAGGAAGAGTGCGACGGCGGCACCAGCTTCGCCAATCGTTTCTGGGCCAACCCCGAGACCGGCGCCGTGTTCCGTGCCGAGCAATGGGTAGGGGACCGCATTGCGCCGATTGAGATCGAGTTCCTCAACCCGAGCGCCAACTGAGCCCCGCCACGCGCACCCGTCGCGCGACGTAGGCGAGCCAGATAAGCTGCACCAGGATGGCCGGGACCACGACGAGCGGCTTGGCTGCCGGCGACAGGCGCAGGAACAGCGCCACGAGCGCACCGTGGAAGCAGACGAAGCCCCAATGCATGAGGGCGATGCGGCGCACCGAAACGCCGCTGCGTTGCGCCATCTGGTACAGGTGGCTGCGGTGTGGGGCGCTGACGCGCTCGGCCATGGCGGCGCGGCGCAACAGCGTGAAGCCGGTGTCGAACAGCAGCCCGAACAGCAGCAGCGGCACGATCAAGAAGGATAGTTGCTGCAGGTCGAAGCGCGCGGACGCGATGGCCAGTACCGCCATCACGAATCCCAGGAACTGGCTGCCGACATCACCCATGAAGATGCGTGCCGGATGCAGGTTGAAGGGGATGAACCCCGCGAGCCCGCCAGCCAGGATCAGCGCACAGGCATAGATGAACAGCCCACCCTCCTGGGCCGCGACCAGTGACAGGATCGCGCAGGCGAGGAACACGCTGCCGCCGACCAGCCCGTCTAGCCCATCCATGAAATTCACCGCATTGGTGCAGGCCACGATCCAGAACAGCGTGAGTGCGATGCCTACGACGCCGAGGTTCACGACGCCCAGGCCAGGCATCGAGAGCCGGTCGAGAACGATCCCGCTGGCTACCGCGACCAGCGCCGCGCCGGCTTGGGCCGCGAGCTTCACCACGAAGCGGAAATCCCTGACATCGTCGAGCAGTGCCACCAGCGCGATCGCCGCCGCGGCCGCGATCACACCCAGGAACTGCGTATCTGCCAAGCGCGCGAAGGCAGCAACCTGGAACAGCACCGCCATGCCGACGAGGAACGCGACCACGATGCCGACGCCGCCGCCCTTGGGCGTCGGATGGAGGTGCGCCTTCCGTGCGTCCGGGTGGTCGAGGATCGGCCAAGCGATCATCAATCGCACGCAGGCGGCAGAGACGATGGCGAGCACGCCGGCGAAGGCGAGGTGGCGCAGGAAGGCTTCAAAGGTCATGCGGGGTCTGCTGATAGAGCAGATCGCGCATGGCGGGAATTACGGGGGTGCAGCATCTCCTCGTCAGGCATGGCGCCAGATCGACCTTCGCCTCCCCTCAGCGCAAAAACTCCCCCGCGCCTCGCCGGAAATCATCAGCACGGCCATCGCGCGTCAGCTCATACAAGGGGTTGTCAACCGCCAGTCGCTGCCCGCCATCGCGCTGCACCGGGCGGATCGTGGCACCCGCGGAGGACCGGCTCTCCACCCCGAACAGGTCCAACGGGATGCGCAAGAAGATGCCCTTGTCGAAGCTGCCCTCTCCGAACATCCGGAACGGCGCGTCGGTGAGCGTCGCAAAGGCGCCGACCTCGACGCCGCTGTCAAAGCGGCGTGAGAGTTCCAGCGTGGCGCCCCAATCGCCGGCAAGGTAGCGGCCCGCGCGCACCGTGGCGTGCAGGTTCCACAATGGGAGATCCGCGTGCAGCGAGAGGTGGCCAGTGGTCACTGTATATCTCCGAAACCGCGCATCCTGCTCGAAGGCGCGCTGCCGCACCCAGGCCAGGTCGAGCCCGATCGCAAACGGCTGGTCGTTCGGCCGCCACAGCACTTCACCCGAGACCCCCGCGAACATCGGCTCCAGATAGCCCACGGTCGCGCGTGCAAAGACATTCAACGCCGGCGCCCAGATCCGCTCGGTATAGAGCGCGGGGATCGCCAGGTGTTCGGCACCCATCGCGTAGCGCGCGGCCTCGCTCCGCACCCGCGGCAGCTGGCTGTCCGAAGGTGCCGCGCGGTCCAAATTCTGTGCAAAGGCGTGCTGCAATCCGCCGACGATCGCGAAGCCCGCGCCCAGCGCAACCCGCGCACCGCCGACCAATGACGCCTGGTACAGCAGCGTCTCGCGTGGGTCGCCGAAGGACAGGCGCAGGCGCGGCTCGATGCCCCAGTCGAGACCCAGCCCCGGCGCCGCGCCGCCGCGTGGCAACGGGTTGCCAGCCCGTAGCAGCCGCGCCGTCGCAAAGACCTCCTCATAGCTGCCGTGGCCAAGGCTCGCGGCCTCCATCGCCTCGCGCAGCAGCTGCACGCGCGCGATCTCCACCCCGTCGCGCCACCAAGCGAGGGTCAGGTGCTCGATCCGCGCAGGCAGCGCCGGCTGCGCGGCGCGCACCACCCGGCCTACCGTCTGCGCCAGGGTCCGGAACCGGCCGCCGGTGAAGGCGATCACCGCCTCACTGGCGTTCAGGTCGAGGGCCAGCAGCCGAAAACCCTGCGCCGCCAGAGCTTCCCCCAGCGCGCCGCCATCCGCCTCGCGCAGGCGCGGTGTCAGCCGCGGCGGGTCCGGTCGCGCCGCGCGTGGTGGCGCTCCCGCATCGAAACGCGCCGACAGGCGGAACAGCACATCCGTGCCGTGGACGAAGAAGATGCCGGCGTCGAAATGCTCGTCGCTCCATTGCACCCCGGCGTTGATGCGCGAGCCTGCCTCGCCCGCGCGCCGGCGCTCGTCGCGCCGCTCATCGCCCGAATATTCCAGCTTCAGCCGCACGTTCTCGACGCCCGGCACCTGGAGTTCCACGCCGCCGAACAGCGCGACCTCGGGGCCGCGAAACCACACCCTCGGATCCGGCCGTCCACCCTGCCCAACATCGCGCGGCCGGCGCCTAAAACCCGGCGCGCCAACGCTGAGTGGATTGGTGACGTCGCCGGCACTGCCAAGCCGTCCCCAGCCCATGCCGATTGTCACATCAACCGGTCCAATCCGCCGCGAGGCAACCAGATACTCGCCCGCATAAATCCCCGTACCGGCCAAATCCTGCAAACCCACCGCGAGGGCGGGGAGGAAATCATCCTCCTCCCAGAGACGTATCCGCAGGTCGAAGGAACGGTCGGTCGTGTTGCCCCGCCCGGTGGTGGCGTTCAGCCGGTCCGCCACGCGAAACACCGCCTGCATCCAGGGGAGCGCCTGCAAGGACAGGGCGTAGAAATCGCGCTGGCGGCGGATCGCGGCGGAGGCCTCCAACGTGCCATCCCGGCGCAGACGCGCGTTGGGCATTTCGATCAGGCCGGCGCCGCCCAGATTGCCGCCGGTTTCTTGGGCGGCGGTGTACAAAGGCAAAAAAACAAGGATGGGGGAAAGAATTCCCCCAAGCCCCCATCTTTTCTTCTTGGGTTTTTGGTGCTGGCCGAATAACCGGCGCCGGAGATTCAGCGGGCGCCCCGAGTGATGACCGCGAGCGCCGCGGCGCTCACTGAAACCTGTGAGAGCACCTGCGTCAGGTCGCGCACGAAGGCCCAGTTCTCGTAAGGGCTCGGGTCCTGCGGGACGACGACCAGGCTGCCCGGCGGCACCGGCGGCCCGCCCTGCTGCCACGAACCCAAGCCGGCGGGTACCGATTGGCCGTTCGGCAACACGATGAACGCGCGCCCACCATCGGCGAA
>JAQGHV010000256.1 GCA_028288785.1 Rhodospirillales bacterium | reverse complement strand
CGATCCCGCCGCCGTTGCCCGTCGCCGTCGCACCGCCGCCGCCAGCGCCCCCCGCGCCGGCCCAGGCCGAGCTGCCGCCACCCCCACCGTCGCCGCCAGAACCGCCCGTTCAGGTTGCCGAAGCGCTGCCGCCGCCGGAACAGCCACCGCCACCACCGCAGGCGGAGCCGCCGCCGCCCGAGCCCCTACGCGCCGAGGCCCCGCCACCGCCGCCAGAGCGCCCACGTCCGCCGAGGCCGCGGCCGCAGCCGCAGCAGGCCACGCCCCGTCCGCCCGCTCGCGAAGCCCCCCAACGCGAAGCCGCGCTCCGTCTGCAAGCGCCGGGCGTCGAGGGCGGCCATGCGCAGGCGCCACCCAGCGGCGCGGCGCGCGTCGAAGGGGCCACGACCGCCGCCTCGCCCGACCAGCGCAATCCGACGCCGCCCTACCCGTCCTCCAGCCGTATGGCTGGGCGCGAGGGCACCGTCGCCATCCGTATCGAGGTTGGACCCGATGGCACCGTGACCGACGTCTCGCTGACCCGTTCCGCCGGCGACTCCGCACTCGACGACAGCGCGCTCACGGTGATCCGCCGCTGGCGGTTCCGTCCGGCGACGCGCAATGGCCAACCGGTCCCGGCAACGGTCACCACCAACGTGCATTTCCGCCTCGACGGGCGCCGCTGAGGGGGCAATACCTGCCGCATGGTCAAGATTGATGTCATCACCACCCGCGGCGGCGACAAGGGCTACACGTCCCTCGGCGACGGGACGCGCCTGCGCAAGGACGCCATCCGCGTCGAAGCCTATGGCGATGTCGATGAGGTCAACGCGGCGCTCGGCGTCCTGCGCCTGCACCTTGGTGACGACCAGGAAGCGGACGCCATGCTCCTGCGCATCCAGAATGACCTGTTCGACCTGGGTGCGGACCTTTGCGTGCCCGGCACCGGCGAGAACCGGCTACGCATCGCCGACGCCCAGTGCCTCCGCCTCGAAGCGGAAATCGCCGCCATGAACGCGGCGATCCCACCGCTGGCGAGCTTCGTGCTACCCGGCGGTTCCGCCGGCGCCGCGCACGCCCATGTCGCGCGCACCATCACTCGCCGCGCCGAGCGCCGCACAGTCACGCTCGCCGATGCGGAGACGATCAATCCTGCCGCCATCCGCTACCTGAACCGGCTGTCGGACCACCTGTTCGTGCTCTCGCGCCGCCTCAATGCAAACGGCGCGAATGACGTGCTCTGGGTACCCGGAGCGACCCGCGACTAAACCTTCGGCTCGAACGTCATCGACACGCCGTTCATGCAATAGCGCTGTCCCGTCGGCTGCGGACCATCCGGGAATACGTGGCCGAGATGGCCGCCGCAATTCGCGCAATGCACCTCCACCCGCGTCATGAAGAAGCTGCGGTCCGTGGTGGTGGCCACATTGCCCTCGATCGGCGCGAAGAAGCTCGGCCAGCCAGTGCCGCTCTCGAACTTGGTGCCCGCCTCGAACAGCGCCGTGCCGCAGCCGGCGCAATGGAACACACCATCCCGCTTCTCGGCGTTCAGCGGCGAAGTGCCGGGCCGCTCGGTTCCGTGTTCGCGCAGGACCTTGTAGGCGGCGGGGTCGAGCTCGGCGCGCCACTCGGCGTCGGTTTTGGCGATGGGGTAGGTGGCGACGTCAGCGGTTTTGGATTTGAACATTGCTGGCTCCTTCGAAGGAGAGCGGGGGAAAATAGTTTCCCCAGACCCCGATTCTTTTCTTTTTGTCTGTTGGTACCCGGCGCCTCAGGCGGCGTTTTGGCGGGGGACGAACCATGCCGAAAACTGCTTGCGGAACTTGGCGACCTTCGGCTTCACGACGCCCTGGCAGTAGCCGCTCCAGGGATTGCGCGCGAAGTAGTCCTGGTGCTCCGGCTCGGCGTCCCAGAACTTCGCCGCGGGGAGCACGTCGGTTACGATCTTGCCGTCGAAAATGCCGGCCGCCTCGATCTCCGCGATAACAGCGCGCGCGACCTTCTCCTGCTCGGCATCCGCATAGAAAATCACCGAGCGATACTGCGGGCCCGCATCGGCACCCTGGCGGTCCCGCGTCGTCGGATCGTGGATCGCGAAGAACACCCGCAGGATGTCGGCGTAGCTGATCACCGCCGGGTCGAAATCGACGCGCACCACCTCGATATGGCCGGTCTGCTTGCCGCACACCTGGTCATAGCTCGGGTTGTCCACATGGCCCCCGGCATAGCCGGACACCGAGGCCGTGACTCCCCGCAACTCCCGATACACCGCATCCAGGCACCAGAAACACCCACCGCCCAGAACCGCGCTTTCCACAGCCATCGACCATCTCCCAAAACCGTCCTGGGCCAGGATATGGGGTTGCGCCGTCACGCCTGAAAGATGAAATCCGCCGCCGACAGCGTCCCGGCGTTTAGGCCGATGAAGATGATCCGCTCTCCAAGGCCAAGGTCGAGCGCCGCATTCGTGTCCACCTGGCTCATCCGCGCCATCACCCCACCGAAAGCGGCGATGCCCGTTCCCGCCAGCATCACCCGGTCCTGCCCCGCCACGAAATCCGCGACCACCGGCAGGCCGTCGCCCCGCCCGATGATGAAGAGGTCGTTCCCCCCCTGCCCCCACAGGATGTCATTGCCCGCATCTCCCTGCAGCGTATCCGCCCCACCGCCACCGAGCAGCGTGTTGAACACGGCGTTCCCGGTGATGCGGTTAGCCAGCCCGTTACCGACGCCGAACGGCGTGGTGCCTACCAGGGTCAGGTCCTCGATATTTGCATAGAGATAGTAGCCGTTCGGACTGTCGGCGATGACCAGGTCCTGGCCCTCATTGGCGAACTCGAAAACCCAATCCACCTGCTGGGTGGCGAAGTAGGTGTCGTGGCCCTGGTTGCCGTACATCAGGTCCCAGGCGGGGCCGCCATCGATGCTGTCATTGCCGCTGCCGCCAACGAGGATGTCGGTCGCGAAATCCGCGCCGCCGATGAGCGTGTTGTTGCCGGCTTGGCCGTACATCTCGTCGGGGCCGTTGCCGCCATCCATCCAGTCGTTGCCGGGCCCACCCACGACATAGTCGATGCCATCGCCGGCGATCAGCCGATCGTCGCCATCCATCCCGAACAGCAGGTCCCGCCCGGTGCCGCCGAGGATGGTGTCGTTGCCTTCATGCGCGATGAGCAGGTTGGTGCCTGAATTGCCGGTGATGAGGTTGTCCGAGGAATTCCCCACGCCGAACAGGTCGCCCGCCCCCTCCTCCAGCACCAGCACTTCGATATTGGCGCCGAGGTAGTGGCTTACCGAGGCATAGACCGTGTCCTCCCCCTCGCCCGGACTCTCGAGCCCGCGGTCGCCCGGATCGTCGACGTGGAAGGCGTCATCACCGGGGCCGCCCCGCATGGTATCGGCACCCGCGCCGCCATCGAGACTGTCATTGCCACCGCCACCGGTGAGCGTGTCCGCGCCGGCGCCACCCTCCAGCGTGTCGAAGCCGCCCGCGCCGACCAGCGTATCGGCGCCGTCATAGGCCATCAGGTGCCCGCCGAGTGCATAGGCATCCAGCCGCTCCGGCCCAGCGGTGCCCTGGGCCGACTGGATCAGCGCAGTACCGAAAAGCGCCCGCGGAACGCCGATATCGCCCAGCACCCGCAGCAGGAAGTCCGGCGAGGACAGCCGCCCATCGCGATCGAGGTCGATCAGCACCCAGCCCCCGGCGGGCACCCCGCCGGAAAGCGCCGGCACCCACCAGACCGTGTAGGGATTATCGAGCGCGCCGGTGCCGGGCAGCGCCATTCCCGCCAGCGGCGGCGCCCCCACCTCCCGTGCGGCGAGGATGCCCGCGAAGCTGATGCTCGCGTACCCGGCGGGACCATTGAGGAACCCATCCTCGGCTCCGAGCGCGATGATCTCGCCGGCCGCCTGGTCGAGATCGACCAGCAGCGCCATGCCCGAGGGCGGCGACAGCGCAATGCCCAGCGTCAGGTCGAAATAGATGCTGTCGACCCCGGCACCGCCGTGCAGCGTGTCCCCGCCCGAGCCCGCGAACAGCGTGTCGTCGCCCTCGCCGCCATCGAGGCTGTCGGCCCCCGCATCGGCCCAGAGCAGGTCCGCGCCATCGCCGCCCAGCAGCGTGTCGGCGCCGCTGCCGCCACAGACCTGGTCGTCGCCGGTGCCGCCGATGAGCAGGTTGCGCGTGGTCGCATCCTCGCTCCCGGGATCACCGGGATTGCCTGCGAACAGCACGTCTCCGCCCCCGCCGCCATCGAGTGTATCCGCGCCGGCCCCGCCATAGAGCTCGTCGTACAGATCGCCGCCCACCAGGCTGTCGTTGCCGTCGCCGCCGTCGAGCACGTTGACCCCGGCGCCGGCGACCAGCGTGTCCTGGCCATCCATGCCGTAGATCACATCGTCCTGGATGCCGCGCCCCACCAGGCAGTCATCGCCGGAGGAGCCGACATAGCCGGCGAAATCGACCAGGAAGTCATCGGCGCCGAGTCGCGTGCCGGTCTCGCCCGCCGCTTGGCCCACGCGGATGAGCATGTCCGTCGCATCGAACCACCCGTTGTCGTTGCCATCGACCCAAACGAGGAAGCGGTAGTTCGGGTCCGAGGCCAGCGTCCACACCACATCGGCGAAGCCATCATTGATCATGAAGGCCGGCATCTGCGGCGTGGTGCTGCCATAGCCGGTAAAGGCGAAGGCGACCGGGTCCAGGCTGAAGCGCAGCGGCATGGCGAAGGCGGTGCCGGGCGGCAGGGCGATCAGGTCGCCGCCGGCGACACCCGAGCCCTCGAACCCCACGATCATGTCGGTGAGCGTTGGCGCGCTGACACTTGTGGCGTCGCTGAGGTCGTAGAGGTCCTGCCCCGCACCACCGATGAGCGTGTCGCTGCCGGCGCCACCGCGGAGCGTGTCGGCACCGCCCCCACCCACCAGGCTGTCATGCCCCGCGCCGCCGATGAGGCTGTCCGCGCCGCCGCCGCCGGCAAGCGTATCCGCGCCATTGCCGGCGAGCAGCGCCATCGCCGCACTCGCTTCAGCACCACCCTCGACCCGCAGCCAGTGCGTGGTGAGCGCCTGGCCATCGATGGTGAAGATCGAGCCGGCGGCGGGCGTTGCCGACGAAGCGGTGTTGGGCGCGAGATCGATGCGCGTATTCCCGGAGGCGATCTCGATGCGCTCGACACCGGTGAGCGACGTGGGAGTCAGCAGCAGCGTGGAGGTGCCGGAGATCCGCAGCCGGTCGCCGGTCCCGGCGCCGCCATCCAGCCGGTCGGCCGCGGTGAAGCCGGCATTGGCGAGAAAGTAGTCATCGCCTCCGCCGCCGAGGATGGTGTCGTTGCCGCCGCCATTGATCGCGAGGAAGTCGGACACGGCGCTGCCCGCACGGCTGTCCGAGTTGGA
>JAQGHV010000227.1 GCA_028288785.1 Rhodospirillales bacterium | reverse complement strand
GGCTCTGGGCGCGGCTCAAGGAGTGGCGCGCCGTCGCCACCCGCTACGAGAAAACCGCCACGTCCTTCCTCGGCGTCCTCTGCCTCGCCGCCACCTGCGACTGGCTCAAGCGATGACAGGCCCTAGGCGGGGCAGGGCGCCTTCGGCGGGCCAAGGCGCCTCGTAGTGCCGCCACCGCCTCAGTCACGCCCTGCTGGGCCTCCCAGGTGGTCAGCAACGCCTCAGCAGCCGCACGCAGCTGCAGAGGGCTAACAAGAGCCTGGGATTGGGCCAGGTCGGCCTCGCCAGTGGCGAAGATGGTAGCGCCGCTATCCGAGTCCACTTGCGCCTGCAGAGGCCGGATGTCCGGCCAGGCGCGTTCATGCGAAGCGTCGTGGCGCACCGCTTTCAAGCCAACCGCAGTGGCTCGTAGCGTGGGCACAGCTCCGTTTCCACCCTCACTCGCGACCTCCTCGACCAGGCCGGCGCGGAGCATGGAACGGACGACGCCGTTGCGGGCCGCTGCGGGAAGTGCCGGGAGTTCGACCCAATGTTCAGGATGTGCCGCGGCGCCCTCCAGCGGGGTTCGGGCCGTGCGGGACAGGCGGAGTGCTGTGACGTCGGTGTTCATCGTCGGGTTTCTCGATCGGACCCGCCCATCGGGTCCTACGAGGCACAACCCTGGGATGCAGGGCATTCGCAGGCGACGAGCCACGTTGGCGCCGTGCTGGATGCATTCGCTATGGTTGTGCGTAAAGCCAAGCGGAAAAAGCGTTAGCGCCTTCTACGCCACCAATCTTATGACTCAATTTTTGCAAAGAAGCTGGAGACGGGCCAGACGCGGGTGGACGATGCAAGGCGACGATCTCATCTCAGGCAGCCAGTGGGTACGTCACTGAGTACATCACTCCAAACTTCGCAAAGCCAAAAGCGGCGTATCTTAACGACCCCTTAGATGGCTCTTTGGGGCAATCAGTCGGACGCTTGCTTCGAGGGCATTGCCTGAGGCGCCGTTGCACCAGGACGCGGTGGAGCGATTGAGCATCCCGGCCATAGGTGCGGCGCCAGAGGCTCGAAGCTTATGAGCCGTGTGCCAAATGGCGTGCCTACTGCAGCCGTATCCCTCGAGCCTGTACCAACTCGCCCAGGCGCACCGTCTCCTCGCGCAGCATGTTGGTGAACGCTCGCGGGCTCAGCACATAGGGCCGCATGTCCGGAGTGAGCCGCGCCCAGAGGTCGGGGTGCTGCAGCGCCGGACCGATCGCGCGATGCAGGCGCTCGGCGATCGGTGCCGGCGTTCCGGCCGGCATCATCAGCCCGTGGAAATAGCCGTAGTCGATTGGGAAGCCGGCCTCGATAAAGGTCGGCAGGTCCCGCAGCGAAGGCAGACGCTGCGGCGTCGAAATGCCGATGATCTTCGCATTCCCCGCGCGATGCTGTTCCAGCACGTTCATGGTCGAGACACAGACGGCGGGCAGGTTGCCCGCGATCATGTCGGTGACCGCCACCGTCTCGCCGCGATAGCCGACATTCTCCAGCTCGATACCAGTGAGGCCGCGCAGCATTTCCATCAGGATCTGCCCGGTGCTGGCATTGCCGAGTGTGCCGTAGCTGAGCGTGCCCTGGCGCTTCACGTAGTCGACGAACTCGCGGACGTTGCTCACCGGCACGTCCTTGCCAACGGCGAGCACCATCGGCGCCCTGAAGGTCGGCGTGAGCGGCAGGAAATCCGCCATGCGATAGGACAGATTGGGGATCAGCAGCGGGTTCAGCGTCATCGCCGCGTAGAGCATGTAGCCGATGGTGTAGCCGTCGGGCGCGGCGCGAGCGATCACCTCGCTGGCGAGGATGCCGTTCGCGCCGGGCCGGTTCTCCACGATGATCGGCTGGCCGAGCTCACCACGCAGCGTCTCCGCGAGGAAGCGGGAGATGGTGTCGGATATGCCACCCGCTGCGACGGGGACGATTATGCGCAGCGGCCGATCCGGAAACCGCGGCTGTGCGAGCGCAGGTGCCGCGAGCAGGGCAAGGCCGCCGGCCAGGCTGGCGCGCCTCGACAGGGTATTCGGCATGGGATGATCCTCCGGACGCTTCTTGTTGTTGCCCCGATGAGGCCCGCCACTTACTGATGCGTCAAGATTTTTCCATAGTCGAGTAGAGGATGCCGCGATGAGCGAGCCGGACGATCTGAAGCGCGCGCCGATGCGCGACGAGATCAAGCGCGTGGCCACCAGGCTGCTGATGCTGCGCGGCTATCGCGGGGTGAGCTATGGCGACATAGCCACGGAACTCGGCATCACCACCACCAATATCCACTACCATTTCGGCCCCAAGGCGCGCTTGGTGGCGACCGTGATGCACGACTACGTCGAGCAGGTCGGCGGCCGGTTCCGCGCCATCTGGACGGCGCCCGGCGTCAGCCTCGGTGACAAGGTGCAGGCGACGGTGGCCTTCAATCACGAAGCCTTCACTCGCCTCAATCCGGCCGGCAACGAGGGTAATTCCTGGAGCCTGATCACCCGCCTCTCAGCGGAGGGCGAGGCGCTGGACGACGTGATGCGCGGCCGCATCCTGGCCTTCCGGCGCGACATCCAGGCGAGTGCCATCATCGGCATGGAACTCGCGGTGGCCGAGGGCGGCCTGCGCGCCGATGCACCTTGCCCGCAGCTCGGTCGGCTGCTGGCGAGTTGCTTCCTCTATGCAGTACATATCGCGCGCGACAGCGGCGGCTTCAGGGGCCTAGCACAGCACTACGCGGCGCAGCTGGACCTGATCGAGCGCTGCTGGGGCAGAGACGCGTTGCGCGTCGCCCAGGGCTCCACGAGCCCCTGAGTGGGGGGCGAGCTCTTCCGCCGCAGCCTGACACTGAAGGGCACAGGCGACACGCAGCGTCCCAAGGCCGAATTGTCGCCCCCGGTCTTCGAGTGAGCCAAGCGGGCGCCAACGCTTGAGAAGAGGACACCTCATACTTATTGACACGTAAGTTGCGCACTGATTACGCTGACTGAAATCGATGGCGCCATACGCCGTCATCTTGGGAGGTTTCGGATGGGGCACATCGGCGCCGCCAGCTTGATTAAAACGGGCTCGATTGACTGCGACATGCATCCCGCCGTGCCCAGCATGAAGGCCCTGCTGCCGTATTTCGACGCGCATTGGCAGGAGGTGATCGACGCCCGCGGCGTCGACGGGCTCGACCTCGCCTACTACCCGCCGAACGCGCCGGTCAGCGCCCGGCCGGACTGGCGCATGCCCGGGCGCAAGCCAGGCTCAACCCTCGCCGACCTGCAGGGGCAGGCGCTCGACCCCTACGGCATCAGCCACGGCATCCTCAACTGCCTCTATGGCGGTCCCGCGATGTACAGCGCCGACCTCAGCGCCGCGATCTGCCGCGCCACCAATGCCTGGGTGGCGGCGGAATGGCTCGACAAGGACGACCGTCTCCGCGCGTCCATCGTCATCCCCGTGCAGAACACCGAGCTGGCGGTGGACGAGATCGAGCGCTGGGCCGGCAACAAGCGCTTCGTGCAGATCATGGTACTCGGCGCACATGAATCGCTGCTCGGTCATCGCGAGCATTGGCCCATTTATCGCGTGGCCGAAAAGCACGGTCTGCCCATCGCCATCCACGCCGGCAGCGCGATGCGCCACGCGCCGACCGCGAATGGCTGGCCCTCGACCCTGTATGAGGAGCATGTGAGCTTCACCCTCACCTTCCAGAGCCAACTGCTAAGCCTCATCGCGGAGGGGGTGTTCACCAAGTTCCCCGCGCTGCGCGTCGTGCTGCTGGAATCCGGCATTTCATGGCTGCCGAGCTTCTTCTGGCGCGGCACCAAGATGTGGCGCGGCATGCGCAAGGAGATCCCCTGGGTGGACGCCTCGCCGGCCGAGATCGTGCGTGACCGCGTGCGCTTCTCGCTGCAGCGCTGGGACCTGCCGCAGGACCCCTTGCAGCTCGACCAGTTGATCGAGCAGATCGGCTGCGACGACATCTTCCTGTTCTCGACCGACTATCCGCACTGGCGTTTCGAAGGCGACGACCCCACCGCCGGCCTGCCGCCTTCGCTGCTGCGCAAAGCGCTGCGCGAGACACCCCTGGCCACCTACCCCCGTCTGCAGGAGACCCTGTGATGAGCAGCGCTACCCTGACCACACCGACCAAGACGCAGGACGCCAAGATCAAGCTGGTGGATTGCGACATCCACCCCACGGTGCGGTCGATGAAGGATTTGCATCCCTACATGACCGCGCGCTGGCGCGAGCATCTCGACACCTTCGGGCAGCGCTTCCGCCAGGCTTTTGTCGCTTCGACTGCCTTCCCCAAGGCGACGCCGGCGCTCGCGCGGCGCGATGCCTGGCCGGAGGATGGCAGCCCGCCGGGCTCCGATCTCGCTATGATGCGCACGCAGCATCTCGACGCCAACGGCATCGATCGTGGCATGCTGTTCCCGCTGTTCCCGCGCGCGCTCGACGAACGCAACATCGAATGCGCCCACGCCGTCTGCCGCGCCATCAACGACTGGCAGGTGGCGGAGTGGATCGAGCCCGAGCCCCGCCTCAAGGGCACCATCACCGTGATGGCCGAGGATGCCGAGGGCGCGGTCGCCGAGATCGAGCGCTGCGCGAAGCTGAAGGGCTTTGCCCAGGTCGCGCTGGTGACACGGCCGATTGAACCGCTGG
>JAQGHV010000138.1 GCA_028288785.1 Rhodospirillales bacterium | reverse complement strand
GCTGCTGCTGCAATTGCAGCAGGAACTCGGCATGGGCGTGGTGTTCGTGACGCACGACCTCGGCGTCGCCGGTGAAATCGCCGACCGGGGTGGCGGTGATGTATGCCGGCCGCGCGGTGGAGGAGGGGCCGGTGACTGCCCTGATGCGCGGAGCCTGCTCGGCGCGACTGTGCATGCCGGCATGCGCAGCAAGCGGCTGACGACCGTCCCCGGTGCGCCGCCGAGCCTGGAGACCTTGCCCAGCGCGTGCTCCTTCGCGCCGCGCTGTGTCGAGGCGGAGCCTGCCTGTCTTACAGGTGTGCCGCCGTCGAACAGCCCGGTGCTGGGGCGTGCGCCGCGCTGCATCCACGTGCCGGATCAGCGGGTATCTTGATCAGCCGTCGCCTCGTTTGTCGCAACCGTCGGGTGGGTCGGACAACAATCGACTGCCTTTTATCGGCGCAGTTTATGTCCGCCCGACGTGACGCCGCCGCCGCGCGGCGCTAACCTCCGCCGCGACGCGGCCGAAAACGGCGCGCCGACTGGACCGGAGGGGTGTCGATGAACGAAGTGAAGCGGGTCGCGCAGGCGCGGAGCGGCGGCAAGGTTCTGGCCGATGCGCTCGTCGAACAGGGCGTAACCCACGCCTTCTGCGTGCCGGGCGAAAGCTACCTCGACCTGCTCGACGGCCTCTATTCCGTGCGCAACCAGCTGCAGCTCATCACCTGCCGGTTTGAGGCGGGCGCCGTCCACATGGCCGAGGCGCATGGCAAGCTCACCGGCAAGCCCGGTGTCGCCATCGTCACCCGTGGGCCCGGCGCGTGCCATGCCGCGATCGGCGTCCATGTCGCGATGCAGGACAGCACGCCGTTGGTTTTGATCGTTGGCCAAATCCCGATCGAGGAGACCGACCGCGAGACCTTCCAGGAGGTAGATTACCGCCGGATGTTCTCGCCCATCGCCAAGTGGGTGACGCAGATCGACGACGCCAAGCGAATCCCCGAGCTGATTGCCCACGCCTTCGACGTCGCCACCAGCGGCCGTCCCGGCCCGGTTGTGATCGCTATCAGCGAAGAGATGCAGAAGCACCAGGTGACGGTGCCCGACATCGGCCCCGCCGACACCTTCCCGCCCTATCCGGCTCCCGCCGCGATGGCGCGGCTGCGCGAGATGCTCGCCGTGGCCGAGCGGCCGCTGGCGATCCTGGGTGGCTCCGGTTGGACGGCCGAGGGGCGCGCGGCGATCGCGAAGTTCCTCATCGCCCATGACCTGCCGGTCTGCGTCTCCTTCCGGCGCCAGGGCCTGTTCGACGGCACGCACACGAATTTCGTGGGCGATCTCGGTGTCGGCGCCGATGCCGGCCTCGTCGCCCATGCCCGTGAATCGGATCTGATCCTCGCGATCGGGACGCGCCTGGGTGAGCCGGTGAGCCAGGGCTACACCCTGTTCGACTTCGCCGGCGCGACGCCGATCATCCATGTCCATCCCGAGCAGAGCGAGATTGGCCGCGTGCATCGCCCGGCACTCGGCATTCCCTGCGACATGAACGCCTTCGCTGCCGCCGCCAATGAGCTGGAGCCGGTGCCCCCGCAGGCATGGTCCGGCTGGCGCGAGACGCTGCGTGCGACGCGCCTCAAGCAGGCCGAGGCGCCCGAGTATGAAGGGCCGCTCAACCTCGCGCGCGCGCTGCAGGCACTCGAGAAGGTGCTGCCAGCCGACACCATCTACACGACCGATGCCGGCAATTTCGCGACCTGGCCGACGCGCTTCATGCACCTGAAGGACGGGCAGGATTTCCTCGGCCCGACGAATGGCGCCATGGGCTACGGCGTGCCCTCCGCGATCGGCGCCAAGATCGTGCATCCCGAGCGCACCGTGATCTGCTTCGTGGGCGATGGCGGCTTCATGATGACAGGGCAGGAGATCGCCACGGCCTTCCACCACGAGGTCAACCCGATCATCCTGGTCTTCAACAACCAGATGTACGGCACCATCCGCATGTACCAGGAGCGCACCTACCCGCATCGCGTTTCAGGCACCGCGCTCACCAACCCGGATTTCGCGAAGTACATCGAGGCGTTCGGCGGCCATGGCGAGATCGTCGAGGCGACCGATGAGCTGGTGCCGGCGGTGCAGCGCGCGATGGCGAGCGGCAAGCCCGCCATCATCGAGGTGCGGATGAACCCGGAGCAGGTGACCAACCGCGCGACCATCTCGGACCTGCGGGCTTCGGCACCGGGTGGATCGACGCAGGCACCGCGGGTGCCGGCGCCGCGCCGGACGACCCCTCGGCCGCGGTGAGTGCGGGCGACATCAACGGCCATGAGGAGTGGCCGTTGATGTCCCGTTCGGTTGCCCTCAACCGGCGGGGCGCACGCTTCGCGCGCCGGGCGATCGCCTGCGCGCATCCACGCGTACGACCCGCGATGCATGCCGAAGGTTGGGCGACGGGCGCCGTCAGTCTCAGCCAAGCCGGTCGCGGATGCGCGCGATCCCGGCTTCCGCGCATTGGTCGTCGAGCAGCCCGCCCGGCGCGCCGTCCACGCCGATCCCCCCCACCACCTCATCCCCCACACGGATCGGAAGGCCCCCGCCGAGGATTAGGAACCCCTCCACATCCGGCAGGCGTGTTGCGCCGGGGTTGGCGCGCACCGCCTCCAGCAGCTGCGTCGTACCGATACGGGTCGAGGCAGCGGTATAGGCCTTGGCCCGTGCCGCCCAGACGCCGTGCGGTCCCGCGCCATCGGCCCGCAGCATCGCCTTCATGATGCCGGAGCGGTCGACCACCACCGCCGTCACCCGGTGCCCGCGCCCGGCGCAGGCCTCGACCGCGGCGTTGACCGCGTCCTGCGCAAGTGCCGCGTTGATGCT
Source organism: Rhodospirillales bacterium (assembly GCA_028288785.1). Taxonomy (GTDB): domain Bacteria; phylum Pseudomonadota; class Alphaproteobacteria; order Acetobacterales; family Acetobacteraceae; genus Plastoroseomonas. Next base: position 51,148 of record JAQGHV010000138.1, on the reverse strand, counting down.
GCGCTCCGTATAGAGGCTCGGCGCCGGCGCCGGCGCCTGCGCCAGGGCGGTGGCGCAGCCGAGCAGCATGGCGGCGGTCAAGACGGCGCGGGCCATGGATTGGTCTCCAGGAGGATGAGTGCCCAATGATGCGCCACGGGACGGCGTCGCAAAAGGGGTTCAGGCCACTTTTGCTGGCGTCATTCGATTGACGCCGAGGCGCCCCCAGCAGACCATATCGCCCATCAGCCAAGAGGTCCCGTCATGAACCAGTCCGCGCCGCTGGCGCTCCGCGCCGGCATTTCCGAGGAAGAGTGGGCCATTCGCTGCGACCTCGCCGCCCTCTATCGCCTGGTCGCGCACCATCGCTGGACCGACCTGATCTACACCCACATCAGCGCCCGCATCCCCGGCCCCGAGCATCATTTCCTGATCAACCGCTACGGCGTGATGTTCCATGAGATGCGCGCCTCCGACCTCATCAAGATCGACCTCGAAGGCAATGTGGTCGAGGAGATGTCGGAGTCGAAGCGCGTCAATGCCGCCGGCTTCACGATCCACTCGGCCATCCACATGGCGCGCGAGGATGCGGCCGTCGTGATCCACACCCACACGCGCGCCGGCATCGCGGTCTCCGCGCAGCGGCAGGGCCTGCTGCCGATCAGCCAGCACGCGCTGAAGTTCTACGGCCACCTTGCCTACCATGACTACGAGGGCATCGCGCTCGAACTCGAAGAGCGCGACCGGCTAGTGCGCGACCTCGGCAACCACAATGCGATGATCCTGCGCAACCACGGGCTGCTGGTTTGCGGTCGCTCGCCCGCTGAAGCCTTCGACAACATCTTCATGCTCGAGCGTGCCTGCGAGGCGCAGCTTGCCGCGCAATCCGGCGGCGCCGAGCTGGTCTTCCCGCCCGAGAGCGTGCGCCAGCACACCGCAGCGCAGTTCAACCGTAACAAGGAAAGCCCGGTGCGCGCGCTCGCGTGGGAAGCGGCGCTGCGCCTCATTGACAACGACAAGCCGGACTACCGAACCTGATGCAGCCACCGCTGCTGATCTCGGGGGGCCGCGTGTTCCGCGGCCTCGCGGGTGGTTTTGCCGAGGCTGTGCTGGTCGTCGACGGTCACGTCGCGGCGGTCGGCGAAACGGCCGATGTGGCGCAGATGGCCCCCATCGGCACGCGGCGGCTGGAACTCGATGGCCGCGTCGCGATCCCGGCCCTGAACGAAGCGCACATGCACCTGCTGCCGTATGGCCTTGGCCTCAAGCAGGTGAACCTCCGCGCGGAACAGGTCACGACGCTCGATGAGGCGCTGCGCCGCATCGGGGCGGCGGCGGCCGAAGCCGCGCCGGGCGCGTGGATTCTGGGTTGCGGTTACGACCACGACGCGCTTGATGTTGCGCGGCATCCGACGGCCGCCGAATTGGACCGTGTCGCGCCGCGCAATCCCGTCTTCATCACCCGCACCTGCGGGCATATGGGTGTCGCCAACTCCGTGGCGATGCGGATCGCGGACGTCGGCCACAACACGCCGGACCCCGAAGGCGGCGTGATCGAACGTCGTGGCGGCGCGCTCACCGGCCTGTTCCAGGAACGCGCGATGCGCCTGGTGCGCGACCACCAGCCGCACCCTTCGCAGGCGGCGATGGTGGATGCGATTGCAGCCGCCAACCTTGACCTCGCGGGCCGTGGCTTTGCCAGCGCCAGTGACATGAATGTCGGCATGACCGCTGGTATCGCGGAGATCGGCGCGTATCGCGCTGCCTTGCGCGACGGGCGTCTCCCGCTGCGCATGTGGCAGGTGCTCGCCGGCAATCCCGAGGGCATCGCCGCAGAAGCCTGGGTTACCGGGATGCGCCCGAATGATGGCGATGACGGCCTGCGCTGGGGCGCGGTGAAGGTGTTCGCGGATGGCTCGGCCGGTGGCCTCACCGCGGCGTTCTTCGAGCCCTATCTGATCGGCGATGGAACCGGCGTCTTCACATTCCCGGACGAGAAAATCCACGCCTTGCTCAAGCTGTATCATGAGCAGGGCTGGCAGCTCGACATCCACGCCATTGGCGACGCCGCGATCGAGCAGGTGCTGCAAGGCATGGAGGCCGCCGACAGCGACGCGCACCCCTTCGCCGGCCGGCGCCACCGGATCGAGCATTGCGGCTTTCTCAACCGCGACCAGCGACGACGCATGAAGGCGCGCGGCATCCTGCCGGTGCCCCAGCCGATCTTCATGTATGAGTTCGGCGACACCTACGTGAAGAACCTTGGACTTCCCCGCAGCGAGCTGGCCTACCCGATGAAGACTTGGCTCGATGAGGGGCACCATCCCGCCGCATCGTCGGATTGCCCGGTCTCCACCGTCGATCCCTTCCTCAACCTGTTCACGATGGCGACGCGGCGCACCAACAAGGGCACGCTTCTGGGCCCATCCGAGTCGTTGACCATCGCCGAGGCGGTGCATTGCTACACCTGGTGCGGCGCGTACACGCAGTTCGCGGAGGATCGGCGCGGCACGCTGGAAGTCGGCATGCAGGCTGACATCGCGGTGCTGTCGGACGACATCTTCGCGATTGACCACTCGGCACTTCCCGACGTGCGGGCCGACCTGACGCTCCGCGAAGGTGCGGCGATCTTCGACCGGCACGGGGCGCTCGCCTGATGCTGCGTCATGCGCTGCATCGCCTGCTACTCGCGGTGCCTGTGCTGTTCGGCGTGCTGCTGATCGGCTTCCTGCTCATGCAGGTCGTGCCGACCGATCCCGCGACGGTGCGCGCGGGACCGCAGGCCTCGGCGGAGCTCATCGCGGAAATCCGCCGCGACCTCGGGCTCGACAAGCCACTCGCGGTGCAGTTCGGGCTCTACTTGTGGCGGCTTGCGCAGGGTGATCTCGGCGTCTCGATCATCAACAACGTCCCCGTCGTACAGGAGCTTGGCGCGACCATTGGGCCGACTTTGGAATTGATGCTCGCCAGCCTGTTTTGGTCCATTCCGCTCGGGATCTTTCTGGGCACACTCGGCGCCTACTACCGCGGCACGCTGATCGATCGTGGCGTGATGGCGATCTCCGTCGCAGGCGTGTCGATCCCGGTGTTCTTCCTCGGGCTGATCCTGATCTGGTATGTCGGCTTCAAGTGGCAGTGGTTGCCATTCACCGGTCGCGGCGGTCCGGTCTGGACCCTGGACGGGCTCCGCTCGCTGGCGCTCCCGGCGATCACGCTGGGCGGCGTCTTCGTGGGGCCGGTGTCACGCATGACGCGGACGGCGGTACTGGACGTGCTCTCGCTCGACCATGTCCGGACCGCGCGCGCGAAGGGGCTGTCGGAGCGGCTGGTGGTGCTGCGCCATGCGCTGCGCAATGCGATGGTACCGATCGTGACGCTGATCGGCCTGCAGATTGGCTTCCTGCTGGGCGGGGCGGTCGTGACCGAGACCGTCTTCACTTGGCCTGGTGTGGGGCGCCTTGCGGTCGGCGCGATCACCTCGTCGGATTTGCCGATGGCGCAGGGCACCATTATCGTGCTCTCGCTGGGCTTCATCCTGGTCAATCTGATCGTCGATGTTCTTTATGCGGCGCTCGACCCGCGGATGCGCGCGGCATGAGCACCACCGTCGTTACCATGGCGCCCGCGCGCCCCGGGCTGCTGCGCCGGCTGACCCGCGATCCCGGCGCCGCGGTGGCGCTCGTCTTCGTGGTGGTGGTGCTGCTGGCCGCCATCTTCGCGCCGTGGCTCTCACCGACCGATCCCTTCGACAACGATCTCTCGCAATCCATGGCGCCGCCGGGCACCGAGGGCCTGCCGCTCGGCGCCGATGCGCAGGGTCGCAACCTGGTCACGCGGTTGCTCTATGGGCTGCGCGCCTCGCTCGCGATGGGGTTCTTCGCGGTCATCCTCGGCGGAGGCATCGGTGCGGCGCTGGGCTTCCTGGCCGCCTTCTACCAGCGCTGGCTCGATGCGCCGATCATGCGCCTGGTCGACATCATGCTGTCCTTCCCGGCCATCCTGTTCGGCCTCGCGATCGCGGCCATCCTCGGGCCTGGCATGCCCGCGGTGGTGCTGGCACTCTCGGTCGCGACGGTGCCACTGATGGCGCGGATCGTGCGCGGCTCGGCTCTGGTGGTGATGCGCGCTGACTACATCGAGGCGGCGCGTGCCACCGGCATGGGCGACCTCCGCCTCATCTGGCGCCACCTGGCACCCAATTGCCTCTCCGCGTTGTTCGTGTTCGCCACGCTTCGCTTCGGACAGGTGATCCTGCTCGGCTCCGCGCTGTCGTTCCTCGGGCTTGGCGCCCAACCGCCGAACCCGGAACTCGGCGCGATGGCGAGCGAGGGGCGCAACTTCCTGTTTTTCGCACCGCATATCGCGGTGATCCCGTCCGTCGCGATCTTCGCGGTGGTGCTGGCATTCAACATGCTAGGCGATGCGCTGCGCGATGCGCTCGACCCCCGGCTGCGCGTCTGAACCAAGGAGATTGGGCCATGCGACATCTCTTAACCCTGCTGCTGCTGGTGTTCGGCGCAGGCGAGGCGCTGGCCCAGGCGGCGCCGCGCAACACGCTGGTCGTGCTGCGCGAGATCGACGCCGACAATTACGACCCGATCCGCTCCACTGCGCGCGGCGCCGGCGAAGTCGTCTACATGATGAGCGACACGCTCGTGTCGCTCGACTGGGACATGCGCACGGTGCGCCCCGGCCTCGCCGAACGCTGGGAGGTGAGCCCGGACGGCAAGACCTACACCTTCCATCTGCGCCGCGACGTCACCTTCTGCGACGGCCGCCCGATGACGGCGCAGGACGTGGCCTACACGATCAATCGCTGGGTGGACCCGGCCAATCGCTCTCCGGTTCGCTGGCGCGCTGGGCCGGTGCGGCAGGTGCGCGCCGTCGATGACTTCACCGTTGAGTATGAACTCACGGAGCCCTTCGGCGATCTGCTGTACCAGCTCACCCTGTTCTTCGCCTCGATCGTGGACCGTAACTCGGTCGAGCGGCTTGGCCAGAATTTCGGCAGCCAGGGCTTCAACGGCACCGGCCCCTACTGCTGGGTGAGCTGGACGCCGCGCCAGGAGCTAGTGCTGCAGCGCCACCCGAACTACCGCTGGGGCTCGCCGATCTACACCAACCCCGCGCCGCAGGTGGATCGCGTGATCTGGCGCGTGATCCCGGAGGCCAACACGCGCCTCGCCGCGCTGCAGACAGGGCAGGGGGACGTCACGCAATACATCCCCAACATTGCCATCCAGCAGCTGCGCAACGTGCCGACCATCCGTATGTCGCGGCAGGAGAACTACTTCTGGGACTTCTTCCTGGGCTTCAAGGTCGACAAGCCGGTGGTGAGCGACCCCGCCGTGCGCCGCGCGATCAACCTCGCGGTCAATCGTGCCGCCATCGTGCGCGCCGTATTTTTCGGCAATGCCGAGCCCGCGACCGCCTACCTCAACCCGAACACCGCCGGCTACAGTGCGGAGGCCGCAGCCCTGGTGCCGCAGTTCGACCCCGCCGCGGCGCGCCGCGTGCTGGATGAGGCGGGCTGGGTGATGGGGCCGGACGGCGTCCGCGTGAAGGACGGCCAGCGCGCGACCTTCCTCCTCTACGGCCTGCAGACGAACGAGTGGCGCCAAGCGACCGAGGCGATCCAGGCCGACCTTTGCCGCATAGGCATCGAGATGCGCATCCAGCTTTGGGATGCGACCGTGGGTTGGGGCCGTCTCGCGACGCAGGAATTCGACGCGTTCGTTATGTCCTACCCCTACATCACCGCGACCGATGCCTTCGCGCTCTACTTCGACAGCCGCAACCGGCCCACGCCCAACCGCATGAACTGGTCCGACCCGCGCACTGACACTGCGCTGGACACGGCCAAGACCGCGCTCGATGCCAACGTCCGCTTGGCCGCGATTGCCGAGGCGCAGCGGATCGCGGCCGAGAACAATGTCTGGCTGCCGATCGCGCGGGAGAATTTGTGGCTGGCCTCGGCGCAACGGGTGGAGGGCGCGCGGGCGCACGGCATCTATGGCATCGGGCTCTACAAGGGCCTCGATATCAGGCTAACGCGTTAGGGACGCGGCAATGGCATTCGGTCACATCGGCTTTTCGGTGACCAATTTCCCGGCAGGCCGCACCTTCTACGCGGCGGCCTTGGCGCCGCTTGGCTGGACGATCCAGATGGAGGGCGACGCCTGGGCCATGATGGGACCTGAAGGCAAGCGCGCCTTCTGGTTCGGCGCGGCGGCCCTGGCAGGGCCACCGCCGGGACATATGCACCTCGCGATAGCCGCGCCCGACGGCGCGGCGGTGAATGCCTTCCATGTCGCGGCACTCGCCGCCGGCGGTGCCGACAATGGCGCGCCGGGGCTCCGCCCGATGTACCATCCGGACTACTATGCAGCCTTCATCACCGACCTGAACGGCCACAATCTCGAGGCCGTCTGCCACGCGCCGGGATCCATCGCATGACCACGACACTGATCCGCAACGCGGACCTCGCCATCGCCTGGGATGCCACGGCGAAGGAACACACCTACCTCGCCGACGCTGACATCGCCTTCAAGGATGGCGTGCTGACCTTTGTTGGCCGTGGCTACGTCGGCACGCCGGATAGCGTGATCGACGGCGCAGGGCTGATGGTGATGCCAGGCCTGGTCAACATCCACTCGCACCCGTCCAGCGAGCCGATGAACAAGGGGTTCACTGATGAGGTCGGGACGCCCGGCCTCTACAATTCGTCGTTGTACGAATACCTGCCGATCTTCCGCGCCGATGCCGAGGCGGTGCCCTCCTGCGTCCGGGTCGCGATGAGCGAGTTGCTGCTCTCCGGCGTCACCACCGTCGCCGATCTCTCGATGGCACATCCGGGCTGGCTCGACCTGCTGGCCGAAGCAGGGATGCGCGTCTGCATCGCGCCGATGTTCCGCTCCGCGCGCTGGTTCACCAAGAATGGCCACGTCGTGGAATATGAGTGGGACGAGGCGGCGGGCGAGAAGGCGATGGCCGAGGCCTTTACCCTGATCGAGCGCGCCGAGCAGCATGAATGCGGCCGCCTGTTCGGCATGGTCGTGCCGGCGCAGATCGACACCTGCTCCGAGACGCTGCTGCGTGAGAGCAAGCAGGAGGCCAATGCGCGCGGCTTGTCGTGGCAGATCCATGCGGCGCAATCAGTGGTCGAGTTCCACGAGATCACGCGACGCCACGGCTTCACCCCGATCGGCTGGCTCGACTCCATGGGCCTGCTGTCGGAGCGCGCGATCATCGGGCATGGCATCTTCCTCGACGATCACCCCTCGACGCCGTGGCACACGCGGACCGACCTTTCCCGGCTGGCGGAGACCGGCACCACGGTCGCGCATTGCCCGACCGTCTTTGCGCGGCGCGGCATTTCGCTGAAGGATATCGGGCGGTACCGGCGCGCAGGTGTGAACCTTGGGCTCGGCACCGACACCTATCCGCACAACATGCTCGATGAAATGCGGCTCGCCGCCTACGTGGCGCGGACGCAGGCGACGGACCCGCGGACGCTGTCTTCCTCCGACCTGTTCCACGCGGCCACGATCGGCGGTGCACAGGCACTCGGGCGCGACGATATCGGGCGGCTCGCAGTCGGGTGCCGGGCCGATTTCTCGCTGGTCGACGTGACGCATCCGCGCATGCAGCCTGCCCGCGACCCGCTGCGCAGCCTGATCTATTCCGCCGGCGATCGCGCGCTCAAAGCCGTCTATGTCGATGGCCATAAGGTTGTCGAAGATGGCGAGGTGCTGACCATGGATTACCGCGCCGCCGCCGCGCATCTGCATGAATCGCAAAAGCGCATCGAGGGCCAGGTGCCGCAGCGCGACTGGGCGCATCGCAGCGCCGAGCAGATCGCCCCCACCACCTTCCGCTGGACATGACCGAACCGCTGTTGCGCATTGAGAATTTGCGCACGGTCTTCCGCAGCAGCGGCGGGGACATCCCGGCGGTGGATGGCGTGTCGCTCGAAGTGCCGCAGGGACGCACACTCGGCATCGTGGGGGAGAGCGGGTGCGGCAAATCCATGCTCTCGCTGTCGGTGATGCGCCTGGTGCCTCAGCCGGGCAGGGTCGATACCGGCCGCGTGCTGCTGGATGGCCGGGACCTGCTGACGCTGCCGAATTCCGACATGCGGGACGTGCGCGGCCGCGACGTCGCGATGATCTTCCAGGAGCCGATGACCTCGCTGAACCCGGTGCACAGCATTGGCGACCAGATCATGGAGGCGATGCGCGCGCATGATGGCGCCGCATCCAATGCCGAACTGCGCAACCGCGCTATCGAGGCGCTGCGCCGCGTGCGCATCCCGGCACCCGAGCGCCGCTTCGACGAGTACCCGCACCAGCTTTCGGGCGGCATGCGGCAGCGCATGATGATCGCGATGGCGCTCGCCTGCGCGCCGCGCCTGCTGATCGCCGACGAGCCCACCACGGCGCTCGATGTGACCGTGCAGGCGCAGATCCTGGATCTCCTGCGCGACCTGCAGGCGGAGACGGGAATGAGCATCATCCTGATCACCCACGACCTCGGCGTGGTCTCCGAAATGGCTGACGAGGTCGCCGTCATGTACGCCGGCCGCGTCGTCGAGCGCGGCACCGCGCGCGAGATCTTTGAGGACCCGCAGCACCCCTATACGCTTGGGCTGCTCGGCTCGATCCCGCGGCTCGATGAGGAGCGCGAGACCCTCCTCGCCATCGACGGCACCGTGCCGCCGCCCTTCGCGCTGCCGCCTGGCTGCCGGTTTGCGCCGCGCTGCCCCTTCATGATCTCGCCTTGCAACGATGTGGTGCCGCCGCTGCGGGTCGTCGCGGATGGCCACCTCGCGGCCTGCATCCGCGCACCGATCGAGGCGGCGCTCGCGCTATGACGCCACTGCTGGAAGTACGTGATCTCGCCAAGCACTACCCGGTACGCAGCGGCATGATCATCGCGCGGCAGACAGGGACGGTGCGCGCGGTGGACGGCGTCTCCTTCCATGTCGATCGCGGTGAGACCCTGGCCCTGGTCGGCGAGAGCGGCTGCGGCAAGTCCACCACGGCGCGGTTGGCACTTCGCCTGATCGAGCCCTCCGCGGGGAGCATCCGGTTCGAGGGCAAGGATGTCACGAAGATGGGCGGCGCGCCTCTGCGCGCCCTGCGCCGGCGCGCGCAGATCGTGTTTCAGGACCCCTATGCTAGCCTTAACCCGCGCATGAGCGTGGGGGACACCATCGCGGAGCCGATGATCGTCCATGGCGTCGGCGACGGTGCCGCACGGCGCGCCCGGGTTGAAGAACTGCTGGCGCTGGTAGGCCTCGCACCCTTCCACGCGGCGCGGTTTCCCCATGAGTTCTCGGGCGGGCAGCGCCAGCGCATCGGCATCGCCCGCGCGCTCAGCCTGCGGCCGGAACTGATCGTCTGCGATGAGCCGGTGAGCGCGCTGGACGTCTCGATCCAGGCGCAGGTGGTGAACCTGCTGAAGGAGCTGCAGCGCCGCTTCGGGCTGGCGTACCTGTTCATCGCCCACGACCTCGCGGTGGTGAAGCACATGGCCGACCGGGTGGCCGTTATGTACCTCGGTCGCATCGTGGAGATCGCACCCAAGCGGGCGCTATTCGCCGCGCCGCGCCACCCCTATACGCGGGCGCTGCTCGCGGCCATCCCGCACCCGGACCCCAGCGGGCGTGGCCGCGTGACGCCACTCGGTGGCGATGTGCCCTCACCGATGGCGATCCCGCGCGGGTGCCGCTTCCACACGCGTTGCGCCTTCGCGGAGGACCGCTGCCGGGTGGAGGAACCCGCGCTGCGCCCGGTCGGCGAGAGCCAGGTCGCGTGCCATCTGGCGGAGCGGTTGCCGATGGTCGACACTGCCGCCGGCGCGGGGTTCGCGCCCAATGCAGTGCGGCGCCTCGCTCTCTACGCGGCGGCTCGCGCCGGGGGAAAGCGGCCATGATCACGCGGTTTCAATCGCCACGCCTGTTGCTCATAGGGGGCGGCGCCGTCGCCCGTACCGCCGAGGTCCTGGGGCAGCTCGGCTTCTCGCGCCCCTTGATCGTGACCGACGCGTTCATGGTCTCCTCCGGCATGGTGGATCGCGTGCTGGCGCCGCTCAGGGCTGGGGGCATCGAGGCCAGCATCTTCGCCGACACGGTGCCGGACCCGACCGACACAGTGATCGAGGCCGGGGTCGCTGCCCTGCGGGAAGGCAATTTCGACTGCCTGATCGGCTTCGGCGGCGGCTCTCCGATGGACACGGCCAAGGCGATCGCGATCCTCGCCGCGGCGCCGCCGGGAACCCACATGCGAGAGTTCAAGGTGCCGGCGCAGGCCAATCGCGGGGCGCTCCCGGTGGTCTGCATTCCGACCACCGCGGGCACCGGCAGCGAAGCAACGCGCTTTACCATCATCACCGACACCGAGAACGACGAGAAGATGCTGATCGCTGGCCTCGGCGCCCTGCCGATCGCGGCGATCGTGGATTACGAGCTCACCTTCAGCGTGCCGCCGCGCACCACGGCCGATACCGGCATCGACAGCCTGACGCATGCGCTGGAAGCCTTCGTCTCCAAGCTCGCGACGGAGGAGAGCGATGAGTATGCGCTGCGTGCCATGCGCCTCATCGCGCCAAACTTGCGCACCGTGTACGCGAACCCCTCCGATGCCGCAGCGCGCGCCGCGATGATGAAGGGCGCGACCCTCGCTGGCATCGCCTTCTCGAACGCATCGGTCGCCTTGGTGCATGGGATGTCGCGCCCCATCGGCGCGCATTTCCACGTCCCGCACGGGCTGTCCAATGCCATGCTGCTCCCAACCGTCACCGCTTTCGGCCTGAACGCCGCACTGCCGCGCTACGCCGAGGCGGCGCGTGCCATGGGCGTCGCCGGCCGCGACGAGGGCGACCAATCGGCGGCTGCGAAGCTGGTCGAGGAGCTACAGGCGTTGAACCGCGAATTGGCGGTGCCTTCGCCGGCTGGCTACGGCATCGGCGCTGACCAGTGGGATGGGTTGGTGACGACCATGGCGCGGCAGGCGCTGGCCTCGGGCAGCCCGGGCAACAATCCGCGCGTGCCGGACGCGGCGGAGATCGAGGCGCTGTACCGCGCCGTCTATACCTGAAGCTGTTCGGCGCCCCGCGGCCCGCATCGCGGGTCGCAAGCCCGAACGGGCGCTGCCGGTAGTCCGGCGAGCCGAGCGCGCAGCGTGCGCCCGGCGCCTGAGGGCACAAAAAAGTATCGAAATTGACGGTCATTCTTGATGACCGTCGATATCAACTCCGGCGCACCCAGGGCTCGGCATCCCAGCGGCGCTGCAGGGCGTCGGTCAGCGCGTGGACCTCGGCTGACCAGGCTGAAGCCTTAATCAGGCGCGGCGTCCGACCCATCGCGCTGTTCTGGGCGGTGAATTCCGGGTCCGCGAGCACTGCTTCCAGCGCCTCCGAAAATCCTTCGCGCATCAGGGCCGTCACGCCCTTCGGCAGCACGAAGCCGCGCTGGGTGACGGCGACATCCGGCATCCCGAACTCGCCGAAGCAGGGCAGGTCCGGCAGATGCGGGCTACGTGCTCGGCCCGACACCGCCACGGCCTGAAGCCTGCCCTCGCGGATCGCACCCAGCGCGTCCGGCAGCGGCAGCAGTGCGGCGGTGAGGTTGCCCGCCATCACCGCCTGGCGCGCGGTGCTGGCGGAGGGGAAGGCAATCAGCTCCAGCGGCATCAGCGCGCTGATGCTGCGCGCGGCGAGCTGTGCGGCGCTGCCCGGCGGCGGCGAGCCCAGTCGGCCGCGCGCGCCGATGCTGCTGATGCTCGCGAGGTCCGGCGTGACGCCGGGCGCCGTCACCAGCACAATCAGCTCCTCGGCTACGGCGCCCATGAAGTCGAGGCGTTCGATCAATCCTCGCGCACCGGTCTCGATGGCCTGGGCGAGCAGGAAGGGCGTGGAGATGGCGGCTATCGCCTTGCCATCGGGGTGCGCGTCCGCGATGGCGCGGATGGCGACCAGGCCGGCGCCGCCGGCGATGTTGGCGATGGCGACGCTGCTGCGTGGCCAATGCCGTTCGAGGAACGGCGCGAAACCACGCCCCCAGCGATCCGCGGCGGATCCCGCGGGGGCGCCGACGAGAAGGGTCAGGGTGAGGCGACCCTGCTGCCCCAGTGCTGGTCGCGCCAGCAAGCCTGCCGAGACGGCCAGCGTGGCGCGACGCGTGATCATCCGGCGCGGGCGGGCTTCGGCTTGGCGACGCTGACGCTCTGCTCCGGCTCGCCGCGGCGGAGCCGCTTCTCGCCGGTGTAGAGCACGATCGGCGCGGCGATGAAGACGGACGAGGAGGCCGAGATGATGATGCCGATCACCATCACCTGCGCAAAGCCCGACAGCGTTTCGCCGCCAAATAGCGCCAGGGGGACCGCCGCCAACAGCAGCGTAATCGAAGTGCCAAGCGAGCGGTTCAGCGTCTCATTGATCGAAAGGTCCGTCAGCTCACGCAGCGGCATCTGCTTGAACTTGCGCAGGTTCTCGCGCATGCGGTCGAACACCACAACCTTGTCGTTGGCCGAGAAGCCGATGATCGTCAGGATCGCCGCGATGGTGGTGAGATTGAACTCGATCCCCAGCACGACCATGAACCCGATGGTCTTGGTCGTATCCAGGATCAGGGTGATGATGGCGGCGATGCCGAACTGCCACTCGAACCGGAACCAGATGTAGAGCAGCATCGCGAGCAGCGAGAGCCCGAGCGCGATCAGACCGCCCTGGAACAGCTCGTCCGAGACGCGGTTGCCAACCGCCTCAACCCGCATGATGCGGGTGCCCGGGGCCACCTGCTCAAGCGCGGTTCGGATGCGGTTCACCGCTACCTGGGTCTGCGATTCCTCGCCCTGCGCCGGGAGGCGCAGCAGCACCGAGGATGCATCGCCGAATTCCTGCAGCCCGGCATCACCCAGGTTCAGCCCGCTCACGGTCGTGCGCAGCGCCGGCAGGTCGGCCGGTCCTGGCGTGCGGATCTCCATCACGATGCCGCCCTTGAAGTCGATGCCCTTGTCGAGGCCCGGCGCGAAGGCCAGGACGACCGAGGCGGTCGACAGCACCGCGGACAGCAGCAGCCCGGCCTTGGCGCCGTTCATGAAGCGGATCTTGGTGACATCGGGGATGATGCGGAATAGCGGGCGGCGCAGGCGTTCGTACAGGCCACCGCCCGGCTTGGCGAAGGCGGGGATCTCCTTGGGCCGCGTCGCGCGATACCACCAGGCGACAAACAGGCGCACCAGCGTTGTCGCCGTCCACATCTGCACAACGGTGCCGATCGCCACGGTGACGGCGAAGCCCTTCACCGGGCCGGAGCCGAAGGCATAGAGGCAGATCATCGCGATCAGGTTCGTGAGGTTCGAATCCATGATCGTGCCGCTGGCCTTGCTGAAGCCGGCCTCCAGCGCGCTGTGCGGCGGACGGCCGTTCTTCACCTCCTCGCGGATGCGTTCGTTGATGAGGATATTGGCGTCGAGCGCGGTGCCGAGCGTGAGCACGATGCCAGCGATGCCGGGCAGGGTCAGCGTTGCCTCAAGCATCGAAAGGGCTGCCAGCATCAGGATGATGTTGAAGGCGAGGGCGATATTCGCGAACCAGCCGAGCAGCCCATAGGCGAGGCCCATGTACAGGAAGACGAACAGCGTGCCGACGGCAAGGCTGAGGACGCCGGCGCGGATCGCATCGGCACCAAGCTCCGGCCCGACGCTGCGCTCCTCGACCACCGTCAGGGGTGCCGGGAGCGCACCGGCGCGCAGGAGCACGGCAAGGTCGTTGGCGGAACGCGCGGAGAAGCTGCCGCTGATCTGGCCGCGGCCACCGGTAATCGGCTCCCGGATGACCGGCGCGCTGATCACCTTCTCATCGAGCACGATCGCGAAGGGACGGCCGACATTCTCGCGCGTGATGGCGCCGAAGCGCCGCGTGCCCAGGCTGTCGAAGGTGAAGTTCACCACCCATTCATTGGTGCGGTTGTCCTGGCCAGCGCGGGCGTCGGTGAGGTTCGCGCCGTCCACCTCCACGCGGCGGCGGACCGCATAGCGCTCGCCGGGCCGCTCGCCGTTGAGGAACTGCACGCCCGGCGGGGCGGCGCCCTGGCCGGGCGTGGTGTTCTCGTCGAGCAGATGGAAGGTCATCCGCGCCGTGCGTCCGATGAGGTCCTTGATACGGTTCGGGTCTTCGATGCCGGGGAGCTGGACCAGCACCCGGTTGGCACCCTGGCGCGCGACCAGCGCATCGGCGACGCCGGTTTCATCAACGCGGCGGCGGATGATCTCGACCGACTGCTCGACGGCGGCGTTCGACTTCGCGCGCAGCCCTGCCTCGGTGAGAGCGACGGTGACGACGCCCTCGGGCGTGGTCGTGACCTCGAGATCCGGGATCGGCTGGCCAGTGCGCGACTGGATGGGGTTAGACAGTTCACGCAGTGCGGTGGCGGCGGCCTCGGCCTGGCCAGGGTCGGTCACGCGCAGGCTGATGCGGCGCCCGGCGGCATCGGCGGCGAGGTTCTGGTAGCGGATATTGGCGGTGCGCAGCCGCGTGCGCGCTGCATCGACCATGCCCTCAAGGCGTTCCCGAACGACGGCGTTGAGGTCGACTTCCATCAGCAGGTACGAGCCACCGCGAAGGTCGAGTCCCAGGCTGATCTGGCGCGCAGGAACCCAGCTCGGGAAGCTCGAGCGTGGCAACAGGTTGGGAACGCACAGCAATACGCCCGCGACGAGGACGCCGAGAATAGAGAAAGTCTTCCAACGGGCGAAGTGTAGCATTGGGTGAAGGTGGCCCCTGCAAAAGGGGCAGAGAATGACGACGGGGGCGGCGCGGCGCAAGAGCGCGTGTCAGGGTTGGCGCGTAGGCACCTTCAAAGCACGGACGACTTCAGGGGGCATCATTCCCCCGAAGCGCCTGCGATGGTATGGCGCGATCGATAGCGGGGGCAAGTCGATGCTGCGAGTGGCGGTGCTGGGCGTTGGGCATTTCGGACGGTTCCATGCGGTGAAGTGGGCGGCGAACCCGGACGCCACGCTGGTGGGCGTGCACGATCTGGATGCCGATCGCGCCGCATTCGTGGCCGGCGAGCTGGGGGTGCCGGTGGGCTCGGCCAAGGCGCTGATCGCGGCGGCGGATGCGGTGGTCATCGCCGTGCCGACGCGCGGGCATTTTGCGCTGGCCCAGGCGGCGCTCGCGGCGGGCAAGCATGTGTTCGTCGAGAAGCCGATCGCTGCCACCGTCGCGGAGGCGGAGGAGATGATCGAACTTGCCGCCGAACAGGGGGTGGTGCTGCAGGTTGGCCATATCGAGCGCTTCTCGGCGGCGTTCGCGGCTGTCATGGCGGCGCCGGCGGGCGGGCGTGCGCTCAGCTTCGAGGCGGTGCGAGCCGCACCCTTCCGGCCGCGCAGCCTCGATGTGTCGGTGGTGTTGGACCTGATGATTCACGACATCGACCTGGTGATGGCTTTGGCAGGTGAGGCGCCATCGGGTGTGTCCGCGGTTGGCGCCGCCATTGCCTCGGAGAGGCCGGACTTTTGCGTTGCCACGCTCGATTTCCCCGGTGGCCGGCGCGCCGTGATCACGGCGAGCCGGGTGAGCCTCTCGATGGAACGCCGGCTGCGCGTGCTTGGGACCGAGGGAGAGTTGGCGGTCGATTTCCTGGCCCGCACCTATGGCGTGCTACGGCGCGGCGGCGCGGAGCCGGTGGCTACCATGCCCGGATACGGCGTCGATCGCGGCGCCTGGGTGGACCATGACAGCCTCGAAGCCGAGCAGGCTGGATTCCTGGCCGCGGTGCGGGGTGAGGCGCCTTGCGTCGTGCCGGGCGAGGCGGGGCTTGCAGCGCTCAGGGTGGCGCTGGCGGTGGAAGAGGCGGTGGCGCGCGGGTGAAGCGGGGGCGATGCGCCCGGTCGCAGGATGGAACTCCTCGGCGCCTCATGCGCGCCGCAAGGCGGGACGGCCGCCGCCAGTCGTCCGGCGGGCCAAGCCGCCGGAGGCGGGGCGTCACGTCGGAGACGTGCCTCCGGCACAACGCCTGAGGGCACAAAAAGCAAAAGTCAGCAGTCATTCTTCATGGCCGTAGACAATGATCGTCAAGGCCGCGGGAGCCGCAGTATCAGATGCCGAGGTCCCGGTCCCTGCCGGCGGCGTTCGTCCCCTGGACGATGTCAGGCCTCCAGCGCGCGAAGCACGGCGCTGGCGGCGGCCTCGCTGGGCAATCCCTCGGGAGCGCGCAGCCGCGCCAATGCCGTGGCGAAGCCTGGCTTTTGGGCGCCCGGGTTCGCCAGGATGGCCGATAGCGCGCCCGCCAGGTTCGCCGGCGTGCAGGATTCCTGGAGGAACTCGGGGGCTACCGGCGCCTCCGCGAGCAGGTTGACCAGACTCGCATAGGGCACCTTCACGAGCCTGCGGACGATTGCCGCGGTCACCGGGTTCAGGCGGTAGCCCACCACATGCGGCACCCCGGCCACCGCCATTTCCAGCGATGAGGTGCCGGATTTGATCAGACCGGCGCCTCCTCGCGCGGCCGTCGCCGCGAAGGCGTCGTGCTTGTCGTCCAACGTCGCCACGAGGATTGGCGCGTTGGGCCAACCCCCGGCGGCGTCGCGCACCTGTGTGGCGGTGATCGGCGCGACCGCGATGATCGGGCGGATCGCCGGATGCGTCCTCGCAAGCGCCGCAAGCGCTGGGCCGAAGATTGGCAGGAGGCGCTGGACCTCGCCGCGCCGGCTGCCGGGCATGACCAGCAAGGGGATGTCCGTCGACGCGAGCCCGAAGCGCTCGGCGAAGCGCACGGCATCGCCCTGGCCGGCACCGGATTCCAGCACCGGATGGCCCACGAAGGTGACGGGGATCCCGGCCTTCTCGAAGAACGGTGCCTCGAACGGCAGCAGGGCCAGGATGCCGCCGAGTAGCGGTTTCAGCTCCTTCACGCGTCCCGGTCGCCACGCCCAGACCTGGGGCGCGACGTAGTGGATGAGCGGAATGCCAAGCCGGCGGACGCGCTTGGCGATGCGAAAAGCGAAGCCGGGGCTGTCGATGGTGAGGATCAGGTCCGGCTTCCGCGCGGCGATATCCGCGGTGGTCTCGGCGAGGCGCCGTGCGAGGCGGGCCAGGTTGGGCAGGATTTCCAACAGCCCCATCAGCGCCAGGTCGCGGTAGTCGAACAGGGAGACAAGGCCCTGCTCGGCCAGCCGCGGGCCCCCAATGCCGGCGAATTCAAGGTCCGGCCGGCGCGCTCGCAGCGCGGGAAGCAGGCGGCCGCCAAGGACGTCGCCGGAAGCCTCGCCGGCGAGGATGTAGATCAGGCTCATGGCGTGATCCTGTGGCCCGCGGTGCCAAATTTCGCAGGGGCCCGGGGATCGGCGCGATCCCCGGCGGGGGCCGGGGGCAGCGCCCCCGCCTTCTGCCCGCTCATGCCGCCTTGATGAACGCAGCGAGCCCGCGCTGCACGGTCTCCCGCGTCAAATCCTTCACAATGAACACGAAGCGCGAGCTGCGGTCATCGCCCTCCGGCCAGGCCGCGAGGCGGATGGGCGGGTGGAAGATGTGTTGCACTCCGTGCAGCACCGTCGGGCGGTCCTCGCCCTGGATGTTGAGGATGGCCTTCACCCGCAGCAGCGCGTCGCCGCGCGTGGTCACGAGCATTTCGAGGAAGCTTGCGACGGCATCGAGGGTCAGCGGCGTCTCGTAGCGCAGCGAAAAGCTGTGGATGTGGGCGTCGTGCCGATTGCGGTCGTGCTGGTGATGCGCGTGGTGGTGCCCGGCTTCCTTGCCGAGCCAATGCGCCACGTCCGGCAGCTTGGCGTCGAGCTGGAAAGGGCCGATCCCCAGCAGCGCGGCCGGCGGAGCTTCGGCGCCCAGGATCGGCGCGTGTGGGTTGATCTGCGCGAGGCGGGCGCGGAGGGCATCCGTATTGGGCGCAAGGTCGGTCTTGGCGAGGATCAGCCTATCCGCGACGGCGACCTGCTTCAGTGCCTCCGGATGGTTGTCGAGCGTCGCCATCGCGTTGGTCGCATCGACCAGCGTGACGACGCCATCGAGGCGGAAGCGGCGCAGCAGGATGGGGTCGCTCATCAGCGTGTGCAGGATGGGCGCGGGGTCGGCGAGGCCGGTGGTCTCGATCATCACGCGGCGGATCGGCTGCCCGGCTTCGATGCGCATGGCCAGGTCCATCAGCGCCTTCTGCAGATCGCCGCGGATGGTGCAGCAGAGGCAGCCGGCGGCGAGCAGCATGGTGGTGTCGTCGAGCGTCTCGACCAGCAGGTGGTCGAGGCCGACATCGCCGAACTCGTTGATGAGGACGGCCGTCTCGGCAAGGTCCGGGTGCTTCAGCAGGCGGTTGAGCAGCGTGGTCTTGCCGGCCCCGAGGAAGCCGGTGATCAGCGTGACCGGCGTACTCATGCGTAGAGCTTTTCTGGGTCGATGAGCGGCGCCGCAATTGGCACCAGCGCGTCGTCGCGGATGGCCTGGAAGAAGCAATTGTGCCGCCCAGTGTGGCAGGCAACGCCGTTCTGCTCCACGAGGGCCAGGATGGTATCGCCGTCGCAGTCGAGGCGGAGGTCCACCAGCGCCTGCATCTGGCCGGAGGTCTCGCCCTTGCGCCACAGCTTGGCCCGGCTGCGGGAGAAGTAGCAGACGCGCCCGGTGGCAAGCGTTTCGCGCACCGCATCGGCGTTCATCCAGGCGAGCATGAGCACCTCGCCGGTGTCGTGCTGCTGCGCGATGGCGGGGATCAGCCCGGCCTCGTTGAAGCGGCAGGCGGCCAGGAAGGCGGAGATGGCGTTTTCGGATGGCAGGTTCGGCATGGGCACACGATATAACGCGTGTCGGATGGTTTGGAGAGTGCGGCGATGGCCGAAGTTTCAGCTTCCCTCAATCGGGCGGAGGCGATTTGCGGGGAACGGGGCGTGCAGCTCACGCCACTGCGCCGCCAGGTGTTCTCGCTGATCCTTGAGTCGGATGCGCCGGTCGGGGCATATGCGCTGCTCGACCGCTTGCGTGGCCTACGCGCCGGTGCGGCGCCGCCGACCGTCTATCGCGCGTTGGATTTCCTGATCGAGCAAGGCCTTGTGCACAAACTCGAGCGGTTGAACGCCTTCACGCCCTGCGTGGAGGCGGGCCATGGCCACGACCACGGCCATGAGCATCCGCATCAGTTCCTGATCTGCACCAAATGCGGCGCGACCGCCGAAATCTGCGCCCCGAACGTGAGTGCCGCCATCGAGGCGGCGGCGCGGGCCGAGGGCTTCACCCCGTTCCGCACGACGGTCGAGGTAGAGGGTATCTGCAGCGCGTGCGCGGCCTGATCAGGGGCCGCGCCGCCGACTCTCACCCCGCCATCCGGTTCAGCCCAGCTTCCAGATCCGCGATCAGGTCGCTGGTATCCTCCAGCCCGATATGGATGCGCGCCATCTCGCCGCCGAATTCCGGCTTGGTGGCCGTGCGGGTGATGTTGCCCGAGGTCGGCAGCGCAAGGCTCTCGAACCCGCCCCACGAAGCCCCGATCCCGAACAACGCGAGCCCGTCGATCCAGGCGCAAACCTGCGCATGGGTGAAGCGCGGCTTGAACACCACGCCAAACAGCGAGCAGGACCCCGTGAAATCGCGCCGGAACAGCTCGTGCTGCGGATGCGAGGGTAGCCCGGGATGCACCACCCGCAATACCTCCGGCCGGCCTTCGAGCCAGCGCGCGACTTCGAGGCCCGCGGCTTCCTGGTGCCGCAGCCGCAGGTTCATCGTGCGCAGCCCGCGGAGCGCCAGCCAGCAATCATCCGGCGAAGCGTATTGCCCGAGCTGGGATGCGGTGCCGCGCAGCACTTCCCAATCCGCATCGCTGTTGACCGTGGCACTGCCGAGCAGGATGTCCGAATGCCCGCCGACATACTTGGTCAGCGCCTGGATCGAGACATCAACGCCGTGCTTGAACGGCTGGAAGTGGTGGATGCCCCAGGTGTTGTCCATCAGCACCTTGGCACCGCGGGCATGCGCCACGGCGGCGAGTGCGGGGATGTCCTGCACCTCGAAGGTGTGGCTGCCGGGGCTCTCCGTGTAGAGCACGCGCGTGTTCGGCTGGAACAGCGCGGCGATCGCCTCGCCGGTAACGGTGGGGTCGTAAAAGGTTGTCTCGACGCCGAAGCGCTTCAGCATGCCCTCGGCCAAGTTGCGCGCGGGGCCATAGGCGCTGTCGGGGATCAGGCAATGCTCGCCGGCGCCGAGGAAGGCCAGCAGCGGCACCGCGACGGCGGCGAGACCGGTGCCGAGGATGGTGGCGCGGGTGCCACCCTCGATCTCGGCGATCATGTCCTCCAGCATGTAGTGCGTCGGCCCGCCCTGGGTGCCGTAGGTCATCACCTGCTCGAGCCGGTGCTTGCCGGCTTCCTTGCGCGCCTCGCACGAAGGATGCAGCACGGTCGATCCGCGGTGGACCCCCGGGTTCACGAAGCCATGCGCGCGGGTGCCGGCGCGCCCGGCATGAGACATGCGGGTGCCGAAGCCGTGGGTCTTGTCGGACATCAGGAGATCGCTTTCGCAGTTTCGGGGCGGAGCGCCCATTCGGTCCAGGAGCCGTCATAGATCGCGGGTTCAGGCAGCCCCGCCTGCGCCATGCCGAGTGCGAGCACGCAGGCGGTGACGCCGGTGCCGCAGGAGGTGACGACCGGCCGCGTGCCATCGACACCGGCCTCGGCGAAGCGGGCACGCAGGGCATCGCGCGGCTTCAGCGTGCCGTCGCTGGCGATCAGGTCGAGGAAGGGCAGGGAGGACGCGCCCGGCATATGGCCGGAGGGCAGTCCCGGCCGCGGCTCGGCCGCGGTGCCGGCAAAGCGTCCGGCGGCGCGGGCGTCGATGATCAGCGCGTCCTTCTCCTCGATGATGCGCTTGATGTCGCCGATGCCCTTCAGCCGCTCGGCGCGAAAATCCGGCGTGAACGTGGTGGGCGCGACGGCGCGTGGATCACCGATGGCGATCGGCAGCTCCGCCTTCAGCCAGGCCGGCAGGCCGCCATCCAGCACGGCGACCTTCTCGTGGCCCATCAAGCGCATCAGCCACCAGCCGCGCGGCGCGGAGTGGATGCCCTTCTGGTCGTAGAACACGACGCGCGTGGTGTTCTCCACACCCTCGGCGCCGATCAGCTTCGCGAAGCGCCCGGGCGTCGGCACCATGTGCGGCAGATCGGTGTCCTGGTCGGCGTAGAGGTCGAGGTCGAAGAAGCGCGCACCCGCGATATGCGCCTCGCGAAATTTGGTGAGCCCGTCATACGGCTCGGTCGGCAGGTATTTGGTGGCGTCGAAGATGACAAGGCCAGCGGCGCCGAGATGGCTCGCAAGCCAAGCCGGGGTGACCAAATTCTTCATGGCTTCTCTCCCGTAAGAATGATGTGCAGGCGGCGGTTCTGCTTGCCCTTATTTTCGATCTTGCTGATCTCGACGCGGCCGATCTCCGCGGTATCGGCGACATGGGTGCCGCCGCAGGGTTGCAGGTCGACCGGTGCCTCCTCGGGGCCGATCCGCACCAGCCGTATGCGCCCGACGCCGCGCGGTGGTTGCACCGAAAGCGTGCGCACGAGGGAGGGATTAGCATCGAGCTCCTCGCCGCTGATCCAGCTGGTGCCAGTCGGGTGGGCCCCGGCGATGAGCGCGTTCAGGCGTTCGGTCAGCGCCTCCTTCGCGGGCGGGTCGGGCAGGTCGAAATCGAGGCGGGACTTGTCGGGGCCGATTTGGTTGCCGGTCGCGTAGATGCCCGGCAGCAGAGCGCAGAGGAGGTGCAGCGTGGTGTGCATCCGCATGTGCTTGAAGCGGCGGTCCCAGTCGAGCGTGAGCGTGACCTTGTCGCCGGGCGCGGGCAGCGCCGCACCGGGGGCGGCGATGTGCAGGATGGTGTCGTCCGGCCCCTTGCGCGTGTCGATGATGGGGGTGTCGCCGAGCTGCCCCATATCGCCGGGCTGGCCGCCTGAGTTGGCGTAGAAGATGGTTCGGTCCAGCAGGATGCCAGCCTCGGTAACGGCAAGAACCGTCGCCTCGGCCTGCCGTGCGTAGGCGTCCTCCAGGAACAGCTTCATCGCGGCGGCACGCGCAGCATTATCATGGCAGTCTTCGCTTCAATCGACCTGCGGTCCACCGCACGGGCCGAGCGCCCGAATGGGCGCCGCCGGCAGTCGGGCGAGCCAAGCGCGCACCTGGCGCTTGAGGGTGCATCCTTCATGGCCGCCGCCATCACTTCCACTCCCGCAGCAGCCGCGCATGGTGGCGCGCGAGCCAGTGGAGGCAGAGTGCCGCCGTCGCATTCTCGATGCGGTTGTCGTCGAGCATTTGGATCGCTTCCTTTGCGGGCATCAGGCGCAGGCGGATGTCCTCGTGCTCCTCGGCGAGCCCACTATGCGTCGGCAGCAGATCGGGCAGGTCGCAGCGGGCGAGGTACAGGTGGATGGTCTCATCGCTATCCCCCTGGTTGAGGATGTAGCGCCCAAGCGGCTCCAGCGCTGATGGTACCAGCTGTGTTTCCTCGGCCAATTCGCGACGCGCCGTCACGGCAGGGTCCTCGCCTGGCTCGCACAGCCCTGCTGGCACCTCCGTCATTACCGGATGCAGCCCGGCGGCCAGCGCCGGCAGGCGGAATTGCTCGATCAGCGCCACCCGGTCGCGCTTGGCGTCGTAGGGAAGGACCGCGGCGGCACGGCCGCGCCGCCGAAGCTCCCAGGTGAGCAAGCCACCCTCGGCGCCATCGAAGCGTCGCTTGCGGAAGCGCACCCGATCCAGGGGGAAGCGGCCATCCCAGACCGTTTTCTGTTCGAGCAGGGTGAGTCCGGGGAACGCCGGTATTGGGGTGGTCGCCATGTGGGGGAGACCGTAGCTTCGCGCGCAAGGTAGGTCCATGTCCGAGAGCGAGTTGCGTTTGGGGGCGGCGCGACGTCGCGCCATCCTGATGATCCTGGGCGCTGCCGGGGCCTTTGCCGCGGCGGCCGCAATGGTGAAGGCGCTCGATGGCGCCGTGCCACTGGCGCAGGTCGTACTTGGGCGGAACCTGTTCGCCATTCCGGCCCTGCTGCCCGTGCTGCTTGCCGCCGGCGGCTGGAGCGCACTGCGCACGAAATACCCGATGGGCCACGTCTGGCGCTGCCTGTTCGGGCTGGGCGGCATGTTCGGCTCCTTCTACGGCTACCAGCATCTGCCGCTCGCGAGCGTTTCGGCACTCGGCTTCACCATGCCGCTGTTCCTGACCCTGCTGAGCGTGCCGATGCTGGGCGAACGGGTCGGGCCGCGCCGGCTGGGCGCGGTCATCGTGGGCTTCGGCGGCGTGCTGCTGATGGTGCGGCCGTGGGAAGGCGAGGCGCTGGGCGACCTGCACGCCATGGCCGCGGTCATCGGCGCCGCATTCGCCTGGGCGCTTGCGATGATTTCGATCCGTCGCCTGGGCGAGCGCGGCGAGTCGGGGACGTCGATCGTGTTGTGGTTCGCGATCGGTTCTTCGATCGTGGCGGGGGCGCTGGCGGTACCGGGCTGGGTGTGGCCCACCGGCACACAATGGCTGCTGCTCGCGGGGACTGGGCTGGTGTCGGCACTGGCCCAGGTGCTGATGACGGAGGCCTATCGGCGCGGCGAGCCGTCGCTCGTCGCACCCTTCGAGTATTCGGGAATCGTATGGACGACGGCACTGGGCGGGGTGCTGTGGGGCGAACTGCCGGATGGCTGGGACTTCGCCGGCATGGCGGTGCTGGTCGGGGCTGGACTCTATATATGGCACCGCGAGGTGCGCCTCGGGCTTCGGCGTTGAATGGCGCCTCGCCTTCGTGCGTTGAACAGCGCGGCTTCTGTGCCTATCGTCTTGCGCAGTGGATCGCCGCGGTTTGTACCCCGGATATCATTCTCTTGATCGCCCGCCGCGGAGACCCGCCTGGCTGAGGCAACACGGCATAAGCCGCGAGGGAGTTTGCACATGGCTGACAGCATCTCGATGGCGCATGGGACGGCATTGGCCGAACCGAACGTCCGCATCATCGGCATCAACGATCTGTTTGACGCGCTTGGCGCGGGCTGGCGCGACTTCCAGGCAGCACCAACCCAGCTCATCTTCCTGGCCGTCATCTACCCAGTGGTCGGCTTGCTCGCCGCACGGGCGGCCTGGGGCGGGCCCCTGATGCCGCTGTTCTTCCCGCTCGTCTCGGGCTTCGCACTGCTGGGGCCGTTCCTGGCACTCGGCGTCTACGAGTTGAGCCGGCGGCGCGAGCAGGGGCAGGACGTCTCCGCCGCCGACGCGCTGTCGGTGCGGCATTCTCCTGCGCTGCCCTCGATCATGGGGCTCGGCCTGCTGCTGGTCGTGGTGTTCGTCGCGTGGATCATCGCGGCGCGAGT
Organism: Rhodospirillales bacterium; assembly: GCA_028288785.1. Taxonomy (GTDB): domain Bacteria; phylum Pseudomonadota; class Alphaproteobacteria; order Acetobacterales; family Acetobacteraceae; genus Plastoroseomonas. The sequence goes on along the minus strand of JAQGHV010000138.1, from coordinate 26,831 downwards.
GATCCTGGACGCGACGCTCGGCAGCGGCAACTACGCGCATCCGATGGACTTCCTGGGCCGCGTGTTCGGCACGCCCGAGGGGTGGCGGCTGATCATCGTCGGCAACCTTGTCGGCGCGATCTTCGCGACCTTCGTGCTGGTGGTGACGGTGGTGAGCTTTCCGCTCCTTCTTGACCGGAATCCGGGGCTTGGGGTGGCGGTGCGGACTTCGGTCCGCGCGGTCGCTGCGAACCCGGTGACGATGGCGATCTGGGGGGCGATCGTCGCGGCCCTGCTGATTGCCGGCTGCGCCACGCTGTTCGTGGGCCTCGCCATCGCGATGCCGGTACTCGGCCACGCGACGTGGCACCTGTATCGCCGCGTCGTGGTGTGACGTTTGGTGCGCGCCGCTTGTGCCCTCCGGCACATAGGCGTCACGCGCACGCTCCGCGTGCCTGGCTCGCCTGACGACCGGCAGCGACCAGTCTGGGATTGTTGCCGGCTGCCGATGATCGGGCGAAGGTTCAGCGTCGGCGGTAAGTGCGCACGAGCGCTCAGCAGGGCGCCGCCTTGAACCGCGTCGAGGGCGTCAGTAGTTCCTGTTGCGCTGCGATGGTCTGCAGCTCCCGCGCACCCGCCAGCGCGGTCGCGGTGAGGATGCCGTGCAGCGATGACCCGCTCGCCGAAAGTGCTGCCGCAACGCCGGCGCCGGCGAGCGTGTGGAACAGGAACAGCGCCGCAATCGCGTCGCCGGCGCCGTTGACGTTGAGCGGCAGCCGCGGTGTCCGCAGCCGGCAGAAATCGCCCGCCTCCATCGCCAGCATGTCCATCGCATCCTCCGGCGTGTCGTCGGTGCGCAGGCTGGTGAGCAGCAACCGCTTCGGCCCACGCGCCGCGAGCGCCATCAGCGCCGCCTTCGCATCATCCAGCGTCGCGATCCGCGCGCCCGTCAGCCATTCCAGTTCGAACTGGTTGGGCGTCGCGATATCGGCCGCCGGTAGCGCGTGGTCGCGCAGGAACTCCGGAATGCCAGGCCGCACGTAGATGCCGCGGTTGGTGTCGCCCAGCACCGGGTCGCAGCACCAGATCGCGCGCGGATTGGCCGCCTTCACCATCGCCGCGGCGTCGCGGATGGCCGCGCCGATCGCCGGGCTGCCCATGTAGCCCGAGAGCACCGCATCGCATTGCGCCAACACGCCGCGCTCGGCGATGCCCAGGACGCAGTCGCGGACCAGCGCGTCCGAAAACACCTCGCCGCGCCAGGCGCCGTAGCCGGTGTGGTTGGAGAATTGCACCGTGTTGATCGCCCAGACCTCGGCGCCGAGACGCTGCAGCGGAAACACCGCGCTGGCATTGCCGACATGGCCATAGGCGACCCAGGACTGGATCGAGAGGATGGAGACGGGCATACGAGCAAACTACGCGCGCCGCGCCCGGCTGCAAATCGAAGGCCCTTCACAGCGCGGGCAGGCACAGCCATGCTCACGGGCAAGAACGAAGAATCATCGGAGGGAACCGCTCATGACCACCGGAATCACGCGCCGCGCGGCGCTGCTGGCCGCAGGCTTCGGCGGCGTCATCCTGCCCGAAACGCTCTCCGCCCAGACCATGCCGAAGCCCACCGAGATGAAGGTCGGCATCACCACCTTCCTCTCCGGCCCGGCCTCCGTCTTCGGCGTCCCAGGCCAGCGCGCCGCGCAATGGCTGTTCGAGGAAGTGAACCGGGAAGGGGGCATCGGCGGCGTGCCCGTTCGCCCGATCTTCGTCGATGAAGGTCCCGGCACCGAACACTTGGTCGGCGAATTCCGCCGCCTGGTGCAGAGCGAGGGCGTGCACGTCATGTTCGCCTCGATCTCGTCGGGCTCCTGCCTCGCCTGCACGCCGCTCTCCGATGAGCTGCGCAAGACCACCATCCTGTGGGATTGCGGCACCCAGCGCACTTTCGAGGAAGGCAACCACCCCTTCGCCTTCCGCACCCAGGGCTACGGCACGCCGGAACTCATGGCGCCGCTGCTGTACCTGCTGAAGCACAAGCCCGACTTCCGCTCCATCGCCGTCATCAACCAGGACTACGCCTGGGGCCGCGACAGCTGGGAACTCTGGAAGACCGCGATGGACACGCTCAAGCCCGGCGTGCGCGTGGTCGCCGAGATGTTCCCGCGCTTCAACAGCACCGATTTCTCCACCGAGATCACCCGCCTCCTGGCACTCCGCCCGGACGTCGTGCTCTCGACCTCATGGGGCGGCGAACTCACCACCCTCATCCGCCAGGCGACCGAGCGCCGCCTGTTCGAGCGCAGCCTGTTCGTGATGCCCGTCGCCGAACCCTCGATGCCCGCACTCGGCCGCGCCATGCCGGTCGGACACATCATCGGCTCGCGTGGCGACCACTGGATCAACCACCCCGCGCCGCGCGACCGCGCCCTATTCGACCGCTTCATCGAAGGCTATCGCAGCCGCTTCAACGAGTACCCGATCTACCCCGTCCACCACATGGCACAGGCCGTCTGGGCCCTCCGCGCCGCCTACGCCAAGGCCATCGAAACCAAGGGCGGCGCCTGGCCAAATGACCAGGAAGTCGGCGCCGCCTTCCGCGGCCTCACCTTCCCGACGCCCACCGCATCCATCACGCTCCGCTCGGACGGCCAAGGCCTCGAAGAACAGATCGTCGGCCTGTCCTCCTTCGGCGAGCGCTACCCCTACGCAGTGCCGGAACGGATGATGCGCTACGACCCCGTCGCCATCAGCGCTCCGGTCGGCCAGAAAAGCGTCGACTGGATGAAGACCCTGACGCCAGGCATGGAGAACCGCGTCGGGACGTCCATCTGAGCCATGATCATGGATGACAGGCCAGGGGGCGCTGCCCCCTGGACCCCCGCCGGGGATCGCGCCGATCCCCGGACCCCTGCATTTGTGGTTTTGAGTTGGGAGGACTGGGACATTGCTGATGGGGTCCGGGTGGGGAGGGGGCGCATCAAGCGAGCTCCCTTCGGCCGACGTCACTCCACGCGCCCCCTCCCCACCCCGGCTCGTCTCCGGCGAGGCTCAGCACACTCCCAAAACTCGGCACCAACAAATGGAGGCCCAGGATCGACACGATCCTGGCGGGGCCCCGGGGCAGCGCCTCTGGACTGTTTTCCATGATCACCTGGTTCGATGAGAACGGCCTGTTGCTGGGGCTCGCCTTGTTGGATGGGCTTGCCTATGCGGCGTTGGTGTTCATGGTTTCGGTGGGTCTCAATCTCGTGTTTGGCGTGTTGCGTGTGTTGAACGTGGCGCACGGGTCGTTTTACGCAATCGGGGCTTATGCGGCGGCGAGTTTGGGGGGGATGGCGGGGTTGCCGGTTTGGGCCTCGCTGCCGGTGTTGTTGTTGGCGGCGGTGCTGGTGGGGTTGGTGTTGGGGCCGGTGATCGAGCGGATTTTGTTGCGCCGGATCTATGCCGAGGAGCCGGTGATCCAGCTGCTGGTGACCTTCGCGCTGTTCATGATTCTAGAGGATGCGCAGAAGCTCGTCTGGGGCGTGCAGCCGGTCAGCAATGACGTGGCGGTGCGCTGGCTGGGCACGGTGGATGTGCCGTTTGCCGGCGATGTGATTCCGTTCACGAAGTACCAGTTGTTTTTGCTGCCGGGGGTCGCGTTAGCGACTCTGGTGGGGTTGGCCTGGTTCCTGCGGCGGACGCTGACCGGGCGGGTGATCGTGGCGGTGACGGTGGACCGCGAGGCCGCGACGGCGATGGGCATCGACGCGAAAAAGGTGTTCTTGCTGACCTTCACGGCGGGCGCGGTGTTGGCGGCTTTGGGTGGCGCGCTGGCCTCGCCGACGACGTCGTTGGTGCCGGGGATTGGGGCGCAGACGATCGTGCTGTCCTTCGCGGTGATCGCCACCGCAGGCCTGGGCCAGATCGAGGGCGCGGCGCTGACCGCCTTGCTGATCGGGCTGGGCCGGTCCGTCGCCGTGTACTTCGCACCGGAGCTGGAGGTGGTGGTGCCCTACATCATCATGGTGGCGGTGCTGCTGGTTCGGCCGCAGGGGTTGTTCGGCGCCGCGGAGGCTCGACGGGTATGAGGCGCGCCGAGCCGTGGTTGGCGCTAGCTGGCGCACTGGCGCTGGTGGCGGTGGCATGGGCGGCGCCGTGGTTGCGGTTCATCCTGACGTTGGCGCTGGCCAAGGGCATCGCGGTGCTGGGCATCCTGCTGCTGCTCCGCGCCGGGCAGGTGAGTTTCGGGCACGCGATGTATGCCGCGGTGGGCGCGTATGTCGTGGCGTTTGCGGCACCCTCGATGGGCGATGTTCTGGTGCTGCTGCCGATGGCGATGCTCACGGCCGGCGCGATCGGGCTGGTGATCGGCCTCTTCATCACGCGCTACCGCGAGATCTTCTTCTCCATGCTTAACTTGGCGCTGAGCATGGTGCTGTATTCACTTTTGGAGAAATTCTACGCCATCACCAAGGGCTCGGACGGTATTCGCGTCGCACCGCTGAGCATCGCCGGAATGCCGATGGATGGCCCGATGGCGGGCTGGGTCATGTTCGGCACCGCTCTGACGGTCGCGGCATGCTTCTGGTGGGTCGCGCGGCAGTACCTGATCTCGCCGATGGGCGAGGCGCTGGCCGCGATCAAGACGCGCGAGACGCGGCTCGAATTCCTCGGCGTCTCGGCGCGCGGCGTGCTGCTGGTGGCGTATGTGTTGTCCGCGATCATGGCGGGTGCGGCGGGCGCGATCATCGCGATGACGTCGCGGCACGTGACGCCGCTGCTCGCCTATTGGACAAGCTCCGGGGAGCTGGTGTTCATCGCGATCCTGGGCGGCGCTGGCGGCGTGCTGGGCCCGTTCCTCGGCGCCGTCACCTATGAGCTGATCCGCGTCTACGCGGCGGCGGCCTTCGCCGATATCTGGCAGATGGCGCTGGGGCTGGCGCTGCTCGCGGTGATCCTGTTCGCGCCAGGCGGCGTCTGGGGCGTGATCGCGGGCCTGCTGCGCCGGGCGCGCGCCACGTGAGCGCGGCGCAACGTGATGACAGCGTGCTGCTGGAGGCGCGTGGGCTGCGGCTCGCCTTTGGTGGCGTGAAGGCGGCTGATGGGATCGACCTCTCGGTCAGGCGCGGCGAGTTTCTGGCGATCATCGGGCCGAACGGCGCCGGCAAAACCACCTTCATCAACATGACGACCGGCTACCTCAGGCCCCAGGGCGGCAGCATCCATTATGATGGCGAGGAGATCACCGGCCTAGCGCCGCGCGCCATCGTCAAGCGCGGCATCGGGCGCAGTTTCCAGCTGCCGCAGCTGTTCACCGAGCACACCGTGCTGCAAAACGCGGCCCTCGCAATCGCTGCCCGACGCGGCGTCTGGCACCCCTTCGCGCCGCTGCTGTCGATGAGCGTGATCGATGAGGCGCGGGAACTGCTGAACCGCTTCGGCCTCGATGGCATCCGCGACAGCCGCGCCGACTCGTTGAACGAAGGCGCGCGCAAGCTCGCCGACATCGCGATGGCCACCGCTTTGCGCCCGCGACTGCTGCTTATGGATGAGCCGACGTCCGGCGTCGCGGCATCGGAGAAGATGGCGGTGGTGGAAACCCTCGCCCGCGTGCTGCGCGAGGCGGAGGTGACGGCGGTATTCGTCGAGCACGACATGGATGTGGTGGAGCGCTTCTCCGACCGCGTGGCGGTCTGGTCGCAGGGGCGCATCCTCGCACTCGGCCCGCCAGGCGAGGTGCTGCGCGACCCGGACGTGCTGCGCGAGGTGATCGGGGTTGCGGCAGTCGATCCGAGTGCTGCCTCCGGTGCAGGCCCAAGCCGTGAAGGCGCGCCCGATGCTTGATCTGGAAGGTGTCTCGGTCGCGATCGCGGGGGCGCCGGTGCTGCGCGGCGTCACGCTGCACGTGCCGGCAGGTGGCCGGGTCGCGTTGATCGGGCGCAACGGCGCGGGCAAGACGACCAGCCTGCGCACGCTCATGGGCCTGCTTGCGCCGAGTGCGGGGCGCGTGCTGATCGGTGGCGAGGACGCGGCGCGGCTACCGGCGCACCATCGTGCGCGTCTCGGCATCGGCTATGCGCCAGAGGATCGGCGGCTGTTCGGCGGCTTCTCCGTGCGCGAGAACATGGTGCTGCCGGCCGAGGTCCTGGGCCTGACCGGCGCCGAAATCCGCCGCCGACTCGACTTGGTCTTTGGCTTGCTGCCGGAACTGGTCACGCTTGCGCCACGCCGCGCCGGCGGCCTTTCGGGCGGGCAGGGGAAGATGGTGGCACTCGGCCGCGCACTCATGGTGGGCGTGCGCGCGGTGATGCTGGATGAGCCGTTCCAGGGCCTCGCACCCGCTCTGGCGCTGCGCTACGCGGAGGCCCTGAAGCGCCTGCGCGACGCGCTGCCGGAGCTCGCGATCCTGATCACCGAAAGCAATCCCGAGCTGTTGCGGCCCCTCGTCGAGGCCACCTTTGTCATCGAGCGCGGTGAGATTGCGTGAGGCCTGTGCATCCCGTATAGGGGGCGGCTTCGCGGCCGGTCGGACATCGGCGGCGCCATGACGCACTCCGAGAGCAGAACGATGAAGCCCGACATCCACCCCGACTATCACGACATCAAGGTCATCATGACCGATGGCACCGAGTACATGACGCGCTCCTGCCACGGCAAGGCGGGCGACGTGATCAAGCTCGACATCGATCCGAAGACCCACCCGGCCTGGACCGGCGTGCAGCGCGTGATGGACACGGGCGGCCAGATCGCCAAGTTCAACAAGAAGTTCGCCAGCATTGGCGTCCGCAAGGCGGTCTGAACCCACGCGCCGGTTGCGCGCGTGACCCTCGGCGGGATCGGCAATCTCGACCACACCATCCTGCTGTGCCGCAGGCTTGCCGAGACGCGCGCATTCTATCGTGACATCATGCGCTTCCCGATGGAGACCGATCGGGAGAACTGGGTCACCTTCCGCGTGGGTGCGTCGCTACTTACCTTGCGCCCGCGCGGGATCTGGACCGTTTGCGACGATGGCGCACTCGCCCCAGGATCGGCCGCGGTGCAGCTCGCCTTCCGGGTCGCGCCGCCCGAGGTCGATGCCTGCCACGCCGAGCTTCTTGCCCAGGGCATGCCCATCTGCGCAGCCCGACTGACCTACCGCAATGGCGCCACCGCACCCTGTTCTTCCGCGACCCCGAGGACAATGTCCTTGAGATCGACGCCGAGTACTAAGCGCGCGCCGTTTAATCCTTCCCGGCGGGTTGTGCCGCGCCAGCCCGCCTCATCGCCGTGGGCACCAGCCCGTGCAGAGCCTTTGCGCCGAAGCTGAGCAACGGCAGCCCGGCCCTCGCGAAGGCGAGCACGTCGCTTACCAGCTCCGGCTTCCCCATCCGTGCCGGCGGGATGCGGCGGCGGACGGTAAAGTGCCGGCGCTTGAGGTCGGCCGCGACTGGCGTGCCCGCGAAACCCTCGAAACCCTTCGGCATACGCTGCAGAGGATCGCCGGCTTCGAGCGACAGCTTTGCTTTGCGCAGACCGGCGAGCATCGCGGCCCAATCCTCGGGCGCCTCCGCGATCGCGTCGCGCAGCGCGGCAAGCTCCGCCGGGGGCGGCATGTAAAAGCCCATCCCCATGAACGGCCCGTCCTCTCCGCCCACTTGGATGTACAGCATGTGCAGGGTGGCCCTGCTGCCGTCGCGCGAGAACACGATGCCCGCATGGGATTTGTACGGCGTCTTGTCGGCGGAAAACCGGGTGTCGCGGTGCAGGCGGAACACTGATTTCCTCGGATCGCCGCGCAGCGGCAGATCATGCACGGCGAAGGCGAAGTTCAGGCTCTCGATGAGCGCCGCGGCCGGGGCCAGGATTGCCTCCGCATGGCGCGTCTTGTTCGCCAGGTACCATTCACGGTTGTTGTTTGCGGCGAGTTCGACGAGGAACGCCTCGGCATCTGCGGGGAAGCCCGCGAAACCGGAGCGCTTCGCCACGCGTTTCAGTTTCGCTCGTAGATCAGGCGCGCCCGCAGTGTCCCCGGCAGTGCGCGCAGCTCACCCAGGATGCTCTCCGCCTCGGCCCGCGCCTCGACGCTGTCGACCACGACATAACCGAGCTCGTTGGACGTCTGATAATACTGCGCCGAGATGTTCAGCCCGCGTCGGCCGAACGCCTCGTTGATGCGGGACAGCATCCCCGGCGTATCGCGGTGCAAATGCGTCCAGCGTGCACCGGTCGGGCGTGCCGGAAGCTGCACATTGGGGAAGTTCACCGCGCCGAGCGACGTCCCGGTGTCACTGTATTCGGCGAGCTTCTTGGCCACTTCCTCGCCGATCCGCTCCTGCGCCTCGCCCGTGCTGCCGCCGATATGCGGGGTCAGGATCACGTTAGGAATTCCCTGCAGGGGGGAGACGAACGCCTCGCCATTGCGGCTGGGCTCGACCGGGAAGACGTCCACTGCGGCGCCGAGCAGGTGACCGCTGCGCAGCGCATCCGCCAGCGCCTGGAGGTCGATGATGGTGCCGCGCGCATTGTTCACCACCACCGCACCCTTCTTCATCTGCGCGATCTCGCGCGCGCCGATCATGCCGACCGTGTCGGTCGTCTCCGGCACGTGCACGGTGATGGCGTCGGAGTTCGCGAGCAGGTGCTCCAGCGAATTCGCCTGCCGCGCGTTGCCGTGCGGCAGCTTGGCCGTGTGGTCATGGTAGAGCACGCGCATGCCGAAGGCCTCGGCAAGCACCGAAAGCTGGCTGCCGATATTGCCGTAGCCGATGATCCCCAGCGTCTTGCCACGCATCTCCCACGAATTGGCGGACGACTTGTCCCAACCACCGGCATGGGCGGAGGCGGACTTGGGGAAGATGCCGCGCATCAGCATGACGATCTCGCCAAGCGTGAGTTCGGCGACCGAGCGGGTGTTCGAGAACGGCGCGTTGAACACCGCGATGCCACGGCGCTGCGCCGCCTCGAGGTCCACCTGGTTGGTGCCGATGCAGAAGCAGCCCACCGCGATGAGTCGATCGGCGGCGGCGAAGACTTCCTCGGTCAGCTGCGACCGGCTGCGGATGCCGAGGATGTGCACGCCCTTCATCGCGTCGCGCAGCGTTTCGCCGTCGAGTGCCTTGTCGACCCGCGTGACATTCTCGTAGCCGGCGCCGCTGAGCAGCGCGACGCCGCTGTCGGAGATGCCCTCCAGCAGCAGGATGCGGATTTTGTCCTTGGGGAGGGAGATGCGGTTCATGGGCTGCTCTCTGCACAAGGGGTGCGTGCGGTGCAAGCGGCTTGCGTGCGGGGCAGGTGTGAGATTAACAATTGGAAATGTTCAACGAGAATCGCTTCGGTGGGTAAGCGGAAGCAGGCGTCGCCCTTGCTGCTGGGCCTTCTTGAGATGACCGCGGGGGAACCAGCGGCACGGCGCGCCCTGAAGCACGCGCTGTCCCTCGGCGCCAAGCTGCGCATGGGTGAGCGGGCCGTGGCGCTGTTTGCGTTGTCCCTGATCGAAGCTGCTCGACGCGCCGGGCCCAAACCCGCGTGAGTGGCGGGGCCGGGTGTCTGGAACTCAGGTCAGGTGCTTCATGAAGAAGATGCGGTCGAACCCATCTTCGCTGCGGCGACCGATCTCCACGTAGCCAAGCCGCGGGTACAAAGCGAGGTTCCGGGTCATCTTTGCATTCGTATAGAGCCGCACGGCCGGAAGTCCGGCGTGCCGCCCGGTATCCTCGCAGAAGCGGATCAGTGATTTGCCGATCCCCTGGCCTGTCGCGGCCGGCTGCACCGCGACGTTTTCGAGGAGCATGTGATCCGCCTGCGGGTAGAACACGATGAATCCTTGCAGGCATCGCGGTCGCCGACCGCCACACGAACCGTGCCCTCCGCGATCTGTGTCGCGAAGTCGGCGACCATCGGAGGGGGCTTTCGGCCCATCGCGGCGACGTAGGGCAGGTAGGCTGCTTCCGCGCAGGCCCGGATGGCGGCTTCATCCGCCTGGGCCGCCTTCCTGATCATCGGTGCGACGAACCCTACGCCCCGACTCGCACCAGCACATGCCGCTTCTTGCCCAACGACAGCGTCAGCGTTCCATCGCGCAGATCGGCCTCGGCCAGCCCGTGCGCCGCGTCCTCGAGCGCCACCCCGTTCAGAGAAATGCCCCGTCCAGCCACGAGCCGCCGGCCCTCGCCCTTGCTGCTGGTGAAGCCGGCCTGGATGAGCAGGTCCACGATCGGGGTGCCCAGGGCCACGGTGATCGAGGGCAGATCGGCGCTCGCCGCCGCGCCCTTGACGAAGGTGCGGTGCGCGGTCTCGGCCGCCTGGATCGCGGCGTCACGGCCATGCAGCAGCGCGGTCGCCTCGGTCGCCAGGACCTTCTTCGCCTCGTTCACCTCAGCCCCGCCGAGTGCCGCCAGGCGCGCGATCTCATCCAGCGGCAGCTCCGTGAACAGCGCAAGGAAGCGGCCGACATCGGCATCCTCCGTGTTGCGCCAGAACTGCCAGTAGTCGTAGGGGCTCACCCGCTCGGCGTTGAGCCAGACCGCGCCCGCCGCGGTCTTGCCCATTTTCGCACCCGAGGCCGTGGTCAGCAGCGGCGTGGTCAGCGCATGCGCCTCGCCGCCGGTGACGCGCCGGATCAGGTCGGCGCCGAGCACGATGTTCCCCCACTGATCGGACCCGCCCATCTGGAGTGCGATGCCGTGGCGCCGATGCAGCTCCAAAAAATCATAGGATTGCAGCAACATGTAGTTGAATTCGAGGAAGGACAGGTTCTGCTCGCGGTCGAGACGCAGCTTCACGCTGTCCATCGACAGCATGCGGTTGACCGAGAAATGCCGCCCCACCTCTCGCAGGAACGGTACATACAGTAGCGCGTCCAGCCATTCCGCGTTGTCGAGCATCAATGCATCGGTGGGGCCGTCGCCGAAGGTGAGGAAGGCGTCGAACACCTTCCGGATACCTGCCTTGTTCACCTCAATCTGCGCGTCGTCGAGCAGCGGCCGCGCCTCGTCGCGGAAGGAGGGGTCGCCGACCTTGGTCGTCCCCCCGCCCATCAGCACGATGGGCTTGTGCCCGGTGCGCTGCATCAGGCGCAGCAGCATGATCTGAACCAGGGAGCCGACATGGAGGCTGTCAGCCGTCGCATCGAAGCCGATATAGCCGGGCAGGGGGCCAAGCTTCAGCCGCGCCGCGAGTGCGGCCTCGTCGGTGGTCTGGTGGATGAAGCCACGCACGCGCGCTTCATTTAGAAAATCGGAGGGGAAGAAATCTGCCGGCATGAGGTGCTCTGGGGCTTTCGTCGGATGGGCGGGGCTAGCACACTCGCAAAATGCTGAGAACCATTGGGCTGATGAGCGGCACTTCGCTGGACGGGGTCGACGCCGCGATGGTGGAGACGGATGGCGAGCGGATCGGCGGCTTCGGCAAGCGCGTGACGCTACCCTATTCGCCGGCTCTGCGGCGCGATCTGCGGGATCTGCTGGACCGTGCGCAAGCGGGGCTCGCACCTGACGACCCCGCGCTGCTTGACGCGGAGCGGCGCCTGACCGAGGTGCATGCCGAGGCCGTTGCCGCACTTGGCGGTGCCGCGGACCTCATCGGCTTTCATGGCCAGACGATCCTGCATCAGCCGCCGCGCGCGGCAGGCGAGATCGGGCGCACTTGGCAGATAGGTGATGCGGCGCTGCTGGCGCGCCTCACGGGGGTTCGGGTCGCGCATGATTTCCGCAGCGCCGACATGGCGGCGGGCGGGCAGGGCGCTCCGCTGGTGCCAATCTTCCATGCGGTGCTCGCCGAGGCGCTGCCGAAGCCGCTGGCGGTGCTCAACCTGGGTGGCGTCGCGAACCTGACCTTCATCGGGAGCGATGGCGCGCTGGTTGCCTTTGACACTGGCCCAGCCAATGGTCCCATCGATGACTGGGTGCGCGAGCACGCCGGGCAGCCTCACGATGAGGGCGGGCGGCTGGCGTTGTCTGGCAATGCCGATACGGCTGTGTTGGGGCGGCTGCTTACTCAACCTTATCTCGCAGCACCGCCGCCGAAGTCTTTGGACCGGCTTAGTTTCTCGAAGGCGCTGGCGGGATCTGGATTGGCGGCATTGAGCCCGGCAGATGGCGCCGCGACTCTGGTGGCATTCGCCGTTGGCTGCGTGGCGATGGCCGCCAAGCTGCTACCGGAGCCTCCCCTGCAATGGCTCGTTGCCGGTGGCGGGCGGCGCAACGCCGCGATCATGCGTGCGCTCGGGGCGGCGCTGGAGCCTCTCGTGCGGGCAGTCGAGGAGGTCGGATGGGATGGCGATGCCCTGGAAGCCCAGGCCTTCGGTGTGCTGCCCGCGCGTGTCCTGCGCGGCCTACCGCTCAGCTTTCCCGGGACGACCGGCGTGCCACGCCCCTGGCCGGGGGGACGGCTGACCGGCCTCCCCGGCTAAACCGCCTCAGTCGGCGGCGAGCGCCATCTTCCGGCGGTTGAGGATGCCCATCACATGGTCATCAACGGCAAGGCCGATCTGCACAGTGCCCTCGGGCGTGAAGACGTGGCCCTCGCCAGGTTGCACCCGGTAGTCGAGCTTGATGCCCTTCTGCAGGTTCAGCTTGTCGACCAGCTTGCGGACGGAAGCCTCTGGAACGAGCTCGTCTTCGGCGCCGTGGAACATCAGCCCGTTGCAGGGACACGGCGCGAGGAAGCCGAAATCATAATGGCTGGCCGGCGGGCTGATCGACACGAAGCCGCCCATTTCCGGCCGGCGCATCAGCAACTGCATGCCCACGAAGGAGCCAAAGGAGTAGCCGCCGACCCATAGCGAGGACGCCGCCGGGTTCACGGCCTGGAGGAAATCGAGACCCGCCGCCGCGTCGCTGATCTCGCCGATGCCGCCATCATACCGGCCCTGGCTCTTGCCGACGCCCCGGAAGTTGAAGCGCAGCGTCGAGAATCCCATCGCCTGGAAACGCTGGTAGAGGCAGTGCACCACACGATTGTTCATGGTGCCGCCATGAAGCGGATGCGGGTGCAGGATCAGCGCGACGGGGGCGTTGGGGCGCTTGGCGTGGTGATAACGGCCTTCGAGACGACCCTCGGGGCCGGCGAACATGACTTCTGGCATCGCGTTCATGCTTCCTATGGTTTTGGGCATCCGGGCGTGAACCCGATCGCCGATTTCGCTGGCCGCCCATTGGGCGGCACGGGGGAGAACTATCGAGGTTTGCGCCAAGGCGCCGGAAGGTTGACCAACCTAGTCGGGTTTTATAGTGTTAATCATGGCTGCAGTTAACGCACGCGGGTCGGACGCATCGGCGCCATGGCTCAGGTCATGTATATGGGGCTGCGAGCGCGCAGCGTGCATACAAATTTTTGCCTGGTTTCGATCCTTTCGACCGTGCGCCCGAGGTACGATCGTCAGAATATACGAAAGTAGGAAGCGCATTCACAACAAAATCATAGCCGGCCTTCCCCAGATGCATGGCAGCCCCCAGGGTTGTGCGGAGCTTGGTTGGCGCGGGCGGCAAACAGCATGAGACTCTCCACCCGTGGCCGCTACGCCGTCATGGCCATGGTCGAGCTTGCGACGCGGCTCCGGGCCAGCGGTGAGGCCTGTTCCGCCGACCGTCCCGCCTCGCTGTCGGACATCGCGGCGGCGCAGTTGCTGTCGCTCGCCTATCTCGAGCAGATCTTCGCCCGGCTGCGCCGTGCCGGTCTTGTCGCGTCCGCGCGCGGGCCGGGTGGCGGTTACCGCCTGACCCGCGAGGCGAATGCGATCAGCATCTCCGACATCGTCGACGCCGTGGAGGAGCCGATGATCACCACGCGCTGCGAGGAAGGCGGCCCCGGCTGCCATGCGGGGGAGAAGTGCATGACGCACGACTTGTGGGCCGAGCTGGGCGACCAGATCCGGCTATTCTTGTGCGGCATCACCCTGGCCGACGTGGTCGCCGGCGACATCCGGGGCCGCGCCATCGCGCCAGGACCCTGCGTCGGCGCGAACGCTCGGTGCGTGAAGAATGATTTCCCGGGCTACTCATGATCTACCTGGACGCCAACGCGACCGAACCGCTGAGGCCCGAGGCCAGGGCAGCGGCGATCGCGGCCATGGATTGCCTGGGCAACCCCTCGTCGGTGCATACAGATGGGCGTGCCGCGCGCCGCCTGCTGGAAGCCGCGCGCACCACCATTGGCACGCGCTTCGGCCCGGGATCCGTGGTGTTCACCAGCGGCGGGACGGAGGCCAACGCGCTCGCCATCCATGGCTTGGCGCCGGGCCGCCGCGTGCTGGTGGGTGCTACGGAACATCCGGCGGTGCTGGCCGCCGCGCCCGGAGCGGTCGCGATCCCGGTCGATGGTGACGGCGTCGTGTCGCTGGCCGCCTTGGAGGCGCTGTTGCGCGAGGGACCGGCTCTCGTCTGTCTCATGGCCGCTAATAATGAGACGGGCGTCCAGCACCCACTCGCCGAAGTGGCCGCTCTCTGCCGAGCCGCCGGCGCCATGCTTCAGGTGGACGCGGTGCAGGCGGCGGGGCGCGGCACAGTGCCTGGCGGTTGGCACAGCCTGGCGATCTCCGGCCACAAGATGGGTGGCGTGAAAGGCGCGGGTGCGCTGCTGCTCGCCCCCGGCGTCGAGATCGGCGCTCTGATCGCCGGCGGCGGACAGGAACGCGGCCAGCGCGGCGGGACCGAGGCACTGCCCGCCATCGCTGCAATGGCTGCTGCCGCCGTCAGCGATCCCTCCGACCTTTCAGTCCTGCGCGACCGGATGGAGGCGCGGCTGCTCGATCTGGCACCTGAGGTCGTCATCGCCGGTAAGGCCGTGCCCCGCCTCGGCAACACCTCCTGCATCGCGCTTCCCGGCGTGGCGGCCGAGACCCAGGTCATCGCGCTCGACCTCGCTGGTGTGCGCGTCTCCGCGGGTGCGGCGTGTTCGTCGGGCAAGGTTGCACGCAGCCATGTGCTCGAGGCCATGGGCCTGGGCAGCCTGGCCGGCTGCGCCATCCGCGTCTCGCTGCCGTGGAACGCGACGGAGCAGGATGTCGACGGCTTCATCATCGCATGGGCCGCCATGCGGCAGCGCATCTCGCGCAGCGCGGCGTGAGGGCCCATATCGTCGCGGCCATGACGCACTCCAACCGCCCCATCTACCTCGACAACCACGCGACCACGCCGGTCGATCCGCGCGTCCTGGCCGCGATGCGCCCATGGTGGGAGGAGAACTTCGCCAACCCCGGCAGCGTCGAGCACGTCATGGGCCGCGCCGCCGAGGAGGCGGTCGAGGAAGCCCGCGCCGAGCTCGCCGCACTCATCGGGGCCGAGGCGCGCGAGATCGTGCTGACCTCGGGCGCGACGGAGGCGAACAACCTGGCCATCAAGGGCGTCGCCCGCTTCGCTGCCTCCCATGATGACCCGCGCAAGCGGATCGTGACCCTGGCGACCGAGCATAAATGCGTGCTGGAAAGCGTGCGCGACCTGGCGGCGGAGGGTTTCGAGCCGGTCATCCTCGGCGTCGGCGCCGATGGCATGGTCGATCTCGACGCACTTCGCGCCGCCGTCAATGAGCGGACGCTCCTGGTCTCCGTCATGGCGGTGAACAACGAGATCGGGGTGATCCAGGACCTCCCCGCGATCGGCGCGATCGCCAAGGCGGCCGGGGCGCTGTTCCACACCGATGCCGCCCAGGCGGCGGGGCGCGTGCCGCTCGACGTGGTGGAAGTCCAGGCCGATCTCGTCTCGCTGTCGGGCCACAAGATGTACGGCCCCAAGGGCATCGGCGCGCTGTATGTCCGACGCCGCCCGCGGGCCCGCCTGATGCCGCTGTTCTCCGGCGGCGGGCAGGAGCGCGGCCTCCGCTCCGGCACGCTGGCGGCACCCCTGGTGGTCGGCATTGGCGAGGCAGCCCGCATCGCCGGCGGCGAGGGCATGCTCGATGCCGGCCGCATCGCCGGGCAGCGCCAGCGCTTCCTCGACGCGCTTTCCGCTCGCATCCCTGGCCTGGTGGTAAACGCCGAGGCCGCGCCGCGTGTCGCCGGCAATTTGAACCTGACCTTGCCGGGCGGTGTCTCCGCGCAGGCGGTCATGGAGGCCGCGCCCGGCGTCTGTGTCTCGACCGGGTCGGCCTGTTCCTCGGCCTCGGTCGAGCCGTCCTATGTGTTGCGCGCGATCGGCCTCGATGAGGCACGGGCGCGGTCGACCTTGCGTCTGGGGTTCGGGCGCTTTACCTCGCCGCAGGATGTTGACCGTGCCGCCGTAATCCTGGCCGAGGCGTGGTCGCGGGTTCGGGAAGGGTAGCATTTCGATGCCGAAGATGGTGTTTGTCGAACGCAACGGCGTCGCGCGGGAGGTGGAGGCGCCCAACGGCCTCTCCGTGCTGGAGATCGCGCACAAGCACGGCATCGATATCGAGGGCGCCTGCGAGGGCAGCCTGGCCTGCTCGACCTGCCACGTGATCGTCGATGCCGGCTGGTTCCAGAAGCTCGTGAAGCCGACCGAGGATGAGGAAGACATGCTCGACCTCGCCTTCGACCTGCAGGAGACGAGCCGGCTGGGCTGCCAGCTCATCATGACCGAGGCGCTGGACGGGCTGGTGGTGAAGCTGCCCTCCGCCACGAAGCACGCCGGCGGGTGAAAAACCTCGTCGATCCACTCATGGCGCCTTCGCCATGAGAATCCTCGTCGCCATGTCGGGAGGGGTCGATTCCTCCGTCGTCGCCGGCCTGCTGGCCGAGGCGGGGCATGAGGTCGTGGGCGCGACACTGCAGCTGTACGACCATGGCGCCGCCGCGGCCCGCAAGGGTGCCTGCTGCGCCGGGCAGGACATCCTCGATGCGCGGCGCGTCGCTGACCAGCTCGGCGTCGCGCACTACGTCCTCGACCGCGAGGCGCGGTTCCGGGACGCGGTTATCAGCGACTTCGCGGACACCTACGCGCGCGGCGAGACGCCGATCCCCTGCGTCCGCTGCAACCAGACGGTGAAGTTCGCCGACCTCACCGTGCTCGCGCGCGATCTCGGCTGTGAAGCGCTGGCGACCGGCCACTACGCGCGCCGCGTCGAGGGGCCTGATGGTGCTGAACTGCACCGCGCCGCCGATGCCGCCCGCGACCAGAGCTATTTCCTGTTCGCGACGACGCGCGAGCAGCTGGAGTTCGCCCGCTTCCCGCTGGGCGACATGGCGGACAAGCGCTCCGTACGCGACGTGGCCGCGCGACTTGGCCTAGGCGTCGCAGAGAAGCCCGACAGCCAGGATATCTGCTTCGTCCCCGATGGCCGCTACAGCGATGTCGTGGGCCGGATGCGGCCGGACGCGATGGCGCCAGGCGAGATCGTCGATGATGCCGGGCGCGTGCTTGGCCAGCATCAGGGCATTGCGCGCTTCACCGTGGGGCAGGGGCGCGGCATCGGGATCGCCGCCGCGGAGCGCCTCTACGTCCAGCGCGTCGAGCCGGCCGTGAAGCGCATCGTGGTCGGCCCACGTGCCGCGCTGCCGCAGCGCGGCGCCCGTGCCGGCGAGGTCAATTGGCTCGTCGAGCCCCCCACCAGCGCGATGCGGGTCACGATAAAGCTGCGCGGGCGGGAGATGCCGCAGCCCGCCGTGATCGCCTGGGACGCGGCAGCCGGCGAGATCGACATCAGGCTCGATGTGCCTGGTGTCGTGGCCCCTGGGCAGGCGGCGGTGGTCTATGCCGGCGAACGGGTGATTGGCGGCGGCTTCCTTCGCGCCGTGGCGACAGCGCCGACTGCACTCGCCGTCTGAACTTCTCGTGTGTCGCGCGAGCAACTACCGTCCTGGCCCGGCGTTGGCCCACGATCGCCCGCGATGCACCGGCGCCAGGATGGATTTTGAACCCGATGCGGCGACGCCCCGAGCTTTGTGTGGTCAGAGATTTCGACGCTTCCAATGCTTGCTGAGGCAAATGAGCCGGTGCGAACCGGGGCGGCGCTGATCGTTAATGCGCAGGCCGGCAGCCTCTCCGGCCTCGCGACGCCTCGCGCGGAGCTTGAAGTGGTGCTCCGCGCACAAGGCTTTCACTTTCCTGTCGCTGCCGCCGAGCACATGCCGCTCATCGAGCAGTGGGCGATGTTCGATCACCCGGAAGTCGGCATCGTCTTCGTGGCCGGCGGCGACGGCACGCTCCGCGCCGCGGCCGAGAAGGCAATGAAGACCGGCCGCATCCTCGCCCCGCTACCCGGCGGCACGATGAACCGGTTCTGCCAACGATTTGCCCTGCCGAACGATCCGATCGAGGCGGCGCGCTGCTACCGCCCGGGCCCAGCCAGGCACACCGATGTCGCGACCGTCAACGGCGACGTCTTCCTTTATCAGAGCATTGTCGGCCGTCCCACGCGCCTGATGCGCTTTCGCGAGATGCAGCGTGGCTCTGGAATGCGCGGCTGGTGGCCGCTACTGGTCGCATTGTTGCGGTCGCTGTTCCGCCCGCACGCGCATGACGTGCTGGTGCGGTTCGGCCGAGGCAAGCGCCGCAGCGGCCACGCCGCCGTGATCACCTTGGCACAGGGAGGGCTCGAGCTCTCGCTGGCCCGGCCGACGAGTGCCTATGCTCGGGTCCGCCAGGCGTGGCGCTGGGTTCGCGGTCGCCTATCCGACGATCCGGAGACGCTCGACCGGGCTGCCCAGCACCTTGTCGTGCATGGTGGCGCGGCGCTGCTGCGCCTGAGCCTCGATGGCGAAATGCGGCTGGCGCCATCCCCGCTGCGCTTCCGGATGCACCGCGGAGCGCTGGCCGTGCTGTTGCCGCCCGCGTCCTGATGGCCCGCATCGCGCACCTGTCGGATCTGCATTTCGGCGAGGCGACGCCGGCCCTGGTCGCGAGCCTCGGCGCTGATATCCGGGAGGCCGTACCTGATGTCATCGCCGTCAGCGGCGACCTGACGCGGCGGGCCTCGCGCGTCGAATTTTCCGCCGCACTTGCCTTCCTTTCCAGC
This sequence comes from Rhodospirillales bacterium, assembly GCA_028288785.1. Classification (GTDB taxonomy): domain Bacteria; phylum Pseudomonadota; class Alphaproteobacteria; order Acetobacterales; family Acetobacteraceae; genus Plastoroseomonas. The sequence goes on along the minus strand of JAQGHV010000138.1, from coordinate 7,985 downwards.
CTCGAGACGCCGTTGCTGATGGTCCCGGGCAATCACGACATCCCGAGTCAGGATCTTTGGACGCGGCTCTATGATCCACTCGGGCGCTGGCGCTCCGTGAGCCCGGCATTTCCGCTGACCGTGCTTGAGACGAAGGGGCTACGGCTGGTGGGTTTGGACACCGTCAGCCGAGCGCAATGGCACCTGGACTGGTCGGCCGGGGCGATATCCGGCAATCGGCGGCAGCAGCTGGCACGCGTACTGGGCGAGGGCGCGGTGCTCGTCTGCCACCACCCGCTGCGCCACGCCGTCTGGGCCGTCGGGCGCCGGCCGCCACGCCATGCGGAGCGGACTATCGATCTGCTCACGACGCATCGCGTGCGCGCGGTGCTGTGCGGCCACCTCCACCGCGCCGAGATGACCCGGCTTGGCCCAGGCGGGCCGGCTCAGATCATCGCGCCGAGCGCGTTTTCGGAACGCGGCGGCGGCGCGAACGGATGGAACCTCGTCGTGCTGGAGGATGATGCACTGACGGTCGAGACCCGCGAATGCGTGGGCGGCATCTGGACCGCGCGCACGCTTTCGGCGGTGTAGGATTCGCGTCGCCAGCCGAAGCGCCTCAGGCGACCGCCTCGGTTTGCTCCAGGATCGCCTCGATCCGCGGCAGCAGCGTCGTCAGGGATTCGGCGACCGGTGCCGTTTGGCCAGTGGCAGCGACGGCACGCGCCGCCTCATCGGTGGCGACGAAGACGATGACCTCCGAGCAAATCTGGCGCGCGTCCCGCAACGCACGCGCCACGCGGTGGGGGGCAGTGGTGCCGGCGGCGGCCATGACCACGACGGTCGGATGCGGCGCCCTCTCGGCTTCCGTCGTGGCGGGGTGCCCGGATTCCAACAGTGACGCCACGAGAGCACTCGCCGTCGCGTGGTCCAGCGCGCCCGCCATCGGGAGCACCAGGATTTCAGGACGCTCCACCGCGCCCTCCGTTATTGCGTCGAGCACGTTTTTAAGGGTACGCGCGCCGCGGGTCGCGAGGTTGGCGCTGAAGGTTTCGTCCGGCCGCCCATGGCCGATCTGCGCGATGGCCGGCAGCACCAGGCGCTCGACCGAACCCAGCACGCCACGCTGTTCGCCGTCGGCTGCAAGCAGGCGCGCCGCGCCATATTCATCCCCGGCGAGCAGCCGCTGGTAGAAGCGCGCCTCCACCGGCAGCGCCGGGCTGTCGCTCAGCAGGATGTCGAGAAAGCCGAGCGACGGGATGTGCCGGCCCATGATGACCAGGCAGGCTGTAATCGCCGGGGCCAGAACCAGTCCGATCGGTCCCCAGAGAACCGCCCAGAACGCCGAGGACAGTACCAGCGCGAGCGGCGTGACGCCGGTGCTGTGGCCGAACAGCCAGGGCTCGATGCCATAGCTCAGCACAACATCCACCACGATGAAAAGCGCAAGCACCATCAGCACGGTGTTCCAGCCTTCGGTGGTGGCGAAAGCGACGACCAGGGGGAAGACCAGCGACAGTGGTGCCCCTAGAAAGGGGATGAAGCGCAGGACAAAGCCCAGCACGCCCCAGAGTGGCGCATTCGGCACGCCGATCAGCCAAAGCCCCAGCCCCATGGTAAAGCCGAACAAACCATTGACGAAGACCTGCATCAGCAGGAAACGGCCGAGCCGGTGGGTCGTGTCGGACATCGCCTCGGTCGTGCGGTGCAACTCATGCAGGCCGGCGAGGCGCAACGCGCGGTCACGGACATCCTCACGCTGCACCAGGATGAAGGTCATCAGCAGCAGCGTCATCGCCATGGTCGCAAGCGGACCGATAACCATGCCGATAAAGCCGAAGACAGTCTCATAGGGTGAAGATTCGGGTGGTGCGACGGTCACGGTGGTGGTCGGTGTGGGGCTGGGCTGCAGCGCCGCACCAAGACGATGGAACAGCCGCGAGACACCCTCGATCGGTCCCGAGCCTTGGCTCAGCGCGAGCAGCTTGCCGCGCAGCACGGTCTCATAGCCGGGCAGCTGCGCCGCGAGCGACAGCGCTTGGCTGACCACCAGGTAGATGAGTCCGCCGGCGATGCCCACGAAGATGATCATGGTGAACAAGACGGTTGGGATGCGCGGCATGCCACGCCGCTCGATCCAACCCACCATCGGCAATGCCGCGATGGTCAGCAGGAGGGCCAGCGCCAAGGGCGCGAGTACCGCGCGCCCGAGGTAGATCACCGCGACGATGCCGCCGAACAGCAGAAGGCGCGTCGGCAGACTGCTGTATGCCGCGGTCGGACGGATAAACGGCGGCATCGAGACACTCCGGAAGGGGGTGACGATGGAACGCACGACAGCGGCCCATCGTTGCCTTACCGCATTGCCCTATCCGGTAAAGGCGATGCAGACCGGGCTTTTGCACAGGATCGCGGGACCAGCCTGGGTCAGCCGGCCGCCGGTGCCTCCGACGCGGAAGGGCACGATGGTGTCGCCCTGCTCATTGGCCGCGTAGAGAAAGCGGCCGCCGGGTGCCAGGCCGATGAAGCGCGGCCCCGGTCCCTGGGTGCGTGTCCAGGCTGGTGCCGAAAGCAACCCATTGTCGGGCCGGGCGGTGTAGCTGGTGACACTGTTATGCCCGCGGTTGGAGACATGGACGAAGCGGCCATCCGCACTCACCGCGATCTCCGCGGAGGTGCTGTTGCCGGTGAAATCGGTGGGCAAGGTGGTGATGACCTGCTGCGCCGTGAGCGTGCCGTTGCCTGGCGCCCATGAACAGGTGATGACGGTGCTGTCGAGCTCGTTAAGCACCCAGGCCACCGGGCGCGTGGGGTGGAAGGCCATGTGGCGCGGGCCGGCGCCGCTGCGCGAGGCGAGGAAGCCGTTATTGCCGGCCGGGGTCAGCGCACCGTTCGCCGGGTCGAACGAGAACACGAAGATGCGGTCCAGGCCCTTGTCGGGGACGACGACGTATCGCCCGGAGGGATCGAAGACGACGTCATGCGGCTCGGAGTTCGGCTGCTCGCGGCGATTCGGGCCGGGCTCGCCGGGCAGCGACAGCAGCTGCGCATGGTCGCCCAGCGATCCATCGGGGCGGATCGGCAGCACGGCCACGGAGCCGCTCGCGTAGTTGGCGACAACCAGCCACTTGCCGGAGGGGTCGATCGCCTGGCGGACGCCGTTGCGGCCACCGGTGGCGCCGCGGTTCAGCGCACGGATGCGCCCGCTCGCGGGGTCGATCGCGAAGGCTGATGCGTAGTCGGCATCGCCGTGCACGGAATAGAGGAAGCGCCCGTCGCGGCTGGTCACCAGGTAGGACGGGTTGAACAGGTCGCCGAGCGTCTGGACATGGGCCCAGGCGCCGGTCGTGGTGTTCATGCTGAACACGCTGATGCCCTCGCCACGCGCGCGCCGCTGGGCGGAGGTGAAGCTGCCAACATAGGCGAACACTGGCCGCGCCTGTGGCGGGCGGCGTGTCTGTGCAGCGGCCGAGGTGGCCTGCAAGGCGGAACCAGCAAATGCTGCCCCGGCGAGCAAAATCCTGCGTGATGTCGTGCTGGCGGTCTCGTCGGTCATGCCGTCTCTCCCTTGGCCCTTGCACGGGTCCGTTCGGGCCGACGATGCGCGATCCTTCGCAGCTGGTCTATGCAGGCAAGAGAAGATTGCGGCGCTGGATCGGAGACGCGGATGGTTGATGAAGTCGGGGTGCGCAAACTCGGCCCGCGGGCAGCGTTCATGCGCGCTTTCCTGGACAACCAGGCGGCGGCCGGGCTCGTGCTCATGGCGGCCTCCGCCCTCGCGCTGGTGATCGCGAATATCGAGGCGGGCGGAATTGCCACCGGCTACCGGGCGATCTGGGGCGCCTACCTGGGTCCGATGAGCCTCGGTCACTGGGTCAATGACGGGCTGATGGCGCTGTTCTTCCTGCTGGTGGGTCTCGAGATCAAGCGGGAATTGCTCGACGGCGAGCTGTCTGACTGGAGCAAGCGCGTGCTGCCGGGGCTCGCTGCGGCGGGCGGCATGGCGGCGCCGGCATTGGTCTATGTGGCGGTCTCCTGGAGCGACCCCGGCGCGCTGCGCGGATGGGCGGTTCCGGCGGCGACGGATATCGCCTTTGCCCTGGGGGTTCTGGCGCTGCTTGGGCCGAAGGCGGCGCCACCAGGGCTGCGCACCTTCCTCGCCGCCCTCGCGATCATCGACGACCTCGGCGCGGTGCTGATCATCGCGGTATTCTACACGGCGGCGCTGTCTCTGCCGGCACTCGCGGGGGCAGCGCTGGTGCTCGCGCTGCTGGCGGCGCTGAATCGCGCCGGGGTGGACCGGCTATGGCCGTATCTGGTGCTTGGTGCCGTGTTGTGGGTGCTGGTGCTGGCCTCGGGCGTGCACGCGACGCTGGCGGGCGTGGCGCTGGCCTTCTGCATCCCGCTCGCGACGCGGAAGGGGGCGCCGCTGCTGCGGCTGGAGCATGGTATTGCGCCCTGGGTAAATTTCCTTGTCGTGCCGGTGTTCGGCTTCGCCAATGCCGGCGTGGCGCTCGGCGGGGCAGGAATGGGGACGGTCGGGCTCGCGGTGGGTGCTGGCCTGTTCCTCGGCAAGCAGGCCGGCGTGATGGGGGCGTGCTGGATTGCCGTGCGGTCGGGCCTCGCGCGATTGCCCGAGGGCGCTGGCTGGCTGCAGCTGTACGGCGTCGCGCTGCTCTGCGGCATCGGCTTCACGATGAGCCTGTTTATCGGGCTGCTGGCATTCCCCGGCGATGTCGCGCGGCAGGAGGCGGTGAAGCTCGGTGTACTGGCAGGCTCGCTCGCTTCCGCCGTCGCCGGTGCGGGCGTCCTGCGGTGGTCGGCGCGGCGACGCGGTTGACAGAGGATGGCGCGGGGCATTACTCCGCGCGCTCTGGTCGGACTGCCGCGGGATGCTTCGTCCGCGGCTGTGGCGGTGTAGCTCAGCTGGTTAGAGCACGGCACTCATAATGCCGGGGTCGGCGGTTCAAGTCCGCCCGCCGCTACCAGCGCTTTTTGCGCGTTCCGCAGCGCACCTTTCTCAGTGGGGCTTCACTGGGGCTTCAGGCACAGCAAGTCGTTCTTTTGTAGGTTCGCATTTTGTTGGGCCTAGCGGTGGGCGTTGCCACGACTGACGCGGCTCTACCCGCCGGCAACTTACATTGCGAAGCCAGCTAGGGTCGAGTTGGCGAACCGTCGACCGCCGCCATCGTGGACGCGAAGGATGCACGCAGCGGCGACGTGTTGTCCTTTAGGCTGCGCGTCTTTGACCTAGGCCTCGACGCGGACCGCGACTCCATTGCCACCTGCGTCGCAGAGGAGGCCGACCCGCCGTCCGAAGGCAGCGAACCGCGGCGACGCAGGGCCAACGAGAAGAGCGTGATGCAGGCCTATGATCGGCTTGGGCTCGGCCGCCTGCGGTGAAGACACTGATCGGCGCTTTAGCTGGGCGGAGTCCGGCATGACCAGGCGTGATCCTTAGCTACGCCCATGGTGGCTGCGCGGTGAGGCGATCTGCGCTGCGATAACACGGCATGAAGAAAATTTCGCATCGGCGCCGCGCACGTGCGCTCGGCTCGTTCGATGCATCGTGGGTCATGCTCCCAACGCCTAGTTAGCCAGCCGCTCCATCTCGGTCACAGCGCGCGCCAGCTCTCCCGAGAGGCGTCCTGGAAGGAGGCGGCTGAAGGCTTCCGCCAGCGCGCGATAGTACCAAAGCGTGCCTTCGAGCCCGGCATTAAAGCGGCTCATCATCGCTGGTCCATGCTCGCGCAAATCCTCCACAATGGCGCGGGCGTTGTGCAGCTTGTCGCAGGCTGAAACCAGCAGGGCGTCGGAACCCGCATGCTCGAGATGCGCGAGATACGCTTCCTTCCGGTCGCGCCAGGGCGGCTTGGGGATGACTTCCGCGTCCGTGCAGGCGCGGACAATGCCGGCAACCCGCGGGCCGAAGCTGGCGGCGATGGTTGCTTCATGCTCGACGCCGCAATCCTCGATGGCGTCATGCAGGAGGGCGGCGACGGCTTGTTCCTGGTCGCCCCCATGCTCGAGCACCAGCGCCGAGACGGCCATCAGATGGGAAAGATAGGGGATCGAAGTCCCCTTGCGGCGCTGGTCAGAATGCAGACGAAAGGCCAGCACTGCGGCTTCGGAAAGGGCGGACCACTCACCTGCGGTCGCGGGACTAAATAAGGTGTTCATTCCGGCAGGATGCGGAAAACATGAGCCCGCGTCCAGATCGGATGGGGCTGGCTCCGGTGGCCGGCCTGCGGGAGTGGTGTTGCGCCGCCTCGGCGAGAATGAGGCGAGTTAATGCCGCAGAACACCGAACGGAAATTTCCATCAGGGGTGGGAATTCCCACGCGATCGGCTGGCATTCCGGGCGGGAATTCCCACTCGATTGGCGATGATTCGGGGGGATTCCCACTCGATCCGGCCCGTCTGGGGCTAATGATGGTGAATAATATCGGCGTTAAAGGCCAGATTTCGCATCCTCGCCGCCCAAACAATGGAACAGACCCGATTCCCTCCCATTCGCCCCGCTGCGGCCCGCCGCCAGCCCGGTCCAATGCCGGCGCCACGCCTGGCGTGGTGCCTTCACGAATTCGTCGCGGGCCGCGCGGTAGGCGAGGTGGAGATTGTCGCGCGCCGGGGTCTTCACGCTTACCATCCCACCTCGCGGGCGCTGGCAGACTGAAGCTTCTTCGCGGCGCGGTGCTGGGTCGCCTTCTCCTTGCCCCGCTAGTGTATTCAGCCTCGGAGCGAACGCCGGTGAGCTTGAGGTAAGTGAGCTTGCGGCCCGCCCTGCCGATGACGCGGAACACGCCGTTGCCGCTGGGCTGGCTGATCACGGCATCATCGCTGGTGCCGGGATCGTTGGGACGGACGGTGTTCCACCCCGCGGGGCCGGGAGAGCCTTTGAGGGGTTGCAGAACTCCTCTAAATCAATTCTTGCCGCGAGCGGATACTCTCCACGTTGGGGAATGGCACCCGGCCCCGGAGATTCCGGGGTGCGACCAGTAGGCGCAGCAATCGGAAGTTCCGTATAACCCCCCGCCCACAAGGCGGGGGGTTCGCTTTTTTCGGCACGCCGTTGCACGCCAGGTTGGTCGGTGGGCGAGCGCGGTAGATGCGCAGCGGGCTCGCAGCTTCCTCTTTCGATCGCGGGTGAGAGCTGACGAGTTCGGAGTGGCCCGGGGCCTTTACCACAACCGACCGCGGGGCAGGATCGGTGAGGCGGAGAGAGGCGGAGCGGAGAGGCCGTCCGCGGCGCGCATGTCAGCATCGGAGAGGATGCGCCGACGCTGTAGAAATTGTCGAAGTGCGCTTCCTGCATCCGGTTCAGCTCGGACTGCGGGACATCCTGGTGATCTTCGTGGCGAACGCGGTGTCTTCCGGCTTCCAGTCAAGCGCGGCCGCTACCTACTTCACGAAGTCGCCGCGTGCCGCGCGGTTTGCGAGACGGAGATTTCATGCGCCTGGGTCTTCAGCCTACCAGGCGAGGCTCGCCGCTGGCACAGGTTGACGCTGTCTTCGCGGCCTGGCGCTCGGTCGCCCCCCATTGCTGCGCAGGGCGTTCGCTCCGGAGCGGACGGCCGCCAGCTTGAGGTAATTGAGCTTGCCTCCGGCGCCGCCGATGACGCGGAGCGCCCCGTCGCCTCGGGGCTGGATCATAGCGGCATGGCGGGTGGTGCCGAGGCCGTAGGGACGGACTTTGATCCACCGCGCGCCGGCCGGGAAGGCTTTCGCCAGCGCCTGCGTGTCATCATGAGGCTTGCAAAGGCTCTCGGAGAAGGCCACCAATCACCGCGCTTTCTGCTGGCACTCCGGGGGTGATACCCGGCTGTGAGGCTTCACCGCCTCCGTGCCCAGCAGGAGGCGCCTTGAAAAGCTCCAGGAATTTGCCCAGACCGTGTAGCGCCTGGCTCCGTGGCCCCGCTTCGGTGGGGCTGGCACCCGGGAGTGGCTGAAAAGCCTCTCCGCGACCGGATGGCGCAGTGATCGGGAACGACGGTTGGAACCCCGGA
>JAQGHV010000130.1 GCA_028288785.1 Rhodospirillales bacterium | reverse complement strand
CGGCGCCTGGCTTGTTCGAGTCTGGTGATGCCGTGCCAGACCAGATCGCCGACGATCTCGCGCGCAGCGTTGGAGAGATGCCGTCTGGCCTCAAGCGCGAGGATGACGCGCTGCGCGAGGCAGTGCGAGGTGCGCTGCGGAAGGCGATTTCGCGGCGGCTGCGCAAGCGGCCTTCGGTCGAGGTCCATCTACTGCGCGTCTGAACGCGGGAGCCCGCCTTGAGAGCCGCCCGGGCTTGAAGCGGGCGCAAGAGGCATGGCGGAGGTGCTACGGCATTCGGCGCTGCCGGTTTGGAGCACCGGGGTTGAGGAAAGACCCGACTCTGGCCGATCGACCAGAGTCTTGCCGGCAATCGAATTGGCCGACTGAAGCGTCACCCATCGGCAAATGCGGCTTGCTCCCACTCGGCTTCAGCAGGTAAGCGATGGTTGTGTTACAATTTTTGGCAGACAACACCAGCCGGCGGCGCTTTCCGCCGGCAACCTCAGCCACCATCCGTGAGCAAAAACCCGGCTCCGGCCTTCTCCAGCCATTGAGTGCTGATCCTAGATCGACCTCACCAGACGACCGGACGATAGGGGGCTTCCCCTAACGGTGAACTCGGCCCACATCCGCGGGCATGACCTGGTTCAGCGGTATCATTGTCTACATCCTCATCTGGTGGACCGCGCTGTTCGCGGTGCTGCCGATCGGCACGCGGCCCGATGCTGACGGTGACCTCGCCGCCGGTGGCTGGCGCGGCACACCGCAGAATGCGCGCATCGGCTGGAAGCTGCTTGGGACCACCGTGCTCTCCGCGGTCCTGTGGATCGCGGTGTGGTTCCTTATGGAAAGCGGCTGGATCAGCTTCCGCAGCGGACCCTTCTCATTCCCGGATCAATGATGCTGCCAAAAATTTAGGCGGCTAACAGGGTAAAAACCCCGCGCCGCCTTTTTCCGAGCATTTCCGGTCTGACCGCCGAATTATCGCCCAAGTTTGCGGTTGAGCCCGCTTAAAGCTCGGGCCAATCTTCAAAACAGAAAGGGGTTGTTCCTCTTTCTGCCGTGTGACTGGCGTTTCCTCCCTAAACTTGGGCCGCAATCCTTAAGGGTTGCGGCCCGTTTTTTGTTTAGTGCGCCTTGTCCTCGCTGCCAAGCGATTTCGAACAATGTACCGCTCATTATGGATGAAAATTACGGCCAAGGCCGAAATCCGGTAAGTTTGTTGCGTTGCACAATGGCTCGGACGCCGCCCCTTGGTGTCACCCGCCGCAACGCACCACGATTTCCGCCGTTGCACGTTCTGCTCTATGGTCCGGCGCCTTACACGCCGCTCAAGGATATTCATGCGCCTCTCTCGCGCCTTCCTACCCACGCTCAAAGAAACCCCCGCGGAAGCGCAGATCGCCTCGCATCGGCTGATGTTGCGGGCCGGAATGGTGCGGCAGACCTCCGCAGGCATCTACGCGTGGCTGCCGGCGGGCCTGCGTGTGCTGCAGAAGGTCGCGCAGATCGTACGCGAGGAACAGGACCGGGCAGGGGCCCAGGAAATCCTGATGCCGACCGTCCAGAACGCCGATCTCTGGCGCCAGTCCGGCCGCTACGAGGATTACGGCGAAGAAATGCTGCGCTTCAAGGACCGGCACCAGCGCGAGATGCTATTCGGCCCGACCAACGAGGAGATGGTCACCGACATCTTCAAGGATTTCGCGAAGAGCTACCGCGACCTGCCGCGCAACCTCTACCACATTCAGTGGAAGTTCCGTGACGAGCGGCGCCCGCGCTTCGGCGTCATGCGCGGCCGCGAGTTCCTCATGAAGGACGCCTATTCCTTCGACGTCAGCCAGGAAGCCGCGCAGCACTCCTACCGCCAGATGTTTCTGGCCTATCTCCGCACCTTCGCTCGCCTGGGGCTGAAGGCGATCCCGATGCGCGCCGATACCGGCCCGATCGGCGGCAACCTCAGCCACGAGTTCATCATCCTTGCCGAGACCGGCGAGTCCCAGGTCTTCGTCAGCCAGGACCTTCTCGACCTCGACCCGCTGGCCGACACGCCCGACTTCGCCTCGGACCTCACCCCGCACGTCGATCGCTGGACGCAGCACTACGCCGCCACCGAGGAAATGCACGACGAAGCCGCCTGGACCGCAGTGCCCGAGGCCAAGCGCGTCTCGGCACGCGGCATCGAGGTCGGCCACATCTTCTACTTCGGCACGAAGTACAGCGCCGCGATGGGCCTCACCGTCCAGGGCGCCGACGGCAAGCCGATCATCCCGGAGATGGGCAGCTACGGCATCGGCGTCTCCCGCCTGGTTGGCGCCATCATCGAGGCCAGCCACGACGAAGCCGGCATCATCTGGCCCGACGCCGTCGCACCCTTCGCGGCCGCCATCCTGAACCTGAAGGCGGGCGACGCCACCTGTGACGCCCTGTGCGGCCAGCTCTACGCAGCGCTGGGCGCCGACGCCGTCTATGACGACCGCGATGTGCGGCCGGGCCAGAAATTCGCCGAGGCCGACCTGTCCGGCTACCCCTGGCAGGCCATCATCGGCCCCCGCGGCGCCGCGAACGGACGCATCGAGCTGAAACGCCGCGCGACCGGCGTGCGTGAGGAACTCTCCCTCGAAGACGCCATCGCCCGCATCCGGGGCGCCTGATGTTCGGACCCTTCGAGCGTGCCATCGCCTTCCGCTATCTCCGCGCGCGCAAGGGGGAGCGGTTCGTGTCCCTGATCGCCTGGTTCAGCCTAGTCGGCATCGCGCTCGGCGTTGCCACGCTGATCATCGTCATGTCGGTCATGAACGGCTTCCGACAGGAGCTGCTGGGCAAGATCCTCGGCCTGAACGGCCATATCGGCGCCTACGCGCTGGCCGGGCCGCTGCCGGATTACGAGGCCGTCGCCGCCCGCATCCGCGCGGTGCCAGGCGTGATCTCGGCAACGCCGGTGGTCGAAGGCCAAGTGCTGCTGACCTCGGAAAGCGGGGGCGCCCGCGGTGGCCTCGCGCGCGGAATTTCGCCTGAAAACCTGCGCGCCCGCGCGATCATCGCCGGCAATATCCTGGCCGGTTCGCTCGATGATTTCGGCGGAGAGGATTCCATCGTCATCGGCCAGCGCCTGGCCAACAGCATGGGCATCCGCGTCGGCGATCGCATCACCCTGGTCTCGCCGCAGGGCCGCGCCACCGTCTTCGGCAGCGTCCCGCGCCTGAAGGCCTATGTCGTGGTCGCGACCTTCGACGTCGGCATGAACGAGTACGACAGCAGCTACGTCTTCCTGCCCCTCGCCGCCGCCCAGATCTATTTCCAGACCGGGCAGGGGGTCACCCAGGTGGAGACCTTCGTTTCCGACCCCATCCGCGTGCGCCCGGTTATGCGCGCAATCCGCGAGGCGCTCGGCAGCACGCCGCTGCGCATCATCTCGTGGGAGGACCAGAACTCCTCCTTCTTCAACGCGGTGCAGGTGGAGCGGAACGTGATGTTCCTGATCCTGACGCTGATCATCGTGGTGGCGGCGTTCAACATCGTCTCCAGCCTCATCATGATGGTGAAGGACAAGGGCAAGGACATCGCGATCCTGCGCACGATGGGGGCGACGCGCGGCGCTGTCATGCGCGTCTTCCTGCTGTGCGGCGCCTCGATCGGGGTGCTGGGCACGCTGATCGGCTTCCTGCTGGGTATGGTGTTCTGCTGGAATATCGAGAGCATCCGGCAGGGGCTCATGGCGCTCACGGGCACGCCGCTGTTCAGCCCGGAGGTGTATTTCCTCACCAGGCTGCCAGCGATCCTGGATTACGCCGAGGTGACGCAGGTGGTGCTGATGGCGCTCGGCCTATCGCTGCTGGCCACACTTTACCCAAGCTGGCGAGCAGCCAGGACGGACCCCGTGGTGGCCTTGCGCAATGAATAATTCCCCCCCACTCGAACTTCGCGCGGTCACGCGCAGCTTCCACACGGAGGCCGGCGACCTGCCGGTGCTTACCGGCGCCGACCTGATGATCCAGGCCGGCGAGATCGTGGCACTTGTGGCGCCTTCAGGAACAGGCAAGTCGACGCTGCTGCACCTCGCCGGGCTACTCGAGATGCCCGACGACGGCGAGGTCTTCATCGAGGGCCGTGCCGCCGGCAAGCTGGCTGATGACGCTCGCACCGCCATCCGCCGCGACACCATCGGCTTTGTGTACCAGTTCCATCACCTGCTGCCGGAGTTCACCGCGGAGGAGAACATCATCCTCCCGCAGATGGCGGCGAACGTCGCGAGGGGTGCGGCGGCGACTCGCGCACGTGCGCTTCTGGCTAGCTTTGGGCTAGCGGGGCGGGAGACGCATCGGCCGGGCAAGCTCTCCGGCGGTGAGCAGCAGCGCGTCGCCATTGCCCGCGCGCTGGCCAACTCACCGCGCATCCTGCTCGCCGATGAGCCGACCGGGAACCTGGATGTGGCGACCTCGGCGCGGGTGTTTGCCGAGCTGATGCAGGCGGTGCGCGGGCAGGGGGTGGCAGCCCTCGTGGCCACCCACAATCCGGAACTGGCGCGCCAGATGGACCGGGTAGTGACGCTCCGCGACGGACGCATCACCGAGGCCTGAAGGGGTCGCGCCGAGCAGCGCGACCCGTGGTAAACTGGTCGCATGGATTCGACCGGCACCTTCATCCACCTCCACACGCATTCCGCCTATTCGATGAGCGAAGGCGCCATCAAGGCCGAGAAGCTGCCGGTCCTCGCCGCAGCCGGCGGCATGCCGGCGGTGGCGCTGACCGATACGGCGAACATGTTCGGCGCGCTGGAATTCGCCCAGGCCTGTGCGGCCAAGGGCATCCAGCCGATCATGGGCTGCCAGCTCGGCCTGGCGCGCATCTCCACTGACCCGGATCGTCCCGATGCCGCCCGCCAGAACCCCGACCCGATCGTGGCGCTGGCGCTGGATGCCCGCGGGTTCGACAACCTGCAGCGGCTCTCCTCCAACGGCTACCTGCGTGACGACGCGTCGGGGCGCCCAGCCATCACGCTGGAGCTGCTCGCGGAGCACTCGGAGGGCATCTTCCTGCTTACCGGCGGCACCACCGGCCCGCTTGGCCGGTTGCTTGGCGAGGGTCGGCGCGACGCCGCGGCGCGGCTGCTGGCACAGTTTTCCGAAGCCTTCTCCGGTCGTGTCGCCGTCGAGCTCCACCGCCACGGGCTCGACATCGAACGGCTTATCGAACCCGGTCTGC
>JAQGHV010000111.1 GCA_028288785.1 Rhodospirillales bacterium | reverse complement strand
GGCAATGACCGCTTCTGGCCCGCCACCTACCAGCGCGAATGGGCGCCGGTTCGCGCTGTGGCCGACGCGGTGAACGCCCCCTACACGCGCGCCGCCTTCGATCAGGAAAGCCGGCGTGAGCTGGAGGCCGAGGCACGCCGCCGCGCCGCCGCGCCGCCGGCCCCTGCCGCCGCTCCAGCTCCAGCAGAAACGCCGGCGCCACGCTCTCAGTGACGCCGATCCTGCGTATCCAGGGGCTGGAGAAATCCTACACCCCTGGAAAGCCGGTGCTCCGCGGCATCAACCTGGAGATCGCCGCCGAGGGCATAACCGCCGTGATCGGTCCGTCCGGCACCGGCAAATCCACCCTGCTGCGCTGCATCAACCGACTCGTGGAACCGAGCGCCGGCGCGATCTGGATGGGCGATGTGAATCTCGCCGGGCTCCGCGGCCGGTCGCTGCGCGCCGCCCGCCGACGGATCGGGATGGTGTTTCAGGAGTACAACCTGGTCGAGCGACTGTCGGTGATGGAGAACGTCCTTACCGGACGGCTCGGCTATGTGCCCTTGTGGCGCGCCTGGCTGCGTAAGTACCCCCCTGCCGACATCGAGCGCGCCTTCACCCTGCTCGATGCGGTAGGCCTGCCGGACCAGACGACGCGGCGGGCGGATGCCCTCTCGGGCGGGCAGCGCCAGCGGGTCGGCATCGCGCGTGCGCTCATGCAGTCGCCCGCCCTGCTGCTGGCCGATGAGCCGACCTCCTCGCTCGACCCCAAGACTGCCGTCGAGGTGATGGAGCTCATGGCCCGGCTTACGGGCGAGGTCGGCGTGCCCGTGATCGTGAACATGCACAATGTCGAACTCGCGCGCCGCTTCGCGAACCGCATCATCGGCATGACCGGGGGCGAGGTGGTGTTCGACGGCCCGCCCGAGGCGCTGGAGGACCACCATCTCCATCAGATCTACGGTGGGGAAGGCTGGCTGTGAGCGCCGCGCGCGCCCCCTTCCCGCCCAACTGGCCATGGCGGATCGGCGCGGCATTGGGCCTCGCCTACGTGGTCTATGCCAGCATGCAGCTCGGCATCACCGGAGCGCGGCTGGCGCAAGGCTGGGGCGAGGCCGGCCGCTTCCTGGCCCGCATGTTTCCGCCCAGCTTCGCGCGCTGGGAATTGCTGCTGGAAGGCATGCTGGAAAGCCTCCAGATCGCGGTGCTCTCGACCGCCCTGGGCATCCTGCTGTCGCTGCCACTTGGGTTGATGGCGGCACGCAACCTCTCGCCACTTTGGCTTTCGGGACCGACCCGTGCGGTGATCGCGGTGTGCCGGTCGCTGCACTACGTGATCGTAGCGATCATCTTCGTGAAGGCGCTGGGCTTCGGCGCACTGGCGGGCGTGGCCGCGCTCACGATCGCCTCGATGGGCTTCATCGCCAAGCTGTTCGCCGAGGCTATCGAGGAGATCAGCATGAAACAGGTCGAGGCGGTGCGCGCCTCGGGAGCTTCCGCGGGAGGCGTCCTGCTCTATGGCGTGGTGCCGCAGGTGGCCTCGCGCTTCATCGGCTTCGGCATCTATCTGCTGGATTCCAACCTGCGGAACTCGACGCTGGTCGGGATCGTGGGCGCCGGCGGCATCGGGGGCACGCTCTTCGCCGCCTTCAAGCGCTTCGACTATGATTTCGTCTGCGCCATCCTGCTGAGCATCATCGCGCTGATCTTCCTGGCCGAGGTGGTTTCCGGGCGCATCCGGGCCGCGCTCCGATGAGCGCCACACGTGTCTGGGTGCGGCACAACCTTGGCGAGAGGCTCCTGCGCTACACGCTGTGGCTCGCCATGGTCGCGTCCCTGGTGTGGGCGATCCGTTCCATCGAGATCATCCCGGAATTCCTTGCCGATGCGCCGGAGCAGATGGCGGATCTCCTGATCCGCATGTGGCCGCCGGACCTGGCGCATTACTACCCCTCGGTCCATGCCGCGATGATTGAGACCCTGCACATCGCGAGCCTCGGCACCCTTTTGGGCGTGGCGCTGGCGCTGCCGGTGGCCCTGCTGGCGGCCCGCAACATCTGCCGCAACGCGGCGCTGAACACGCTGGCGCAATTGATCCTCGTCTCCTCCCGCTCGGTGAACAGTCTGGTCTGGGCGCTGATCTTCGTGGCCGTGTTCGGCCCAGGTCCGGCGGCCGGGACCTTCGCCATCGCCTTCCGCTCCGTGGGCTTCGTGGGCAAACTCCTCGCCGAGGCCGTCGAGGAGAGTACGCCCGGCCCGCTGGAGGCGCTCGAGGCCAGCGGCGCGCCGTGGGGCCACCGCATGCTCAAGGGCGTCTGGCCCCAGGTGCAGCCGGCATTTTGGGGGGTGGCGCTGTTCCGCTGGGACATCAACGTGCGTGAGTCCGCCGTGCTCGGGCTGGTGGGCGCGGGGGGCATCGGCGTCGTGCTGGATGACGCGATCAACTTCTTCCAGTGGCAGCGGGTCGCGACGATCCTGCTGGCGATCCTCGTGGTGGTGTTGATAGCGGAGGTACTCGTCACGCGTGTTCGCGCGCGGCTGCTCTGAAGGATCGCATCGCACGGGCGTTTTCGTTGGATCGATGCGCGCTCTGGGCGCAACGGGCGACGCCCCTCCCGCGTTCTCAGATCTCAGAAGCAAGGAGAGATGGGATGACCAAGAAGCCGGTGCCCGGCAGCTCCCGGGTTGGGAACATGGACACGCGCAGCACTGATGTGGGTGGGAAGCAGGCGGACGAGGTCGCGTCGCACGCCGAAAGGGCTCAGAAGAAGCCGTCCACCAAGGCCGGATCTGAGCCAGCAAGGGACGAGGCAGCTGGTGCGATGAAGGATCAGGTCGGACACTGACTGGAGTAGGGGCGCCAGGGGCGCGGCCTAATTCGAGATGGGCCGTCGACCCCGCGATCGATGATGGGTGAGCCCCCTCGCTGCTCCGCGCGGCTTGCTATGCGAAGGTGATTTCGACGTGTCCGAAGACACCGAAATCGGCGCGGACATGGCTCCCCGGATGTACCGCATGGAGGCCCGTGCGGGTGCCGGTTGCGACGACGTCGCCCACTTGGAGACCGTCCCCGCTGTCTGACAGTAGGTCTGTAAGCCAGGTGAGAGCGTTGAGCGGATTGCCCAGGGCGCGCTCGCCGAACCCGCTCCCGCCGAGCACTCCGTCAATCGTCATCGTCACGCCATGGCGCCGCAGATCCTGATCGCGCCACGGGTGCCAAGGCCCGACCACCAGTGCAACATTCGCGCTGCCATCCGCCGTTGTAAGCAACCGCCCTTGGCCACCCAGCCCGCCAGCAAACCGCGAACCGACGACTTCGATCGAGCCAGCGACGCACTCGATCGCTGCCGAGACTTCGTCCGTTGTGTATGGGGCTTCCCGAGGCTGAAGCTGCCTGCCAACACGGAAAGCGAACTCCCCTTCGACCGCCGGTGAATGATCTGCCGCGACCTCCACGACCGCCGGCTTTCGAACAAGAACGGACGCAGGAGGGCACCCGCGCTCGGTCCAGTGGTACCTAGGAACGCCTGCGCTTCCTTGCTCGTCGAACCGATCTTGTACCCGCACGACGTCGATCCGCTCAGCGAGACGATGTGATGCTGGACGGCATAGGCTTCGTCCGTCGAAACCGGCAGCCGGAACCTGGTGCCATCAATCGTGAGGCGATCGCGCCGGGCAGCCCACAGCTGTGTTGCGAGTTCTACGAGGCCTTCATCCATGTGACGTCTCCTGGCGCGGTGTGACAGGCTGGCAGTGGGACTTAGCTTAGCCTCGGCAGGGGTGAAGCGGCCGAAGCCTACCCCGCCGAAGCGTTCGGCCTCATCACCGCGCCCCAGATGACGACATGGGATGCGGGGCCGACTCGGACGACAGCATTTTCGTTCGCCCACACTCGCTCCAGACGCTACATCTCTCTGCAATATCGAGCATCCGCATCCAGTCGGGCGAAGAAGATCCGAATGGTTGATGCTCCACGAAGGGAACGTCGCAATGGCCATCCGCCTGACCCGCCGCAATCTGATTGCCGGCGCCCCCGCCCTGGCCACGTTGTCGCGCCCTGCCCTCGCGCAGTCGCCTTGGCCCTCGCGCTCGGTGCGCCTTGTCGTGGCATCCGCGCCCGGCGGGCCATCGGACGTGGCCGGCCGCGCGCTGGCGGAGCGCCTCGGCGTCGCTTGGGGCCAATCCATCGTGGTGGAGAACCGGCCCGGCGCCGGCGGCAACATCGGCGCGGATCTGGTCGCGAAGGCGGCGCCCGATGGCTACACCTTGCTGTGCGCCGCCTCCAGCATCATCGCCGCACCCTTCCTGGTACGGAATCCCAGCTACGACCCGATGCGTGATTTCGCGCCCATCGTGCAGGTGCTCGACTTCCCGATGGTGGCGCTGGCCCATCCCTCGCTGCCGGCCCGCACCATGCAGGAGCTGGTGGCGCTGGCGAGGCTGCGTCCCGGCGAGATCACCTACAGCTCCGCCGGCATCGGCAACACCAGCCACCTCGCGCCCGCGCTCTTCGCCCGTCGCGCCGGCGTGGAGCTGACGCACGTGCCCTACGCCGGTGCCGCCCCCTCGCAGATGGCGCTTCTCGCGGGGCAGGTGCAGCTTAGCTTCAACAACCCGATGCAATCTCTGCCGGGTCTCCAGGCCGGGCAATACCGCGCCCTCGGCGTCACCGGCGGGACCCGCTGGCGCGACCTGGCGGAGGTTCCGACCGTCGCAGAACAGGGTTTCCCCGGTTACGAGGCGATTTCCTGGATCGGCCTGGTGGCGCCCGCCGCCACGCCCGAGCCGGTGCTGGCGCGCATCGAGCAGGCAAGCCTCGCCGGCATCGGCGACAGCGACGTCACTGCCAGGCTGCATGGCGCGGGGTTCCAGGTGCAGAATCGTGGCCGCGTGGCTTTCCGCCGGGTGATGGAGGCGGACACTGCTTTGTGGGGCAGCTTCATCCGAGAAGCGAATATCCGGCTGGAATAAGGGACGCGCCGGGAACTCCCGTCGAAGGTTCTGCCGACCGTAACAGCGCCGGCCTCGTTCCCCGCGCCATCCTCCATGGCGGTCCCAGTCGGGCGAGACGCGCCGGCTCCCCGATCTCCGTAGGCGCCATGGCCCCCCGCAGCAACGACCCCAGCCCTTTCTACGCCGCCTTGCGCGTGGTGGCTGTGCAGCCGCGCCCCGAGCATG
Source organism: Rhodospirillales bacterium (assembly GCA_028288785.1). Taxonomy (GTDB): domain Bacteria; phylum Pseudomonadota; class Alphaproteobacteria; order Acetobacterales; family Acetobacteraceae; genus Plastoroseomonas. Next base: position 137 of record JAQGHV010000111.1, on the reverse strand, counting down.
CGCCGCACATCGTTGAACTCCGGGCTCGAGACATCGCGCCGCCGCGGCAGTTCTATGCGGTGTTCGCTGGCGATGCGCCCCGGTCCAGGCTCCATGAGGACCACGCGGCCGGCCAGGAAGATGGCTTCTTCGATCGG